>JAZRKK010000061.1:0-45171 GCA_045646305.1 Acutalibacteraceae bacterium
GTGTTTTTAATTCTAATATTTCTTTCTCATATTCTTTCAAATGTCTGTAGTTTCTAGGCATAAAAATTCCTCCTATGATAGTTTAATTCTACCATAGGAGGGTTCTTTTTTCTATTGTCCGTTTTTACTGGACTTGTTCAAACACCAAGTGGGTTTTATTGATTTTTTAAATATCATAAAATGTTATTGACTTTTTAAATTATTAAGCATATATTAAAAACAAATAAGCAAGTCACCTTGTCTTGTAAAAAAAGAGGAAGTGTGTTTGTGAGTACTATCAATATTAAGAAAAATCCAGCCAAAAAGCAAAAACCGATTCATACGGCAGCTGCGTTAAAAAGGGCAAAACGAGTTTTAAAAGAAAATATTATTTAGTTTTAAAAGTACTAAATAGATTTTAATAGGAGTAAATATGTTTGATAACAAATTTGGTATGTTTATTCATTGGGGACCTTATGCAACGCTAGGTCTTCATGAACAAGCTCTTGCAAGATATAATATCCCACGTGATGATTATGAAACAATGGCTATGCAGTTTAATCCTAGTGAATACGACCCTGAAAAATGGGTGCTACTTGCTAAGAAAAGTGGCATGAAATATATTTGTTTTACCGCAAAGCATCATGATGGATTTTGTATGTGGGACACAAAACAAACCGACTATAATATTATGAACACACCTTATGGTAAGGATGTTTTAAAAATGTTAGCTGATTCGTGTCGGAAACATGGATTGTTGCTATCCCTTTATTACAGCAATCCTGACTGGCATTATGAGTATGGTTATAATCCTCATAGTTTATCTCATCAATGGGGCGCTAAGTATAAAGATAAAGTAGATACCACAAAATTGCGTGAATTTATTAAGGCTCAAATTACCGAATTGCTCACTAATTATGGTGATATTTACACCCTGTTTTGGGATATTCCACCCCAGATAGAAGATCCTACTCTTAATGATTTGGTAAGAAAATTACAACCTAATATTTACATAAATGATCGTGGTTGGAGTGAGGGCGATTTTTCTACTCCAGAGCGTGAATATCAAGCGGCAAATAGCGCTCATTTTACACGTATGACCGAGGCGTGTAATTCGGTAGGTTCACAATCCTGGGGTTATCGCAAAGGCGAAGATTTTTATACCAAAAGACATCTTTGTTGTGCAATTGACAGGTACATGTCTGCGGGAGCTAGTTATTTGCTTAATGTAGGTCCCGATAAAAATGGTATTATAACCGATGAGTACCAACAAAATCTTATGAAAGTTGCTGACTGGTATAATCGTATGAATGGCTGCCTTGAAAGCGCCGAGGCGGATAGCACAGATTACGGCATAAGGCATAATAAATACATAGCGACTACAAAAGAAGGAAAAACATACCTACATTTTTACGAGGGTGTTATTTCCAGTTCGGTTGCAATAAAAAATTATCCAAGTAGTCCCCAAAAAATAATTCTTATGAATAGTGGTAAGCGACTAAAATATGATCTTACTCTTTTACCGGAATTTATTGATATGAATAAAACCAAGCAAGATTATTTGCTACATATTTTTGGCATAGATGCCGACAAGTATGCGGATGAGCCTATAGTAATTGAGATAACTTGGTAATAACGAATTAAATTAAACACCCACCTTTTATATTAGGTGGGTGTTTTGCATTGATTTTTCACTGTTGATATGCTAAAATTATAGTATATATATTTAAGAAAGCGAGGAGAACAACAATGCTTTTTTCAAGCATGATTTTTATATATTTGTTTTTACCGATAGTGCTTACATTGTATTATTTAGTGTTTAAAAAAAGCAGAAAATGTCAAAACATATTACTTTTGATTTTTAGTTTGTTTTTTTACGCTTGGGGCGAACCAAAATTTGTTTTGGTTATGATGGTATCTATCATATTTAACTGGTTTTTAGGGCTTTTGATACATAAATTTAAAACCAAAGTTACATTGTGCAAATTGTTTGTTGCATCATCAGTAGTTGTAAATTTAAGCCTTTTGTTTGTTTTTAAATATCTTTCGTTTACAGTTGATGTTGCAAACAAAATTTTTAATCATAATTTCATTGTTCCACAAATTGCTTTGCCAATAGGAATTTCTTTCTTTACATTTCAGGCAATGTCTTATGTGTTTGATGTTTATCGTCAAAAAGCCGGTGTTCAAAAAGATATTCTTTGCGTAGGGCTATACATATCATTTTTTCCACAGCTTATTGCTGGACCTATTGTAAGATATGAAACTGTTGCTGAGGAAATAAACAATCGAAAAGAAACGTTCAATGACTTTCTTGATGGTTTTGCTCGATTTGTAATGGGTCTTTCAAAAAAAGTGTTGTTGGCAAATTATTTTGCGTTAATTGCTGACTCGACTTTTTTGTCAGCCGAAACTAAAGAGCCACTAACCGTATGCATGAGTTGGCTTGGCGCTATTGCTTATTCTTTGCAAATATTTTTTGATTTTAGTGGTTACAGTGATATGGCTATTGGTCTTGGTAAAATGTTTGGTTTTCACTTTTTGGAAAACTTTAATTACCCATATATCTCAACCTCTATTTCAGAATTTTGGCGCAGATGGCATATGTCGTTAGGAACCTGGTTCCGCGATTATGTGTACTTTCCGCTTGGTGGCAGCCGCGTAAAAAAATCTCGTATGATTTTTAATTTGTTTGTTGTATGGTTTTTAACAGGATTATGGCACGGCGCAAATTTTACCTTTATAATTTGGGGATTAATGTATTTTGTGCTAATCGTTTTTGAAAAAATCACAAAATTTGATACCAAAAATTTAAAGATTTTAAAGTGGATATATACAATGTTTTTCGTTGTATTAGGATGGGTGATTTTTAGGGCAAATACCCTTGGTGGCGCAGTTTATTATATAAAATCGATGTTTGGCTTTAATAAAAATATGTTTATCGATTCATCGTTTTTAGCATCTTTAAAACAATATGCGATTATACTTGGTACGGGAATTTTACTATCAGTACCAGTTATAAAGAAAATAGAAAGCAAAATATCAGAAAAAGCTTTTTACCAAATAGTAAAAAATATAGCGCTCGTTATTTTGTTCGTTTTATCACTTGCCAATTTAGCAAGTAGCGCATATAATCCGTTTATTTACTTTAATTTTTAAACAGAGGACAATTATGAAGAGGTTTAATAAAAATATAATTTTATTTATAGCATCTTTTTTAATTATCATCTTTGGTTTTAACTCGTTGTATTTAGAGGACTTGTTTTCAGCAACAAAAGATTTTACCGAACAATGTAAGACTGATAGTTTCTTTAATTCTTTTATCGAATTTAAGGATGACGTTGAAAATATTGCTTCTAAAAAGATTAGATATCGTGATGTTTTAATGAATATTAATTCTTTAAAAGACAATATAATCAACACAAGAATAATAACAAAAGATGAGGATGTTATAGTAAAAACCGACAATGGTTACTTGGTCAAACCACAAGACTATATAAGCGATAACGAGCTTGACCAAGTGGTTGAAAAAATACAAAATTTGTATAATTTTACTGCTGAAGAACAGTCTAAATTTTTGTATGTAGCGGCACCACAAAAAGGATATGGTGTTTCTTTGCCCAAAAACGTTGATGATCATAGAACAGATAATTATGATCGTTTTATAAATAAAATGGAACTTTCAAAAATTCCAATGCTTGATCTTACAAATAAATTAGTAAAAGAAAATAAATATAGCGAAGAACTGTTTTTTGTAACCGATCATCATTGGACTCCTAAAACAGCTTTTTGGGCTAATGAACAAGTGTGTAAAAAGTTAAATGAGTTTTATAATTTTAAATATGATACTAATTTTTTGGATTTAACTAATTACAATATAAAGACATATAATAATTATTTTTTAGGTTCTTATGGTAAAAAAACAGGACTTTATTTTGCAAAGGGTGGGGCCGATGATATTGATATTATTACTCCCAAATTCGATACCAAACTAGTCGAGGAACAACCCCTAAAAAGCCAGACACGTAGTGGTGATTTTACACAAACTGTTATGTATATAGAATATGTGCAACAAAAAGATTATTACAATCTTAATCCCTATGCTACTTATAGTGGTGGCGACTTTAGACTGCAAATCATAAAAAATGAACTAAATCCAAACGGTGAAAAAATTCTACTAATCAGGGATTCGTTTGCTTGTGCTTTGACTCCGTTTTTGGCACTTAATACATCGGAATTACATGTTGTAGATATACGTGATTTTGATTATTTTGTTGGCGAAAAAATAAATGTTTATGAATATATAAAAACGGAAAAACCGGATTACGTAGTTGTGCTTTACAACGGTGTAGAATCGATTAAAGGCTCGAATCAAAAATTTGAGTTTAATTAGTCAAAATTGCTTCGCGTTGACAAAATTGTATTAAAATGTTAATATGATTTTGGAAGGTTTTGCTTTAATTTTATAAAAAGGAAAAAATCAATGAATCAGAACAAACTTGTAAGCGTTACAATTAACGCATATAACAGCGAAAAATTCATTGCCGAAACATTAAATTCGGTAATAAATCAGACTTATAAAAATTTACAAATCATTGTTGTAAATGATGCGTCTACTGATGCTACCGCAGAAATTGTAAAAGGGTTTGATGATCCTCGTATCGAGCTGTATACGCTCCAAAACAATGGCCATATATCAAACGCCAATAACGAATGCTATCACAAAGTTCGTGGCGAATATATGGTTCATACCGATGCGGATGATGTTTTAAATCCGGATTTAATTGAAAAAACTGTCGGCTATTTAGAAGCTCACCCCGAATGTGGCGCTGTTTTTTGTCGCCTTTCAACTATTGATGAAAACAGCAATGAAGTTGAAGATTCTTATGTAGACAACGTTTTCAAAGTTACCGCTAAAACTCAGGCTGATTTTGTACGCTTGTTTTTTGACCAGTTAAATCATCTTTCACATACCGGTGCTACATTAAGAAAAAGTGTAATTGATGATATAGGTTTTCATGATTTGTCACTTTGTTATTTGCACGATTTCGATTATTGGACAAGACTTGTTCTAAAATATTCAATTCATGTAATTGATGAGTGTTTAGCTAAATATAGACGAATATACAATGATACTGAACATAACAGCAGCTTAAACGAAGAAAAAATGGTTGCTCATAACACCGAGTTTATACGAATAATTTATCGTATGATTGAAGACTGTTCTGATGACTTGTTTTTAGAGGCGTTTTCAGATCGATTGATACTAAAAGGCGAACACACCCCTGAAGAAATTAAACTTGAAAAAGCATTTTTGTTACAAGATGGTCTTTCGGCAATACATTCGCCAAAAAATAAAATTCTTTCTATATCTATGCTTTCAAAACTTTTTGAAGATAAAAAGTATGTTGAATTAGCAAGAGATAAATTCGGGTTTACTATAAGAGATTTTTACAAATTGCAAACAACACCGGCGTTTTATGATGAAAACGAATCAAAAGAATTAAGAAAAATAGTTTCAAATCTTGAAGATAAAGAACAATATCTTACTTCACATATTGAGGAATTGCGTGCTGATATTGCTAAAAAAGGTGAAGATCTTTCGTACTATATAGACTTGGTAAACCACAAACAAAACGAGATTGAAGCCAAGGAAAATGTTGTTCAGGCAATGCGTGCCGAACTTGATGCTAAGGAAGAAATAGTTCAGCAAAAACAGGCAGAAATTGAAACAAAAGATAATGTTATAGATCAAAAAGAATCAATCATTCAGCAAAAACAATCTGAGATTGATGCTAAAGAAGAGATAGTTCAATTCAAACAGACCGAAATTGACACTAAAGAAGAAATTATATGTCAATTTAGAAACGAGATTGAAAATCTTAATTTAATTATCGCTCATAAGCAAAAATTACTTAACAAGACATTGTTATATACTGTAATAAGAATTGTAAAAAAGATTTTAAGTTTGTTAAAAACAATAAAAAGTTTTTATTCAAAGAGGGGTAAAAGCGGAAAAAAGTACCGTAAAAGCGTAATGCTTTATGGGTATTATGCTATCAATTTGGGCGATGATTTGTTCTTTGAAAAGTTGGTATCGCGTTATCCTGATGCGATGTTCTTGGTTTATTCGGTTTATTTTTGTAAAGAGTATCGCGAATTTTTTGAAAAATTTGATAATGTGAAGTTCTATTCAACCGATGATGAACTTGTTCAAAAAATTAATCGCATAGGCGACAAGTTTAAAATTAAAGATTTGTTTGAATTATTATTGCTAAAACGCAGCAAAGCTACGGTGCATATTGGCGGTTCTATATACCAAGAAGTAAATGACTATAAGTTAGATTACAAGATTCGAAAAAGACGCAAACAATGTTTTAAACCATTTTATTCCCTTTCTTGTAATTTTGGCGCTTATAAAACCCAAGAGTTTAAAAATATGTGGATTCGCCAGTTTAAAAAGTTTAAGGATATTTGCTTTAGAGATAAATATTCCTACGAGCAATTTGTCAGCATGAAAAACGTTCGCTATGCTCCGGATGTACTGTTTTCGTACAAAGCTCAAACCGAAGCGCAAGTTGATGGAAGCGTGGCAATATCGGTAATAAATCCTTTTGCTACCGGTCGCGGAATTTCGGAACAGGTAGGTAATGCCTATCTTGATGCGTTGGTAAAAACTGTTGAGGATTTAGTATCATGCGGCAAAGCGGTAACTCTTTTGGGATTTTGCGCGTTTGAGGGCGATGGTGTATTTTTACATGATTTGCTCTGTCGTTTGCCTGATGGAATGCGTGAAAAAATTGTCGCTATGAATTATACCATCGATACTAAACAGCAGGTGCTAAATGCGATTGAAACTGCTGAGTATGTAATCGGTACAAGGTTGCATTCGGTTGTTTTAGGGTTGGCTTATGGCAAAAAGGTATTGCCGATTTCGTACAACACAAAAATGGACTATATTTTAGATGATATCGGTTACGACCAAACAATTATAAAATTGGAACAAGTCACAGAATATACCAATACAGGATTTGCTTCATTGCTTGATGGTATAAATCATTTTGATGCAAGCAAATTCGCTAATTCTGATGACTTGCAATTTGCCAAATTAGACCAATTTTTGAACTGAAAGTTACAAAACCGTAATTAGAAATTTAGTTTAAGTAGTGGTAAAATATGTATATTCAGACTTTTAAAAACAAAAGTCTTAAAATTTAGGAGGTATACTATGAAAAAACAAATCAAAAAATCATTGAAAAAGTATACATCAGCATTCGCTAGTCTAGCGTTGGCGTTGGTGCTTGTTGTTGGCTTTGCTTTTTCACCCGCAGCCGCTGTTTCAGCAGCAGTATCCGAGATTGAGGTTTTTCCTGTTGATGAAACTAACACAGTTGAGTGGACAGGTGAAGGCACTGAAGTTTATTTCGATGTTGAAGAAAGTGGCTTTTATCAATTAAATATTGTTGATAATTACGATGGCGAACATATATTATGGGCTTTTATATATGATGAACGGAATGATTCAGCATACATTTACGTTAATGATTATATAGATGAGTATACTTCTGAGATGATTTTTATTCCAGCTGGTGAACATCTGCTAAGGTTGAGTTATTTTGAAGAAGATTATGATGCTTGGGGCGATTATATCACTGTTTCTTACCCAGGCAGTGTTGATGTATCTTTAGAGAGTGTTGATTTTACACCACCTACACTTACTTCAAGCTATCAAACAGCTACTTTTGCGTATGATGAATATACATGGTTTAGCTACACACCAACTACTACCGGCGACTATACAATTACATTCAACAACACAATTAGTTCATATATAAATGTATATAATGCTTCTAATGGTGATATAGTTTATGGTTATCATGACACAGAATATATTGATGAATATGGCGAGTGGATTCCTAGCAATAAGGCGACATTCAATCTAAAAACAAACACTACATATTATTTTGCTGTCAGCCAATATGGTGACGAGTCTACAATAACTCGTAATGTGCTAATCAGCAAAAACGATAAAGCAATCAAAAACGTAGAATTTAACGGCTTGAATTATGATATTAATGTTTTTGATAGATTTCATTCAAGTTACTGTAACTATAAGGTAACCTTTACAAACGGTACTACATCTGTTTATTCTTATACATGGTTTGGTAAAAACGGTTATGAACCACCATACTCATACGCTATGACTGAAGAAATATATGTAAATGGTTACTGGTTAGTAAAGGGTGGTAAAACTCCTGTTGTAACAAACTATAATGGTGTTGAATCAATATCATATGTTTATTTGCCAACATTGACTGAATATTTTAGTTATTTAAGTGCTGTATCAGGAAATCAAAATTGTTACCTTCCAAATGAAGGTGGCGAGCAAGACAGATTTTACAGAATAAAAACTAATTACACAGGTTCATATAGTCTAAGAAGTTATGATAGTTTTAGTGATAAATTAGACTATTGGTCATTTGAAATTCTTGATTCACAAAATAATATTGTAGAGTTTGATAATGACAGAAAATCTTGGCCTTTGATAGGTGGTCAGGAATATGTGCTTGCTGTTAATTATGAATATATAAATATCTATTCAAGTGATATTACTTTCTGGCTTTCATTAGATAGTCAAGTTCTTTTCAGCGATACTGCAACATCATCAAATGGTGGCTGGTATAATGATGCTATCCACTACGTTGTTGGACAAAACATAATGTCAGGTTACGGCGGTACAAGCCGTTTTGGTACTGGTGACAATATCCAACGTCAAGACTTTTTGGTAATGCTTGCTAGACTTGATGGTGTTTATCTTGATTGGTATGACTATGACAGTGAATTTACTGATGTTCCTACCACAGGTAAAGATCCTAACTGCTATTACAGAGCAGCCATAAACTGGGGATATGAGTGTGGAATAGTATCTGGCTATCAAGATGGTAGTTTCGGTGTTGGTGATACAATCACTCGTGAACAGTTGGTTGCGTTCCTTTATCGCTATGCTAAATACAGATGTGCAGAAACCGATTACACAACAGCATCAGCAAATTCTATAAAGAAAAAGTATACTGACTTTAAAAATGTATCAGACTGGGCACAAGAGTCAGTTCTTTGGGCTGTTGACAAGGGTGTTATAAACGGTAAAACAGCAACTACTTTAGTACCTTATGGTAATGCATTGCGTTGCGAAGTTGCGCAAATTATGTATAACATATTTAAAAAAGACATTCTTTAATAGCTGATTTTTAAATCGAATATTTAGAAGGCACCTTTTGTGAAAGGTGCCTTCGTTTTTTTAAAAATTATTATTGTTTTTTTACTGATATATGATACAATATAAATAGTAAAAAATGTTAAAAGGTGTTGTAAATGTTGAGTTTTAAAAAATATGTAGTAAGCATTGTGCTAAGCATTGTTTTGTTACTAGGTTCGTTTTTTGCTCCTGCTTTAACAATTTCGGCAAAAACGGTCGAAAAAATTGGTGTTGGCGAGGTTTATCATACTACATTTAAAGGTGGTAGCGAAACTGGATGTTTTGTGTTTGCGCCTGAAACAAACGGATTTTACACCCTTAATATCATTGATTATAGTCAAACTAGCGATGTTTATATCGAGATTGTTGACATTACTACCGAACAACCGTATAAATACATTTTTGAAGATGTAAATGAAAGTGGTTTTGTCAGTGAAAAAATGTATATGTCAGGTAGCCACGAATATGAAGTTTTGTGTTATTATTCGGGCGATGATTATTATTCTGATATAACTGCAGATATAGCATTATCTTTTGAACTTTCGGATTTTGAACCTTATAAATTACCGTTTTGTGATATTTCATCAAGCAGAGTGATGGTTTCGTTTGAAGAAAGTGGCGAGTGGTTTAAGTTTACTACTGATGTAGCGGGTGACTATAATCTTAATTACTCGGTTGCAATTGATGCTTACGTTGAGGTATATAACGCCAAAAGCGGGGAAATGGTATCTTCTAGGTACACACCATTTTTATATAATTACATGGGTTATAATATGTGGTTGTGTAGCGAAAAATTGGTGTTTTCGCTAGAGGCTAATACCGAATATTATTTTTATATCGAAGAATACCGAAATTCCACATCAAAGGTGTCGGTAACAAAAAGTGAAAAAGACATCGAAAACATTGCAATAAGTTCACTTATCGAAAATGTGGATTGGAGCTCGGTGGATGCATCCGACATTAGCGCAGGGGCATTTTATTTTAATATTTTTTACACCGATAAAACAAGTCAAAAGATTGATTACTATAACGCAACAAGTTTAGGTATAGAGATGCCCTATGTCGAGTATATAGGCAAAACTGTATATGTAAATGGACTTTATTTGCCCATCTCAAACACTCAGCCGATTAGTGTGTATTACGATGGAAAATATACGGTAGAGTACGTAAATATTCCATCAGTAAGTGATATTTTAATCGAATTAGGTTATCGTTCGCATAGTTATTTTGATACTATGGAAATTTTGTATCAAAATGAGGATGTATATAGCGAATACAAACGAATAAAAGTTGATAAAACAGGACTTTATGAATTGTTTGTTAATGCTGATTTAAACGAAGCATTTAGCGAATATAATATAGTTTTAATTGATGAACAAAATAATATTGTTTCAAGCGCTGGCGAGTATTGTTGGCCACTTGTAGCGGGTAGGGAATATGTGCTATGCTTGGATTACTGTTATAATGAAGGCTTTTACAATAATTTGTACTTTTTTATTTCAGAAAAATTTGAAAATATGTACCCAGATGCGTATCAAAATGAGTGGTATTATGATGCTGTAACATACACTACTGGTGTGAATATAATGACCGGATATCAAGATGGTCGTTTTGGCGTAGCAGATAATATTCAAAGACAAGACTTTTTGGTAATGTTGGCTCGTTTTGATGGAGTTGATTTGAGCGAGTACATAGACAAACAATCACCATTTGATGATGTATCAAATGACCCTGATTGCTACTTTAAAGCAGCTGTAATATGGGGATATGAAAACGGAATAGTATCGGGTTATCAAGATGGTAATTTCGGCACAGGAGATAAAATCACGCGTGAGCAACTTGTAACATTCTTGTATAGATACGCAAATTACAAAGGTTTGGATACAAGCTATACAACCACAGAAAAAAATAATGTAGAAAATCAATATTCCGACTTTGAATTCGTAACAGATTTTGCGGTTAATTCGACAATATGGGCTGTAACAAATGGTGTTATCAATGGTAAAACATCAACAACAATAGTACCTCATGGTAATGCATTGCGTTGTGAGGTTGCGCAGATTATGTATAATGTTTTTAGAAATAAAGTTTTTTAAATAGTAAGCTTAAATTACTGAGGTGTAAAAAATGAATTTTGAAAATTTGAAAAAATGTATGGATGAACATGTAGCACACGAGCATAGACCAAGCGTTGATGTTTTGGTTTATCGCGATCATGAGGTGTTGTTCCGTTATTTTACAGGCGTTAAAGACATTGAAAACGGTGGGGATTTAAAGGGCGATGAGTATTACTTTATATACTCAATGACCAAAATGATTACCTGCGCTTGTGCTTTGCAACAACTTGAAGCAGGTAAATATCAGCTTGATGATCCGGTATCAAAATATTTGCCTGAATACGCAAAGATGAAGATAACAAGCGAAGCGCTTAATACCGAAAATGCTAAAAAAATAGCAAGTGGACAAACAGCAGGCGAGAATGTTGATGTACAGGAAGATGGTTATGCAAAAACACCAATCACTATAAGACATCTTTTTACAATGACAGCAGGTCTTGATTATAATATTTTTGATACAGCAATCAAAAATGCAATCGCTGAAGGTAAAACTTCTACTAGAGATTTGGTTCGCGCAATGGCGCAAAAAACGTTAGGTTTTGAGCCGGGTACTCGTTTTAGATACAGCCTTTGTCACGATGTTTTAGGCGCACTTGTTGAAGTGTGGTCGGGTGAAAAATTTGGTGATTATTTAAAGAAAAACATATTTGAACCACTTGGCATGAAAAACACATTCTTTGGTTTAGCAAATGATGTATCGAAAATGCCATCGCTTTATTGCAAATATGAAAATCAACCCTTTAGAAAACAAGATTTAAACTGTGTATACACACTTAGCGCTGATTATGAAAGTGGTGGCGCTGGACTTACCTCTACCACCGAGGATTATGCATTGTTTTTAGACATGGTTGCTTGTGGTGGTGTTGGAAAAAGCGGCAATCGCATATTAAAAGAGGAAACAGTAAAACTTTGGGGAACTAACCAATTAAGTGGTGAAGCGGCAGCTGACTTTGACCTAATGCGCCGTGGATATGGCTATGGACTTGGAGTACGAGTACATTCTGATCCTACACGAAGCGGAACAATAAGTCCTGTAGGTGAGTTTGGTTGGGATGGAGCAGCCGGAGCGTTTGCGATGGTAGACCCAGTAAACAATATATCGCTAACATATTTCCAAAATGTTTTGGGATTTGCGCCAGATCAATGTGCTATTAGAAATGCGCTTTATAAGGATTTAGGTTTATAAAAAAAGAGCCGAGATTGTGGCACCCTCCGTAAGGAAGGTGCCACAGTTATATTCGCCAAATGCGAGTGATATTGCTTTGCAGTTATATTTGGGCTATGCCCAAGTTATATTCGCTTCGCGAGTTTTGAAGGCGAATATAATATCACTGAAACGGCAAGTTTCAATATCACTCTTTAGAAATATCTCGCCTTTGGCGAGGTATTCTAAAGAATATCACTGTGAGACCTGTCTCACAATAACGCCTAATATTCTTATTTTTGAGATAGGTTAAATTTAAAATATGTACTCCCGTTACGCACATTTTGAAAGTGCGTAACCCACTATGACACTTTCAATAATTGAAAGTGTATTTCATAAAAAGAAGGCTCTTTGTAAAGAGCCTTCTATAATATATAATTCTACATATCTGACTTTTCAAGATTGTGTTCTCTACAAAGCATTTGTCCGTTGTCAAGTGTGGTATGACCGCCCTTGCACCACGGTATTTTATGGTCGGCGTGCATATCTTCAAATGCCCAAACGATGTCCTTGCCCTCTGCCTTGCACATAGGACAGATACCCTTTTGTCTTTCATACATTGTCATTTTTTCATTATCGGTAAATGCTCTAATTGACAATGCCTTTTCTTTGGTCTTACCACTTAACAGATATTCATAAATACCTTTCTGTTTGGTAATATCATCGTCTTGTAAAAGACGGTTAATTTCGCTTTCCAACTCGTTAGGGTCATAAACATTATTTCCGTATTCGTTGTAGAGAATACCCCAATTTAACCCTTTCATTAGTTTTGCTCGGTATTTTGGGAAAGTCAATTCAATCCAATCAATAACGGTCTTGAAATACTGCTTTAATTGGGTGGCATGTGTATCGTGTTGGTGTTCTGCCATATACTGTTCAATGGTCTTGTCTTCCTTTGCAGAAATCCAACTTAAAACGGTCTGCAAATAATCTTGTCTTATGGTAGAACCGTTCATATACCTTTCGCCAATCTTATAGGCGATACATTGGTTTTTACTAAAATACTTTTTAGCATCGCTCAACCATTCGCCCGTATAAATGGCATTACGGAGTTCTTGTTCGGTTAATTTTTCTCCTGCGATATTGATGATTTTGAACCAATCCAATTTCTCGGTATCTGTGCCTTTGCAAATATAAATCATCAATTTATAGTCAAGCACTTGTTCCGTGATTTCCTTTGATGTGTGTGCATAGTAAGGGTTCAAAGGAGAATTGGGATTGGCAAAAATAGAATATCCATTATCCAACCAATCGCAAATAGATATGGTTCTTTGTTGTCCGTCCAACATTTCGTAGGTACCGTCTTCGTTCTCCGACCAATACATAACATTCAACGGGAAATTATGTAGTATAGAGTTCATAACGGCAACTTTCTTTTTATCGTCATATACGAACTCTCTTTGATATGCAGGACGAACATTTAATTTGCCACCAAAAGCAACAACTTGCCCACTTTCTTCATCGTTATAATACCCGTCAAAAACATCTCTAACGGTTATTTCGTGTAATTGTATATCCATTATTGTTTTCTCCTTATAAGAACTCTTGCATATATGCTTGAATATAAAGCACCTGTTTCTTCATCACGAAAAGCAGGGGTTTTATCTTTTTTCGGGTTAAAATCTCTATATAAAGTGCCTTTTGCATTCATTGTATATTTACCCGTTCCTTTACCACTTTTATCTAAAATTTCCATTCTTCTGTTAGATGTAAATTCACAACTTCCAACAATTCCTAATGCGACAATTTCAAATTGGTCGGGATTATATTTATCAAGAAAAGTTATAGGCACACCCATAACACCATAATAATCTTCGGGAACATCGGCAGTTACATCAACGTTTATAGCATCATAATTTTTGTATTGTGGATATTCTTCGGGTGTATATTTTTTCCACAAGTCAAGGTCAGTATGTCTTTCAACATAATCCATATTTGTGAACCAACGAACCCCCTTAACCCGTATATATTTTCTGCCTTGTTCATCAATACGATAACCCGAAGCATTCAAGGGGTAATCATCGGGAACTCTAAACTCTCTATCGCCACTATGTATGGAATATCCCATCCACAGTTTGTTATCTTTAATTAGTGCGAAAATCTCTTTATAAGTTATAGCATTAACATTACCGATAATAATAAACTGCTTGTCATATTCCACTAATTGAGCAACAAAATCACGGAATAGAGAAAAAGGTGGATTTGTAACAACAATATCTGCTTGTTTCAAAATCTCAACACATTCAGGAGAACGGAAATCTCCGTCCCCGTCTAAAAGGGAAAGAGAATTTTTCTTATTCCGCAACAGATATTCCACATCAGTTAAATCAACGGCACCGTCCCCGTTAATGTCAATAACTTCGGTTATTTCAATTTTATACGGAAATCTTTTAGGGATATTATCACTACTTGGCAAAATATCAAACAAGGATAGTTGCTCAAATTGTTCGCCAACAATGGGAGAACCCATATAACAAGTAGCAACCAACTTTTTAAGACCTAAAAAATTAAAGTTCATTGCAAAGTATTTGAAGAAATTGCTTTCGTAGGGGTCATCGCAATTACAGAAAATAACCTTGTCTTTGAAATGCTTTCTGTAATGTTTCATTTCAATTTCAATATCGGCAAGTTGAGTATAAAACTCGTCTTTTTTTGCTTTATTTGCTTTTTTCAAATCACTATTTCCTGCCATGTGACCACCCTCCAAATGTAACATAATGTTACATTTTTATTGTAACAAAAGGTTACAATAAAATCAAGGGTGATTTCATGCTTGGATTAAAACGTATAAGAAAGCAACGCAATCTAAACCAACAAAGGGTTGCGATGGATTTACACATTTCGCGTGAATCTTTATCGTATTATGAAAACGGCAAAAGAGAACCTTCCCTTTCGTTATTAGTAGCAATGTCAAAATATTTTAATGTTTCTATCAATTTTTTGATAACAGGTGAAGAATTTGAGAAAAAATAAACCTTCCGACAATTATCGGAAGGTTTATTTAATTTAATAAGCAAAACTTCTTTACGAAGTGTCTCCCTTTCTCGGCTCTTTAAATTTTATACTTTAACTTTAACTACAATTTTTTTAACTGTGTCTTGCTTTCCGTTTAAGCACATACCGGGCTTGTGAACATCACGGGGGAAGAAGATGCCATATTCATCAGCGTTTAAAATGCCTTTGGTAGAATTCACATTGTCTTCGTAGAACATAACATCTTTAACATCGTTGTATTCGCTTTTCGGTGTTGCTTTGTCAATATCAAAACCTTCAATAACTTCGGTTCCCGAAACGATATACTGAATATCAATATAATTTTTGTGCGCTTCGGCTTTTGCTTCTGTTTCAAGTTTTGAAGTATACTCTTGAACCGATGCCCATAAGTCTTTTCCATCAATCTCGTATTTGCCAGCGGCTAAATCTTCGCTAATAGCTTTTTTAATAAAATCAAAAGCTTCTTGAAAACGAGGATGTAATCCGTAATAAAGTTCACAATTTTTTAGATTATCAAATACCATACTAAAAACTCCTTGCTGTTTTTATTTAATTGTATTATATTTTTTTGCAAAACACAATATTTTTGTGTAAATTTTATATTGACTTTTTTAAAAGTGTGCAGTAGAATTGTCAAGGTTTTGCGCTAAAATAAATTAAGGGGTGACAGGATTGACAACAAAAGCATTGACAAAAAGACTATATTTTCCTATAAACAATATTTTGCCTAAATTGAGACAATTTGTTAAAAACAATGTTGTAATGTGTGTGGCTTTTGTTGCGGCAGTTGTAACAAGCGTTGTTGTCCCGATTGACCGTGAATATTTAGGTTATATCGATTTAAAAACTATTTCCTGTCTTTACAGTGTTTTGGCGGTTGTTTGCGCACTTAAAAATATTAAATTTTTCTACACATTGGCTCAAAAGATTGTGGAACTTTTTAAAAATGCACGTCTTTGCGTTTTGGCGCTTGTGTATATAACTTTTATAGGCTCAATGCTTATCGCCAATGATATGGCGCTTCTTACGTTTTTGCCGTTAGGTTTCTTTGTTCTTAATAGCACTAGCAAACAAAAATATATGGCATTTACTTTTATTATGCAAAATATTGCGGCAAATTTGGGTGGAATGTTAACCCCATTTGGTAATCCGCAAAACCTTTATCTTTACACTAAATTTAACATTCCAAATGGCGAATTTATGCGCATTATGGTAGTTCCTTTTGCAGTATCAATTTTGCTTATTACCTTGTGTTGTATAGTTTTTGTGCGCCCTGAATCACTTGAAGTTAAGGGTGATAAAGTAATACTTCCTCTTAAAAAAACATTGCTTTATTTAGCACTTTTTGTTCTTAGTATAGCAATTGTTTTTAGGACAATCCCTTACCAATTTGGAGTTGTCGTAATAACAAGCGTTTTGTTAATTGCCGATAAATCCGCGCTAAAAAAAGTGGATTATCCACTGCTTTTTACTTTTGTATTTTTCTTTGTTTTTGCGGGCAATATGGCGCGAATAGAAGCAGTTCAAAATGTATTTTCGCATCTTTTAAGTAAAAACACATTGCTTTTTAGCACACTTTCTTGCCAATTTATAAGTAATGTGCCATCGGCAATATTGCTATCACAGTTTACAGATAATTATGCTGATTTGCTTGTAGGCGTAAATATAGGTGGCGCCGGTACGCTTATAGCTTCTCTTGCAAGTCTTATTACATTTCGTGAATACACAAAACACAACCCTGATAAAACGGTAAGTTATATAAAGCAATTTTCGGCTTTTAATTTTGGAATATTGTTTATACTTGTAGTTTTTATGCTAGTTTTAAGAAACTGTTAAATTTGCTATGCAAGTTTGACAGTTTTTTATATTTATGGTACTATATACGTAATGAATTTTGAAAGGAATAAAAATGAACTACTCTGAAATTACCCCTTATATAAAACAATTTGCAAAAAAATCTTGTGATAACAATAATATACAATACGATATGTATATGAAGCATAACGTAAAACGCGGACTTCGTGATCTTGATGGTAAAGGTGTTGTATCTGGTCTTACCGAAGTTTCGTGTATTAATTCACGTAAAATTGATGAAAATGGTAACGAGGTTATGTGTCGCGGTGAGCTTTATTATCGCGGCGTTAACATATTTGATTTGGTTAAAGGTTTTTCAGATGACGGTCAACCCGGATTCGAGGAGGCTGTATATTTGTTGTTGTCTTCAAAATTGCCGAGCAAAGATGAACTTGATGAATTTTGTAAACAGCTTTCTAACTATCGTTCGTTACCTCCATCATTTGTTCGAGATATGATACTTAAAGCACCAGGTCGAGATATGATGAACATTCTTTCGCGATGTGTGTTGGCGCTTTATAGTTATGACGAAAACCCTGATGATACTTCGGTAGAAAATGTGCTTCGCCAAAGTTTAGAGCTTATAGCACAGTTTCCACTTTTGGCTGTGTATGCATACCATTCATATCAACATTATCATCAAGGAGAAAGTTTGTTTATACATTATCCTAAAAAGGAATATAATACAGCTGAAAACTTACTTTATATCTTGCGTGAGGATGGACAATTCACCCCTACCGAAGCTAAACTTTTGGATTTAGCATTAGTGTTACATGCTGAACACGGTGGTGGTAACAACTCTACATTTACAACCCACGTTGTAACCTCATCAGGCACCGACACTTACGCTGCAATTTCGGCAGCGTTAGGTTCGCTGAAAGGCCCAAGACATGGTGGCGCAAATATAAAAGTTGTTCAAATGTTTGATGATATGAGGGCAAATATTGACACAACAGACAAGGCACAAATCAAGCAATATCTTGAAAATTTGCTTGATAAAAAAGCGTTTGACAACGCGGGATTAATTTATGGTATGGGTCATGCTGTTTATTCACTTTCTGACCCACGTGCTGAAATTTTAAGAAATTATGCGAAACAACTTTGTATCGAAAAAAATAATCTAGAAGAATACGAGCTTTATCGTACAGTAGAAAAAATGGCGCCTGAAATTATCGCTGAAAAACGTAAAATATATAAGGGCGTTAGCGCCAATGTTGACTTTTATTCAGGTATGGTTTACCGAATGTTAGGTCTTCCAAACGAGCTTTATACTCCTATTTTTGCGGTAGCACGTATTGCCGGTTGGTCAGCGCATAGAATCGAAGAAATACAAAATGCAGGAAAAATCATTCGCCCTGCGTATATTAATGTTAAAGATGAGGTAAAATATATACCGATTGATGAAAGATAGGTGTATGATTTGTCGGTTTTTAAGCAAATATACGATGTAGTGTGTCAAATACCAAAAGGTAAGGTTGCGACTTATGGTCAAGTGGCCTGTCTTGCGGGTAATCCACGATGGGCTCGAGTAGTAGGATATGCGCTTCATAACAATCCCGCACCGGGAATTATTCCTTGCCATCGGGTTGTAAATCGCGAGGGAAAAGTGGCTGAGGCGTTTGTGTTTGGCGGTGGTGAAACACAACGCAAAATGCTTAAAGATGAGGGAATTACTTTTGAAATAGATGGAAGTATTGATTTAAATAAATATGGCTGGAAATAAAAACGAGGCACTTTAAAGTGCCTCGTTTTGTTATGCATGATATAGTTTTTTTGTTTGATAGTTTGGTTCACAGGTAAGGTTAACACCCAATTTTTTAAAGGTTTGTTCATCAACTCGTGAGAGTATTACGCTTGAGTGAACCTCAAGACCTTTGAGTTTATCAATCTGGTCAAGCGCTATTTTTGCAGTTTTATCAGTAGCTGCGCAAATAGAAAGAGCAATCAAAATTTCATCAATGTGCATTCTTGGGTTGTGATTGCCAAGAACGGTTGTTTTCATATCTTGAATAGGCTCAATAACCGTTGGTGAAAGTAGCAAAACATCATCAGGTATACCGGCAAGTTCTTTAAGAACATTCAAAAGCATAGCTGAACTTGCTCCCAAAAGTGATGAAGTTTTGCCGGTAATTATTTTGCCATCAGGAAGTTCAATCGCTGCGGCAGGACTGCCCGTTGTCTTGGCTTTTTCAAGTGCGGCTTCAGCCACAGGACGGTCTTTGGTTGAAATGCCGAGTTGGTTCATAAGAAGCTCAATTTTTGTAACTTCGCTTTTTTCGCCAAGTCCTTGACGAACATTACAACTTGCGCTGTAGTAACGGCGAATAATCTCTTGCTTTGCAGCATAGCATACAGCGTTATCATCAAATATAGCGCAACCAGCCATGTTAACGCCCATATCAGTAGGGCTCTTATAAGGCGATTCGCCTAAAATACGTTCCATAATAGCGTTAAGAACAGGGAAAATTTCAACATCACGGTTATAGTTAACGGTCGTTTGTCCGTACGCTTCTAAGTGGAATGGGTCAATCATATTAACATCGCTAAGATCAGCTGTTGCTGCTTCGTATGCTACGTTTACAGGATGCTTTAGCGGAATATTCCAAATCGGGAATGTTTCAAATTTTGCATAACCTGCTTTTATGCCGCGCTTATGGTCTTGGTAAAGTTGTGAAAGGCAGGTAGCCATTTTTCCGCTTCCGGGACCTGGTGCTGTAATCACAACTAATTGACGAGATGTTTCAATATAATCATTTTTGCCAAATCCATCATCACTAACGATAAGCGGAATGTCTGATGGGTAATCTTTTATAGGATAGTGGCGATATGTTTTAATTCCTAGGGATTTGAGTCGGTTTTCAAAAGCTATTGCGAGTGGTTGTCCGGTAAAACAGGTAATAACCACGCTGCCGACAAAAAGTCCTATGTCGCGAAAAGCATCAATAAGACGTAAAGTATCAAGGTCATAAGTGATGCCAAGATCGCCACGGCGTTTGTTTTTTTCAATAGCATCGGCATTTATTACAATAACAATTTCAGCTTCATCCTTAAGTTCAAGAAGCATTTTAACCTTTGAGTCAGGACGGAAACCTGGTAGCACACGTGATGCATGAAAGTCATCAAATAATTTGCCACCAAACTCCATATAAAGCTTATCACCAAACATATCGATACGATCACGTATGTTTTGTGATTGGAGCGCTATATATCTGTCATTGTCAAAACCGATTTTTGCCACAAAAAAACCTCCCCAAAAGGAAAAATCAAATACAAAATTAGTATACCAAAATATTATGATTGTTGCAAGTGAATTTTTTATATTTATTAATAATATATTTCTTGCTTTAATTATTTTTATATAGTATAATATTATAGATTAACGACATAGAGGTTTTGCAAGTGAATTTAAACGAAAATGCAACTAAATATTTACCCGAACAATGCGCTTATGCGGGTCGTGTACAAGCATTGCTTAAAGAACGCAATGTGGTAAATCCAAAGGCGCATATAGTTACTTTTGGATGCCAACAAAATGTTAGCGATTCTGAAAGAATAAAGGGCATGTTAATGCTTTGTGGTTATAGTCTTACAGAAGAAATAACCGAAGCAGATTTTATACTGTTTAATACCTGCGCAGTACGCGGCCACGCTGAAGATAGGGTTTACGGTAATGTGGGTGCCACCAAAAAATTAAAACAACAAAATTCGAACTTAATGGTGGCTGTTTGTGGATGTATGGCACAACAACAATCGGTAGCAGACAAGTTTTACAAAAGCTATCCGTATGTTGACATAGTTTTTGGTACACAGCAATATCATCGTTTGCCTGAATTTATTTATCGCAGAATGACAACCAAACGTGTTTACGAGTTGGAACTTGATAACAAAGAAATTGTAGAAAACATTCCGATAAGTCGCGATGGTACGCTTAAGGGCTGGTTGCCGATAATGTATGGTTGTAATAATTTTTGCACATACTGCATAGTGCCTTATGTTCGCGGCCGTGAGCGTTCACGTGCGCCGGAAGAAATTATAAACGAAGCGCGTCAAATGGTGCAAAGTGGATTTAAAGAAATTATGTTACTCGGTCAAAACGTTAACTCGTACGGTAAGGGCGAAGCGCATGGAATAAATTTTGCCAAGCTTCTCCGTATGATAAATGATATCGAAGGGGATTTTAGAATCCGTTTTATGACATCGCATCCAAAGGATTGTACTGAAGAACTTTTAGATGCAATTTGTGATTGCAAAAAGGTTGAACGCCATATACATCTTCCTTTCCAAAGCGGTAGCAGTAAAATTTTAAAGCAGATGAATCGCCGGTATGATCGCGAAGGATATTTAAAACTTATTGAGTCTGCAAGAAAACGTATTCCTGATGTTGAATTTACAAGTGATATTATAGTAGGTTTCCCTGGGGAAACATACGAAGATTTTTGCGAGACTTTGAGTTTAGTAAAAGAGGTTAAATTCACTTCGCTTTTCACTTTTATCTATTCTCCACGTGAGGGAACACCTGCAGCTACTATGCCTGATCCTGCAACACGAGAAGAAAAAGGCAAGTGGTTTAGTGAACTGCTTGTAGCACAAGACCAAATATCTGAGCAACTTAACAATTCACTTGTTGGCAAAGAGATGCGAATCCTTTGTGAGGAGGATTTGGGGGATGGTTTATATTCAGGCAAAAGCGAATACTATTCAAGTGTTACATTTAGTGGCGCACCAAATATGTTAGGTAATTTTGTGACCGTTTGTGTTGATAAATATGAAAACAACACGCTATACGGCACTGTTATAAAATAAATACAAAATCGAAAGGAAATATTAAAAATGGGAATTATTGAAGCAACAAGAAATTTAGGAGTAGAAATTCAAAAGGATGAGCGTTTTATTCGTTTTATCAAAGCTAAACTTGCAAATGACAATGATGAAACTTTGCAAAATCAAATTGGTGAATTTAACACTATTCGTATGAATCTTGATCGTGAAATGAATAATGAAACACAAGATGAAAATAAAATTCGTGAACTTAATGAAAAACTTCGTGAAATTTATACAGCTGTAATGTCAAGCAAAACAATGCTTGAATACAACACAGCTAAGGCTGATGTTGATGCTATGCTTAATGATATTAACAGCATTATTATGCAGTGTGTAGAAGGCGAGGATCCAATGACTGCTGAACCACAGACTGCTTGTACAGGTTCTTGTTCAACCTGCGGCGGTTGTCACTAAAAAACTCTGAGGGACAACATTTCGCAGAACATTTATTTTAACCAAAGGGGATTTAAATTATGGCTGAACTGTCACCAATGATGCGACAGTATATGGAAATAAAAGAGCAAAATCGAGACTGCATAATCTTTTATCGTTTGGGTGATTTTTATGAAATGTTCTTTGATGATGCCATTAAAGGCTCAGAAGAACTAGAACTTACTCTTACTGGTAGAGATTGCGGTCTGGAAGAACGCGCCCCTATGTGTGGTGTTCCATACCACAGCAGTGAGGGTTACATCGCACGTTTGGTTGAAAAGGGTTATAAAGTTGCCATTTGCGAGCAAGTTGAAGATCCTGCTACTGCGAAGGGTATTGTAAAACGAGATATAGTTCGAATAATTACACCCGGCACTGTAATCGAGGGTGAAATGCTTGATGAAGGTCGAAATAACTACTTGGCAGCGGCGTTTGAATCAGGTGGCAAAATAGGTCTTTGTTTTGCTGATGCATCAACTGGCGAAGCGCATGTGACAGAACTTTCTGGTGAAGATAAGTATAGTGATATTCAAAACGAAATTATGCGATTTGCCCCAAGTGAGATTTTAATTGATGCAAAATTAAAAGATAAAATCTCTGCCTTTTTGGAAGAAAAAATCACAGCGGCAATATCGATTCGTGAAGATATACGATTTGATACAAATACTACCGAAATGCTACTTTGTCAAAACTTTGGTATAATTAGTCCTGAGAATGTTGGTGTGGAAGCAGGTAGTGTATCACAAAGTGTGTTAGGCGCAATAATTGATTATTTGCATGAAAACGGCAAAACAGGAACCATAGCTATAAAAAATGTAAATGTTTACACATCAGCCCAGTTTATGGGTCTTGATGTGACTGCTGTTCGCAATCTTGAACTTTGTGAAACGATGCGTACTAAGTCGAAACGTGGTTCACTACTAGGGGTGCTTGACAAAACAAAAACAGCTATGGGCAAACGCCTTATGCGTTCATACGTTTTGCAACCACTGCTTAGTATTCCGGAAATTACGCTTCGACAAAATGCAGTTGAAGAACTTAGTAATGATACGGTTATGCGTTGTGAAGCTCAGGAATATATGAGCGGCATACGTGACATTGAACGTATGATGACCAAAATAGTTTATGGTACAGCAACCGCTAAGGAACTTTTAGGACTAGCGGCTACGGCACATCGTTTTCCGTACATAAAACAGTTGTTGGCATCATCTAACTGTAAAATGTTAAAGTCAATCTATAACGAGATTGATACACTTGATGAGATAGTGGCGCTTATAGATGCCGCTATAAGCGAAGATGCACCTGCTACTGTTCGTGAGGGCAAGATAATTAAAAAAGGTTATAACGAGCAGGTAGATATGCTTCGTGAGGATATGGATGGCGGAACATCGTATCTCGCTGAAATAGAAGCGCGTGAACGCGAGGCTACTGGAATTAAAAATCTTCGTGTACGTTATAACAAGGTGTTTGGCTATTATATCGAGGTTACAAACTCTTTCCTTGATAAAGTACCTGCAAGTTATGTTCGTAAGCAAACACTTACAAATGCCGAACGCTTTATAACAGATGAATTAAAACAGCTTGAAAACCGATTGCTTACTGCAAAAGATCGTGCTTTTCAACTTGAATATGAAATTTTTAACTCGATTCGTGAAACAGTAGCTGCAGCTGCAAATCGAGTGCGCACTACTGCTGCGGCGATAGCTCGACTTGATGCGATGTGTTCAATGGCTCAAGTTGCAATAGAAAATAATTATTGTCGTCCGCTTATAACCGATAATGGTGTAATTAGCATCAAGGGTGGTAGACATCCTGTTGTTGAAAAACTCATAAAAACTCCTTTTGTTTCTAATGATACATATTTAGATAACACATCTGATAGATGCGCAATTATTACAGGACCTAACATGGCAGGTAAATCTACCTATATGCGTCAAGTTGCTATTATTGCGCTTATGGCTCAAATAGGTTCTTTCGTACCGGCGCAAATGGCTGAAATCGGTGTGGTTGATGCAATATTTACCCGTGTTGGCGCATCTGATGACCTTGCGAGTGGTCAATCAACTTTCATGGTAGAAATGAGTGAAATGGCGCATATTCTTAAAAATGCTACAAAAAATAGTTTGCTTATTATTGATGAAATTGGTAGAGGCACTTCTACGTTCGATGGTATGTCAATAGCGCGCGCTGTGCTTGAATATGTTGCTGATAAAAAACGTTTGGGCGCAAAAAGCCTTTTTGCAACACACTATCATGAACTTACCGAAATGGAAAATGAACTTGATGGTATAAAAAATTATAATATCGCAGTAAAAAAACGTGGTGATGATATAATTTTCCTTCGCCGTATTGTACCAGGTGGTGCTGATGATAGTTATGGTATTGAAGTTGCAAAACTTGGTGGTATACCTGATTCGGTAATTAGACGTGCTAAACAAATATTAAAGCAAACGCTTGAAAGCGGAATAGTTACATATAAAACTGTTGCTGCTAATACTGATCAGATGTCGCTCGAGATGCAGGGCGCTACCGATATTTTGCGTGAACTTCAGGCGATTGATGTAAATACTTTGACCCCCATTGAAGCGATGGGAGTGCTTTTTGACATAGCAAATAAAGCAAAATCTATATAATAAAGAGGTGAACAAAAATGCCAAAGATTAATGTGCTTCCAAAATCCATTGCCGAACTTATAGCGGCAGGTGAGGTTGTAGAAAGACCTGCTTCAATAGTAAAGGAAGCGGTTGAAAATTCGATAGATGCGGGAGCAACACACATAACAGTCGAGATACAACATGGTGGTATAACCTATATTCGTATAACCGATAATGGTTGTGGCATATCAAGCGATGATGTACCTAAGGCATTTTTGCGTCACGCCACTAGCAAAATAAAACAAGCTGTCGATCTTGACAGCATTTCAACTCTTGGTTTCCGTGGTGAAGCGTTAGCGGCAACAAGCGCTGTATCGCGAGTAGAGTTATTCACAAAAACTGTTGATGAAGATTTTGGTACACACTACAAAATTGAGGGTGGAGAAGAAGTGTTGTACGAAGAGGTAGGATGCCCAGAAGGCACAACACTTATAGTGCGAGATTTGTTTTATAATACACCGGCTCGTATGAAATTTTTGAAAAAAGATGTTTCAGAGGGCACTACGGTTTCTGCTATTATAGAGCGACAGGCGCTTTCTCATCCTGAAATTTCGTTCAAACTTATTCGAGATGGCAAACAAACATTGTCAACTTCGGGTGATGGTAAACTTATGTCGGCGGTTTATAGTGTTTTGGGTCGTGAAATTTCAAACACATTGATTCCTGTGGATTTAACGCTTGATGGAATAAAGGTGACAGGTCTTGTTTGTAAACCTGTTTCATGCCGTGCTTCAAGAGCATATCAGTTTACATTTTTAAATGGTAGGTACGTTCAATCTGGAACTATTACTGCAGCAACTGAACAAGCGTATAAAAACAGCGCGATGGTAGGCAAATTCCCTGTGTTTGTGCTTTGTGTAGAGGTGCCTTTTGAAACGGTAGATGTAAATGTGCATCCAGCTAAAACCCAAGTGCGTTTTTCGGATGAAAAGCGTGTGTTTACAGCTGTTTATAATGCTGTAAAAAATGCGATTTTATCACAAGACACTCGTCCTGAAATTGTAATTACACCACAAAAAAATAATACGTTTTTACATATGACTACTGAGCAGTATCGCCAAACGGCGGTTAATTTGCCGGTGCAAGAAAAAGTTGAGCAACCGAAGGAAGTAGTAAAACCAAAAACAGAACCTACTCGTTTAAAATCTGACAACACTCCATTTTTCTTGAGAGATGAGTTCAAACCAAACATACCTAATAAAAAGGTAGAAAGGGTTGATATTCAAAAAGATGAAGTTGATGATAAAAAGGATAAAACTCCTTTAGCGCCGACCGAAAACAAAGCAACGATTGTAGTAGATGTTATAGAAGAAAGAGAATATTCACCTAAAGAGGAAATTAAACTTATTGGTGAAGCGTTTAACACATATATTGTAGCTCAAAAAGGCGATAGTGTTTTTATGATTGATAAACACGCCGCCCACGAAAGAATTCTTTTTAATAAACTTAAAGATAATCATATTGCCGAAAGTCAATCTTTGCTGGTTCCGATAACAGTAAAACTCATAGGCGATGAATACACAGCTATGGTAAACAATATAAATTTACTTGCTGATTATGGCTTTGAGGTAGAGGACTTTGGTAATGAGTCGGTTGTTGTGCGTGCAATACCTGCTATGCTTGAAAAACAAGATGCCGAGAGTGTTATTGTTGAAGCGGCGGGCAGCCTTGCTCAAAAGGGTAGCGTTAATCTTGATAGAATCGATGATATTTTACACTCGGTTGCATGTAAAGCAGCAATCAAAGCAGGATACATCACATCTGATGTTGAAAAATTAAATCTTGCTATAAAAGTTTTAAGCAACAACGACATAATGTATTGTCCGCATGGTAGACCGGTTGCGTTTGAAATAAAAAAATACAGTCTTGAAAAATATTTTGGAAGAATACAATGAAAAAACAAAAAATAATTTGTGTGGTAGGTCCTACTGCTTCAGGTAAAACAGGTTTAGGAATTGATCTTGCGAAACACTTTGATGGTGAGGTAATTTCGGCAGATTCGATGCAGATTTACTGTGATATGCATATTGCATCGGCAGCACCAGATGAGAACGAAACTGGTGGAATACCACATCATTTGATTGAGTTTTTACCCTACGGTAGCAGTTATACTGTAGCTGACTATGTAAAGGCAGCCCGCCAAAAGATTGATGAGATTGCATCACGAGGCAAAATGCCAATAATAGTTGGTGGTACGGGTCTTTATATAAATTCACTTGTTAACAACGTAGAATTTATTGAAAGTCAAACCGATTATAAACTTCGCGAGCACATAACCGAAGAGTTTGATCGTGTAGGCGGTGAGCAAATGCTTGAACGCCTTAGTGAAATTGATGCTCAAGCTGCAAGTAAACTTCATGCAAATGATAAAAGGCGTATTATTCGTGCTTTTGAAATATATGAAAGTACAGGTAATACAAAATCGTTTAATGATGAACAATCAATAAAAAACGAGTCGCCTTATGATGCCGTTATGATAGGTATTACTTATAGTGATCGTGAAAAACTTTACGAACGTATAAATGCTCGTGTTGATATAATGTTGCAAAACGGATTGCTTGATGAAGCAAAGTCTGCGTACGATAAAAATCTAGGTGGCGGCGCAGTTCAAGCGATAGGACACAAAGAATTTTTTGATTATTTTGAATCTCAAATATCACTTGATGAAGCTGTGGAAAATCTTAAACGTTCCACAAGGCGTTATGCTAAAAGACAGCTTACTTGGTTTAATAAAGATACAAGAATTAATTGGATTTACAAAGATGAATGTGAAAACGCCACTAAAATGGCTATAAATTTTATTGAAACGGAGGAAAACGATGGGTGAACATAAAGTTTTAAAAGCGTTTTTATGTATCATAGCTGTAGTGTTTGTTGTGCATCAAATATATTCCTCTGTTTATAAACCCATTACAACCGTAAGTGCAGAGTTTAGCACCGCAACAGAAGGCTTTGATATAACAGGTATAATTATCCGTGAGGAAAAGGTTATAACTTCAAATACTCAGGGCGCAATGCATTTTGTTTTAGCCGATGGAGAGCGCGTATCAAAAAATGGTGTTGTAGCAAATATATATTCAAATGCAGATGCTTCGGTTACAGTAAATAGAATAGAGCAGTTAAAATCACGTATTGCTGATATAGAAGAAATACAAGGATATAATGATGTTGAAGCGGCAGATATATCACTCTTGAATTCTAAAGTTAATAATTCGCTCGATTCATTTATACGAGGATGTGCTACTGATAATTTTTCAACAGCAGAAGAAAATGCCAATGAGTTGCTTACTAATATCAGTCGCAGACAAATGATAACGGGTGAACAAACTGATTTTTCAGCGAGATTAGATTCATTAAAAGCTGAACTTGAAACGTTGAATGCATCACTTCCGGATACTGTTGGTAGTATTAAGACTGATGTGTCAGGTTATTTTGTATCGGGTGTTGATGGGTATGAAGATGTGCTTTTGTGTAGCGATATAGAAAATATAACACCTGAATTTTTAGAAAATCTAAAACCGAATGCTACTCCACAAAATGTGGTTGGTAAAATTGTTTCGGGTTATACATGGTACATTGTTTCTACGGTAAGTATTAATGATTCTTTACAGTATAAAGTAGGGGATAAACTTACTATTAAAACAGCGATAAAGTCTAGCCCTGCACTTGATGTGAAAGTTGAAAGAATTAATACCTCATTAAACTCAGAAAATGCTGTTGTTATTTTTTCTTGCCAAAAAATGAATAGCGAATTAGCTGCTATGAGAAAAGGTGCAATGACAGTAATTAAAAAAACCTATTCAGGATTAAAAATTCCAACTAAAGCATTGCGTGTTCAAGATGGAAAAACAGGAGTTTTTGTTCGTTCGGGTCAGGCTGTAAAATTTGTTACTGTTAATGTTGTGTATCGTACTAATGAATATATTATATGTGAACAACAAACCAGCAATGAATCTGTGTTAAGACTTTATGATGAGGTAATCGTAAAGGGAAAGAGGCTTTATGATGGAAAAATTATCGATTGATATATTTGCAGAAAATTATAAAATCATAACGCAAAAAATCGCCCAAGCTGCTGAACAGTCGGGCAGAAAATACGAAGATATAACATTACTTGCAGCCACTAAAACAGTTGATATAGATGTTATTAATTATGCGATTGATTCGGGAATAAACGTTATTGGTGAAAACCGAGTTCAAGAGTTTTTGTCAAAGTACGAAGAATATTCACCGGTAGAAAAGCATTTTATAGGGCATTTGCAAACTAATAAGATTAAAGATATTATAGATAAGGTGTCGCTTATTCATTCGGTTGATTCTTATCGTTTAGCAAATGAAATATCAAAACAAGCGGCAAAACACGGAATATCAATAGATGTTTTGCTTGAAATTAACATAGGCGAAGAAAAAAGTAAATCAGGTTTTTCGTTTGATGAAGCTATAGAAGCGGTACAAAAAATATCGCAACTTGATGGCATAAGGGTTAAAGGCTTGATGGCTATACCGCCTGTTTGCGAGAACGCGGAACAAAACAGACCTTATTTTTCAAAAATGAAAAAACTGTTTGTTGACATTGCGAGTAAAAAAATAGATAATAGTAGTATGGATATTTTATCTATGGGTATGTCTGACGATTATGAGGTTGCTATACAAGAGGGTGCTAATATGGTGCGCTTGGGTACTGCGCTTTTTGGCAGACGTAATTACAATATTTAAAACAAGAAGGAAGTGTATTTATGGGACTTTGGGATAACATTAAAAACATTATGACAATACCTGATGAAGATGAATTTGAGGAAGAAGTAGCTCAACCAGTAAAGCAGTCACAGGAAGAAAATTATTTTTCAGCAAAAAAAGTTGATATTGCACCAAGAATTATAAAATCTAAAACAATTAATTATTCACAAAATCAATCAGGTTTACAGGTTGTACTTGTAAAGCCAGAACGTTTTGAAGAGGTAACAACAATAGCAGACCATCTTAACGAGGGTAAAACGGTAGTTCTTAATTTAGAGGAGACACCACGTGAAATTCAAAGAAGAATAGTTGACTTTTTAAGTGGTGCTGCATACGCTAACGGCGGAAATATGCGTAAGGTTGCAAAGAACACATTTATCATAGTATCTAAAGGTGTTGATGTAATGGGCGAACTTATGTTAGAAGATTTTGAAGACGGTAAAATTTACTTTTAATGGATAGTGAACTTTTACCTGCTCGAATTGAAGATTTAAAACATCTTTGTCAAAAAACATCATCTCCTAAGTTTTTAGGTTTCTTAACAGCAGATGAATTATCAATTGCTTTAAATTGCTTAAAAAACGAAAAAAACTACTCGTACTTTGGCGGGTATGAGGGTTCGGAACGTACTATGTTGGCATTTTTACCAGATTGGTGTGATGAACCAATATATCCAATAACTGCTTTGACTTTTACATATCGTAAATGCGACAATCTTTCTCATAGGGATTTTTTAGGATCGCTTATGGCTTTGGGAATTGCTCGTGAAACAGTAGGCGATATCTTGGTTGAAAACGGACGAGCAGTGGTTTTTGTGTTAAACGATATTTCAAAATTTGTAATATCGCAAATAAACAAAATCGGTAAAGTTGGAGTTAATGTATGCGCGGGATTTGAATCTCCGTTGCCATGCGTTTCAAAAAAAGAATCTTTTTGTGTTACGGTAGCTTCGTTAAGGCTTGACTGTGTTGTAAGTGCTTTGTGTGGATGTTCGCGTTCAAAAGCACTGCAAATAATAGGCGATGGCCTTGTTATAGTGAATTCTGTGTGCATTACTAAAGCAACCTTTAATTTAACATCAAATTCAAACATTACCATACGCCAAAAAGGTAAGTTTGAAATAAATGATTGTGATGAGCTTTCAAAAAAAGGTAGAATTATATTAAAATATAGTAAATATGTGTAAGATATTTATGTATGGAGGGCAAATTAAATGTTAAGTGCAAACGAAATCAGAAATGTAAGATTTTCAAAGGCTATGGGCGGATACAAGCAAGAAGAGGTTGATATTCTTCTTGATAAGGTAGAGGCTGACTATGAGCAGTTTGAACGTACATTGCGTGAAATGAACAGCAAAATAAACGAATTAAAAGGTGAACTTGAGGATTGTAAAAATTCACAAGGCAACATACAAAATGTTTTGGTAAGCGCACAAAAATTTGCCGACCAAATCGTAGAGGAAGCTAAGACAAAAAGTGCTCAAATTATCGCATCTGCTGAAGAAAGCATTCAAAAAATTACTGCTCAAGAAAAAGAACTTACATCTGCATTTGATAAAAAAGCAGGTGAACGCAAGATGGCACTTGAAAGCGATATAGAAAAGATTGTTTCAGCAGCAGAGAAAAAACAACTTGCAGTTGAAGAAGCAACTCAAGATTGTATCGAGCGCCAACAGTCTTTGTTTAATAAAATGAAGGTTGAAATTGCGGCTTTCAAAGCTGAAATTACAAATAAATATAAAGAACATCTCGAACTTTTGTCAGCATTGCCTGATGCAGTTCCTACCGATCCGGAAGAGATTGCAAAGTCAGTATCAGCACAGTTTGATGCTGTGCCTGATGTTCGCGAATTTGTAAAAAGTGGAGCAACTTTGCCTCAGTCAAACGAGGAAGAGGTTGTAAAAGTTGTAGAACAACCCAAGGCAGAAGTAAAATCAACAGGTTTTGTTATCAATGCGGATGATTTTGATATTGATGATGAAGAAGAAACAGAAGATCAAGATATTTAATGTTTAGGAGTGAGCCTTTTGGTATCATATATATTAGCAGCAATAACAGGTATTATCTTTCTTGTTGCTGACCAATTTACAAAGGTTTATATTTCGAATAATTTTGAAATGGCAAAATCGTATGAGTTTTTGCCAGGCTTAATTGATATAACATATATCCATAACGATGGTGGCGCCTGGGGTATGCTTGGCGGATATACATGGGTGTTGTTATCAATTACTATGGTTATAATGCTAATTTGTATAGCGCTATTGCTAAAATATGGCGTCAAAGACAAGTTGATGTTTTGGGCAATAATTTTGGTGCTTTCAGGCGGCGTTGGAAATATGATTGATCGTACGTTTCGTGATGGAAATGTAATTGACTTTTTGCATTTTGAATTTTTCCCAACATTTCCTGTATTTAATGTTGCCGACTGCGCAATAGTTATTGGTTCGGGACTTTTGATGTTATATTTCTTCTTAGGTATTATCAATGATGAAAAGCAAAAGCGCCTTGCTATGAATACGGAAGTTATAAAGCAAAACGAGAACAATCATGATTAAACATAATTTTATTTTTGACGGTGGTGAAAGCTGCCGTCTTGATGTGTTTTTAGCAGAACATATTGAAATAACACGTTCTTATGCGGCTACGCTTATTGAAAGTGATTGCGCGACTGTGAACGGTAAACAGGCAGCCAAAAATACTAAATTAAAAAAAGGCGATATTGTAGATATAACAATTCCTGACCCACAGGAATATACCGCTCAACCTGAAAACATACCACTTGATATTGTTTATGAAGATGAACATTTGCTTGTGGTGAATAAGCCTAAGGATATGGTTGTTCATCCTGCTGCGGGGAATTATAGTGGAACGCTTGTAAATGCTATACTTTATCATTGCGGCGAAAGCCTGTCAGGCATAAACGGAGTTATGCGCCCAGGTATTTTACATCGCATCGATAAAAACACAAGCGGATTATTGCTTGTCGCTAAAAATGATAATTCGCATCTTTTCTTGGCTGAGCAAATTAGTGAGCATTCGCTCACTCGCGAGTATGAAGCTGTTGTTTACGGGAATTTAAAAAATGATAGCGGAACGGTAAATGCGCCGATAGCACGTCACCCTGTAAAACGCAAACAAATGGCGATAGTTGCTGGTGGTAAAGAGGCGGTTACACATTATACTGTTATAGAAAGATTTGGCAATTTTACACATGTGAAATTACGTCTTGAAACAGGACGCACTCATCAAATAAGGGTGCACATGGCATCTCTTGGACATCCGGTTGCGGGAGATGATGTTTATGGTCCGCATAAGGTCATTACAAAATTAGGTGGACAATGTCTACACGCTCGAAAAATTGGGTTTATTCATCCTGAAACTCACGAGTATATGGAGTTTACAAGTGAATTACCGCAGTATTTTACAAATTTTTTAAAGGAGTGCGCCCGTGGGAATATTTGACGGATGCTTACTTGCAAGTGATATAGATGGTACGTTGCTTATTAGTGACTATTTACCTCAAAAGAATTTAGAAAAAATAGAATATTTTATACGTGAGGGAGGCGCATTTGCACTTGCTACCGGTAGAACAGCAGGTGCTGTGTCTAGTGTTACTTCTCGTATAAAAAATTTGTCTCCATCTATCGTAGCTAATGGCAGTGTGATATATGATTTTAATGAGGATAAGGCATTATATGAACAATTTGTGCCAGAAGAAGATAGATATATAGTAAAAAAAGTGCTTGAAGGTTGTAGCACGGTTGGTATAGAAATTCATAGCGGAAAACAGGTTTTGGTTGTGAATTGCAATCAAGAAACGATTGACCACGAAAATTATGAAAATCTTGTCGCAATTTCACTTGATTATGAGAAAGCTTTGAGTTATAATTGGAACAAGGTTTTGTATTTGTTCTCTAATAGTGATGAAGCTCGGATAGTTAAAGATATTATTGCTTCGTGTGAGCATAATTCACAGTTTGTTGACACTACCGCAATAATTGATGGCAGACGCCGTTACTATTATGAACATGTACCCCAAAATATATCTAAGGCTACTACTTTAAAAATACTTTGCGAAAAGCTAAATATAAAAAATGGTTGTTGTTATGCGATTGGGGACTATTTCAATGATCTTGAAATGATTAAAACGGCTGATGTAGGCGCGGCACTTGTTGACTCGCCTGATGAAGTTAAGGCAGTGGCAACAACAATAGTAGGTGCAGCAAAAAACGGCGCAGTTGCCGAATTTATAGATTATCTTACCGAAAGGAAATTAAACAATGGAAGCAACATTTAAAAAACAGTTAGAAAAAACTGCTTGTAAAGTTCGCATCGGTATTATCGAAGGCGTTCATGCAGCAAAAGCAGGTCATCCAGGCGGTTCACTTTCTATCGCTGAGATACTTACATATCTCTATTTTAAAGAAATGAATATAGATCCTACCAATCCAAAGGATCCAAAGCGTGATCGTTTTGTTCTTTCAAAAGGACATGCAGCTCCTGCTTTATATGCTACACTCGCTCAGCGTGGCTATTTTTCACCAGATGAACTTTTGACTCTTCGCCAAATCGGTTCACGCCTTCAGGGTCACCCTGATATGAAAAATATCCCTGGTGTTGATATGTCAACAGGCTCTCTTGGTCAAGGCATTTCTACCGCTGTTGGTATGGCGCTTTCTTCAAAACACTTTGGTGATAACTATAATGTATATACAATACTTGGTGATGGTGAAATAGAAGAAGGTCAGGTTTGGGAAGCAGCAATGTTTGCAAGTAATAAAAATCTTTCTAATCTTACTGCTTTTATCGACCTTAACAATTTGCAGATAGATGGCACCATTGATGAGGTAAACTCAGCTAAACCTGTTGATAAAAAGTTTGAAGCATTCGGTTGGCATGTAATTACTATTAATGGCCACGATTATGATGCTATTGAAGCAGCACTTAACGAAGCAAAAACAATTGATAAGCCAGTAGCTATTATAGCTGAAACAATAAAGGGCAAAGGCGTATCATTTATGGAAAATGCAGTTGGCTGGCACGGTACTGCTCCTAACGATGAACAGTACGAAGTTGCTATGTCAGAGCTTAACGCAGCACTTGCTGCATTTAATTAAGGAGGTGGCTATAAATGTCAGATGTTAAAACAGTTGCAACACGTGTAGGTTTTGGTGAAACATTGGTTGAACTTGGCGCAGAACGTGATGATTTTATCGTAATGGATGCTGACCTTGCGGCCGCTACACAAACCGGTAAATTTAAAAAGGCATATCCAGAACGTTTTTATAACTGTGGTATTGCTGAGCAAAACATGGTAAGCATCGCAGCTGGTATTGCTGCAACAGGTAAAAAGGTAGTTGTTAGCTCATTTGCTATGTTTGCGGCAGGTCGTGCTTTTGAACAGGTTAGAAACTCTGTTGGCTACCCACACCTTAATGTTATTATAGGTGCTACACACGCTGGTATATCAGTTGGTGAAGATGGTGCTACTCATCAGTGTAATGAAGATATTGCTATTATGCGTACTATTCCTGGTATGACAATTATCAATCCTGCTGATGATACCGAAGCTCGTCTTGCTGTACGCGCAGCGTTTGAGTGTGATGGCCCAGTTTATATGAGATTTGGTCGCCTTGCAGTGCCGGTTGTATTTGATGAAACATACAATTTCGAAATTGGTAAGGGCGTTGAACTTCGTGAGGGTAATGATGTTACTATTATAGCAACAGGTCTCATGGTTAAAGAAGCTCTCGAAGCATACGAGATGCTTAAGGAAGAGGGTATTAATGCTCGTATTATCAATATGGCAACAATTAAGCCAATTGACCGTGATATTATAATCAAAGCAGCTAAGGAAACCGGCGCGATTGTTACCGCTGAAGAACATTCAGTAATTGGTGGTTTAGGTTCAGCAGTTAGCGAAGTTATTTGTGAAACAGTTCCAGTACCAGTTGTAAAACTTGGTGTTTATGATGTGTTTGGTCACTCAGGTCCTGCGGTTAAACTTCTTGATGAGTTTGGCCTCCGCGCAGTAAACATTGTAGAAAAAGCAAAAGAAGCGATCGCTCTTAAAAAATAATTAAACAAATCAAAAGGAACTTGCCACTCGGCGAGTTCCTTTTTTATAGGTACATTACTATAAAAACAAAGATTTTTGCACCGAATTATTAACAAACAGGTGGATAAATCTTTGTTTTTGCTTTTATTTTCTTGTTTTTGTTGGTTTTTGTGTTGACATTTGTGTGGTTTTGGTGTAATATATAGGTAATTAGTAAAGTGAGGTATTGTCTATGCCATACACATATACAAAAAATATTGAAAAATCACCACGAATAGGTCGCCTTATTGAACATCTTTATGCAAAGATGCCTGAGATAGAGGCTGATCGTGCTGTGCTTATAACAGAAAGCTATAAGGAAACAGAGGGACAACCAATTGTTTTAAGACGTGCAAAGGCTTTTGCGCATATACTTGAGCATTTGCCTATCACAATACGTCCTGAAGAACTTATAGTAGGTAGCAATTCAAAGGCTCCACGTGGTTGCCAAGTTTTCCCTGAATATTCTTACGAATGGTTAGAAGCTGAATTTGATACAGTAGCAACACGCAGTGCTGACCCGTTTTATATTTCGGAGGAAACAAAGGATAAACTTCGTAAGGTTTACCCATATTGGAAGGGTAAGACTACAAGCGAACTTGCAACAGCGTATATGTCTGATGAAGCGCTTTGCGCAATTGAGCATAATATATTTACGGTTGGTAACTATTTCTATAACGGTATTGGTCATTTTACTGTTGACTATGGCAAGGTTTTAGAAAAAGGTTATAAAGGTATTATTGCTGAGGCTAACGAAGCAATGAAATCACTTGATGTAGCAGATGCTGACTATGCTTCTCGCAGCGCGTTTTTACAAGCGGTAATAATAAGTTGTGATGCTGTTATAAATTACGCTGACCGTTATGCTACTCTCGCGAAAGAAATGGCTGCGAATGAGCCTGATACAAAACGCCGAGAAGAACTTATTACTATTGCAGCAAACTGTGCGCGTGTACCACGTTATGGCGCTCAAAGTTTTTATGAGGCTTGTCAGTCTTTTTGGTTTGTGCAAATGCTTTTACAGGTTGAGTCAAGCGGACATTCTATTTCGCCGGGTAGATTTGACCAGTATATGAATCCTTATTTTGAAAAGGATTTTAATTCCGGAAAAATAACGCGTGAATTTGCGCAAGAGCTTATCGACTGTATTTGGGTAAAACTTAACGATCTTAACAAAGTTCGTGATGCTGCTTCTGCTGAAGGTTTTGCTGGTTACAGTTTGTTCCAAAACCTTATTGCAGGTGGTCAGGATAAATACGGTAACGATGCTACAAATGATGTTTCGTTTATGTGCATTAATGCAACACTTCATGTAATGCTTCCGATGCCTTCATTCTCTGTTAGAGTTTGGAACGGCAGCCCGCATGAGTTTTTGCTACGTGCGGCTGAAGTAACAAGAACAGGAGTAGGACTTCCTGCTTACTATAACGATGAAGTAATCATTCCTTCTCTTATGAGTCGCGGTGTTACACTCACGGATGCTCGAAACTACAATATAATTGGCTGTGTTGAGCCACAAGCTCCTGCTAAGACAGATGGTTGGCATGATGCTGCGTTCTTTAATATGCTTCGCCCACTTGAACTTGTTTTCTCAAACGGCGTTGATAAGGGTGTTCAAGTAGGCTTACGTACAGGTGAACTACATGAATTCACTACGTTTGATAAGTTTTATGATGCTTACAAAGCTCAAATGAACTATTTTATAAAATTGCTTGTAAACGCTGATAATGCTATTGATTTAGCGCACGCTCGCCGCTGTCCACTTCCTTATCAATCATGCATGATTGAAGATTGTATCGGCAGAGGAAAAAGTTTGCAAGAGGGTGGCGCTGTTTATAACTTCACGGGTCCACAAGGTTTTGGTATAGCAAACATGACCGATGCGCTTTTGGCTGTAAAGACGTTAGTTTACGATAAGAAGGTATTAAAACTTTGCGAACTTAAAGCAGCACTTGATAATAACTTTGGCCTTGATATGGATGTGGCTACTGCCGAAAGACTTACCAAAACAGTTGCTGAAAAGTTAGTTGCCGAGGGCAAGAGTCTAACAGCTGAAGATATTAAATCAATATATCTTGCAGTATCTAAAAACCCTGCATCGGATGAAGATAAAAAGCGTTATAGTAATATTTTGGAAATGATTGGTGAGTTGCCTAAGTACGGAAACGATTTACCTGATGTTGATGCTTTTGCTCGTGACGTTGCATATACATATACCAAGCCGCTTGAAAATTATAAAAACCCACGTGGAGGTATGTTCCAAGCAGGCCTTTATCCAGTATCGGCAAACGTGCCATTGGGAGCACAAACAGGTGCTACGCCTGATGGTAGAGCGGCATACACACCAATAGCTGATGGTGTTGGCCCTGCTGCGGGTAGAGATATTAAGGGTCCTACCGCATCTGCAAACTCAGTAGCAAAATTAGATCACTTTATCGCTTCTAATGGAACGCTCTTTAATATGAAGTTCCATCCAAGCGCATTAGCAGGTCCTAGTGGACTTGAAAGCTTTGTAGCTTTGGTACGTGGATTCTTTGATCAAAAGGGTATGCACATGCAGTTTAATGTTGTAAGTCGCGAAACACTTCGTGATGCGCAACAAAATCCTGAAAAATATAAATCGCTTGTTGTTCGTGTAGCGGGTTACAGCGCATTGTTTACAACGCTTTCACGTTCACTTCAAGATGATATTATAGCTCGTACTGAGCAGGGAGGTTTCTAAACATGGACAACCTCGCTGTAAGGGGAAGAATCTTTGATATACAGCGTTTTTCCACACACGATGGTCCGGGCATTCGCACAATAGTATTTTTAAAAGGTTGTGCGCTTCGTTGTCGTTGGTGTTGTAATCCTGAGTCACAATCTTATGAGATTGAAACAATGATTCAAAATGGCAGACCAAAAATAATGGGTCAAGATGTTATGGTAGAAGAAGTTTTAAGCGAGGTTTTGCAAGACAGACCTTATTACAATCGTTCGGGTGGTGGTGTTACCCTTTCTGGAGGCGAAAGCCTTTTACAACCCGATTTTGCTGTGGCATTGTTAAAAGCGTGTAAAGAAAATGGTATAAATACTGCAATTGAAACAACGGGTTTTGCAAACTCCGATGTAGTAGAAAGATTTTTACCATATCTTGATACTGTGCTTATGGATATTAAGCACATAAATTCTGACAAGCATAAAGAATTTACTTCGCAGCCAAACGAAAAAATTCTCGAAAATGCAAAACTTATCGCAAGTAAGGCTAACCGACTTGTTATTCGTGTTCCTGTTATCCCGACTTTTAATGATACGGTAGCCGAAATTGCTGAAATCGCTGCTTTTGCAGCTGATTTACCAAATGTTAATGAAATACATTTATTGCCATATCACAATATGGGTCGTGACAAATACATAGGTCTTGGTCGTGATTATGACATGGGTGATATAAAATCACCAACTAATGAATTAATGGAAGTTCTTAAACAAACTGCCGAGCAGTTTGGGCTTAAGGCTTATATAGGAGGTTAGATATGCAGTTTGATAATGATAAAGCTCGAATTATTCAAGAGCTTGTCCCGGGTAAACAAATAACCTTAGCTCATATAATTGCAAACCCCGATGATATACTTTATAAAAAATTAGGTTTAGATCCTGCTGCTGATCATAAAGGTGCTATTGGTATTATCACAGTATCACCGAGTGAAACAGCAATCATAGCCGGAGATATTGCAATCAAGGCATCTGGCGCGGAATTAGGGTTTGTTGATCGCTTTAGTGGTACGGTAATTCTTACAGGTACCGTGTCAGAAGTAGAAGCATCACTTTTAGCAATAACTGACTATGTTCAAAACAAACTTGGATTTACTGTTTGTGAAGTGACAAAGACCTAATGAAAAAATTAATACTTATGGGCCGTAGCGGTGTAGGTAAAACAACACTTACACAAGCGCTTAAAGGAGAGAAAACACATTATCAAAAAACACAGTATATCAATTACGGTGACTTTTTGATAGATACACCGGGTGAATATGCCGAAAATCACGATCTTGGCGCTGCACTTTGTCTTTATGCTTATGAGGCGGACGTAGTTGCGCTGCTTATTGCAGCAGATGAGCAATATTCATTATTTCCACCTAATATTACCTGTATGGTAAACCGAGAGGTAATAGGCATTGTAACTAAGTGTGATAAAGCCGATCCTGCTAAAGCTGAGAATTGGTTACGCCTTTCTGGTTGTGAAACGGTGTATAAAGTTGATTCAAAAACAGGAAAAGGCATAAATCAAGTGTTAAAACATCTTGAAAACCACAAAAAACAAGAAAAATAAGAGAAAAAACAACAAAAACAACCTTTTTTATGTTGACTTTACCGCATTTGTGTGGTATTATCATAATGTATAAAAGCAAAATTTCAAAATTAAGGAGAAATTATCATGGTAAACGAGTATGAAATCAAAAAACAAATATGCGACATCGGTAAGCGTATTTACGACAAGGGCATGGTTGCTGCTAATGACGGTAACATCTCTGTGAAGCTTAACGATAACGAATTCCTTTGCACACCTACTGGTGTTAGTAAGGGCTTTATGACCCCTGAATACATTTGTAAGGTAGACCGCGATGGTAAAGTTATTCAAGCAAACAAAGGTTTCAAACCTTCATCTGAAATCAAAATGCACATGCGTGTATACAAAGAGCGTCCTGATGTAAATTCAGTAGTTCACGCGCACCCTATGTATGCAACAGGTTTTGCTATTGCAGGTATTCCTCTAACTCAGCCAATTATGCCAGGGGCTGTTATTGCTTTGGGTTGTGTTCCGATTGCTGAATATGGCACACCATCTACTGAGGAAATTCCTGATGCAGTTTCAAAGTATTTGCAGTCATTTGATGCAGTACTTCTTGAAAATCATGGTGCACTTACATTCTCTGATTCATTGCTAAACGCATATCACAAAATGGAATCAGTAGAGTTTTATGCAAAACTTCTTTACATTTCAAAACAACTTGGCGGTGCTAAAGAACTTTCTGATTCACAGGTTCAGCGTCTTTATGAAATTCGCCGTCAGTTTGGTCTTAAAGGTAAGCACCCAGCAGACCTTTGTCCAAATGCTAAGGCTGGTCAGCCAAGCTGTCACGGTTGTGGTGGCAACTGCTCATGCGGTAAGGATGATGCTGACATGGTTGCTGAAATTACAAAGCGTGTACTTGCACAGCTTGGTAAATAATTATGAATGAACAGGCCATGCAATCCATTGTAGACGCAGTGGTAAGCAAGATAAGGCCTTCCAAGGATATGACACTTGATGCTGCGCAGCGACTTGCTAAAAAGGTGAGGTTAAAAGCTGAGCAAATTGGTGTTAAGGCGGTCGTTGCAATATCCAACAAAGCCGCACATCCGGTTTTGGTGGAGTGCATGGATGATGCGTATATCGCAAGCTATGATATAGCTGTGCAGAAGGCATTTACATCTGTTTCACTTAAAATGTCTACAAGCGCACTAAAACCCCTTGCTCAACCGGGCGGTTCGCTTTACGGAATACAATTTACCAACAATGGAAAGATTGTTGTTTTTGGTGGCGGTGAGCCACTAAAAAATGCGCAGGGCGAAATAATAGGCGGTCTTGGTGTTAGTGGTGGTAGCGAAGAGCAAGATAGCGCTCTTGCTGCCTACGGCAAAGAAATATTTGAGAAAGGACAGTATCTATAATGGATATAAATTCTTCCAACATAGAGCAAATAGTACGCCAAGTGCTTGATAGCATGAACGGTGCGGCTTCGGTAGCTCCTGCAACTAGTGGCGCAGTTCCTGCAACAGCACGTGTTGCGATGCTTACAGGCCTTGAAAAAATCGAGATTAAAGAATATCCAATGCCAGTAGTTGGCGATGATGATGTTTTAGTTAAGGTTGAAGGTTGCGGTGTTTGCGGTACAGATGCTCACGAATACAAACGTGACCCATTTGGTCTTATTCCTGTGGCACTTGGTCACGAAGGTACAGGCGAAATTGTTAAAATGGGTAAAAATGTAAAAGTTGACTCAGCAGGTAAACCTCTTAATATAGGTGATAAGGTTGTTACTTGTATGATATTTAAGGATAATCCTGATATTACAATGTATGACCTTAACAAACAAAACGTTGGAGGCGCTGATGTTTATGGACTTCTTCCGGATGATGATGTTCATCTAAACGGTTGGTTTAGTGATTACATATTGGTTCGTGGTGGTTCTACAATATTTAATGTAAGTGATTTGGATCTTGATTCAAGAATACTTATCGAACCATGTGCTGTTTTGATTCACGCAGTAGAACGTGCGAAAACAACAGGTATACTTCGTTTTAACAGCCGTGTTGTAGTACAAGGTTGCGGACCTATCGGTCTTATTTGTATTGCAGTACTTCGTACAATGGGTATTGAAAATATCGTTGCTGTTGATGGTGAAGATAAACGCCTTAATTTTGCTAAAGAAATGGGCGCTAACGCAGTAGTTAACTTCAAAAATTATAGCGGTGCAGAAGCTTTGGCTGATGGTGTTAAGGATGCGTTTGGCGGATATTTCGCTGATTTTGCATTCCAATGCACAGGTTCTCCTGTGGCTCACAGCAACATCTATAAGTTTATTCGCAATGGCGGTGGACTTTGTGAACTTGGTTTCTTTATCAATGGTGGCGATGCGACAATAAATCCACACTTTGATATTTGTTCAAAAGAAATTACAACAGTAGGTTCTTGGGTGTATACTCTTCGTGATTATGCGACTACATTTGATTTCTTAAAACGTGCAAAGGGAATCGGACTTCCAATTGAAAAACTTATCACTCATAAATATTCTCTTGATCAAATTGATGAAGCATTTAAGACCAATCTTAAAATGGAAGGTCTTAAGATTGCAGTTGTTAATAAATAAGGAGAAAACTTATGGGTAAGGCAACAGGTATATTAGAGGTATTTGGTTTGGTAGCAGCTTTTGTAGCTTGTGATGCGGGATGCAAAGCGGCTGATGTTACGGTTGAAAACTTTGACAAAAACAAACCTGGCAATGCCGATGAATTAGAGGTTCCGCTTATTGTAGCGATAAAATTCCGTGGTTCAGTTGATGCAGTTGAAGCAGCTATGGAGGCTGCGAAAATAGCAGCAGAAGGTGTGAGTGGCGTAGTAGCAAGTCACATTATTACAAGAACCGAAGAAGATACAGAACCTATGTTAAAGCTCAACGCTTTTGATAAAAACTAAACAATTAAAAACATTTTGGAGGATACAAAAATGAAAGAAGCACTTGGTATGGTAGAAACCCGCGGTCTTACTGCAGCTATTGAAGCTGCTGATGCAATGGTAAAGGCTGCAGAAGTAACACTAGTTGGTACAGAAAAGATCGGTTCAGGTCTTGTATCTGTAATGGTACGTGGTGATGTTGGCGCTGTTAAGGCTGCTGTTGAAGCTGGTTCTGCAAACGCTTTACGTCTTGGCGAACTCGTAGCAGTTCACGTAATCCCAAGACCACACGCTGATGTAGAAAAAATTCTTCCTAAGTTCTAATCTTAAAATTTTAAGAGGTAATAAGATATGAAGTCTATCGGACTTGTTGAGGTTTCGGGTGTAACAGCTGCAATTGATTGCCTTGATATTATGTGCAAATCAGCAGATGTTGAATTCGTTACCTGGGAGCGTAAACTCGGTGGACGACTTGTAACAATAGTAGTTGAAGGTCAGGTTTCAGCAGTAACTGCCGCAGTAGAAAATGCTATGGCAAACGCTATTAAAAAACCTGTATCACATGCAGTTATTGCAAGTCCTCACGAAGAGGTGCAACGTCTTTTAGAGCTAAGCGCATCCCGAATGAAAAAGAAAGAAGGAACTAAATAATGGCTACTTCTAAATCTTCAAGCAGTAAATCTACTGCTACTAAAAAAACAACAACTACCAAATCAACCGCGGCTGCAAAGCCCGTTGAAAAGGTAGAAGTAAAGCCTGAGGTAAAGGAGGTAACACGCATGGCACTTGAAGCATTAGGTATGGTAGAAACCCGTGGTCTTGTAGCTGCAATCGAAGCTGCAGACGCAATGGTAAAAGCTGCAAACGTAGAACTTATCGGCACAGAAAAGATCGGTTCAGGTCTTGTATCTGTAATGGTACGTGGTGACGTAGGCGCTGTTAAGGCTGCTGTTGAAGCTGGTTCATCTTCAGCTGGTTCTTTAGGTGAGGTTATCGCAACACACGTAATCCCAAGACCTCACAACGATGTGGAGAAAATTCTTCCATCGCTCAAATAATTTAGTTTTTAAATTTTATTTAAAATAAAAATTTTATCAGGAGGAAACAAAAATGGCACTTGAAGCATTAGGTATGGTAGAAACCCGTGGTCTTGTAGCTGCAATCGAAGCTGCAGACGCAATGGTGAAGGCTGCAAACGTAGAGCTTATCGGTACAGAAAAGATCGGTTCAGGTCTTGTATCTGTAATGGTACGTGGCGACGTAGGCGCAGTTAAGGCTGCTGTAGAAGCTGGTTCTTCATCGGCTGGTTCTTTGGGCGAAGTTATCGCAACACACGTAATCCCAAGACCTCACGGCGATGTAGAAAAAATTCTTCCCTCATTGAAGTAATTGTTTTCTTTATGGGGAGGAGACTTCTCCTCCCCAAAGCATCCTTTTAAAAATCAATCAGAAGGGATTGTAAATTAAGAATGTTAGTTGGAAAAGTAGTAGGAACAATAGTTTCTACCCGTAAAAACGAAAAATTAGTAGGCTCTAAATTTATGGTTATTGAGCCAATTGAAAAACTTGGCGACCCCAACGCTAAATTTGTAGCAATAGATAACGTAGGCGCAGGTATTGGTGAGGTTGTTTTGGTTGCAACCGGTTCTGCAGCAAGAATAGGCTGCAATTGTGAAACCGCCCCTGTAGACGCCGCTATTGTTGGTATTGTAGATAACGGAATAGGTTTACCGGAGTTATAATAAATGAAACTTTCAGACCTTCAGGGCATTCTAAGAGATAACGGAATCGTTGGTGCTGGAAGTCGGATCGTAGCCATGTCGTTCTGTGAG
>JAZRKK010000062.1:0-5603 GCA_045646305.1 Acutalibacteraceae bacterium
ATTTTGCACCAATTAAATTATTCCAAAGAGAGTGTTATTATAGCGGTTCGATTGGTCTATGTATTTTATTTTTTGACGTAATTAATAACACTCGGGAACATCAAGGGAAGTAGGCGTAAATCTTAAGCAGGGTTACAACGGTGACCTTACCTCTAAACAGGCAGGTTCAATCGGCGGTCAGATGGTTAAAAAGATGATCGAATCTTACGAAAACAGTATGAAATAAGTTGTAGGCAACTGCAACTAACCGCAAGGCGCCGGCAGTTAAATCTGTCGGTGCTTTTTCAAAAAAGAGTATATTTTTTAAAAAACACACTCAAACTAACAATATAACTTTATAAAGAGGTGAACTTAATGTTTGATAAAATTTGTCTTATTCTTGCCATTATTGGCTGTCTTAACTGGGGACTTGTTGGTCTTTTTAGTTTTGACCTTGTCGCGTGGATTTTTGGTGGTACAGGAGCACTTCTTAGCCGAATTATCTACACCGTAATCGCCCTTGCAGGTGTTTGGTGTATATCTTTACTTTTCAGAGGTGAACACGCACATCACCAAGTAGCAGAATAATTTTAAAAACCGCAAGGCTTACACTTTGCGGTTTTAATATTATAAATCAAAAGTTTTACATATACTTACTTTGAAATGAAAAAGGGGTTATATAATGAAAAAGTCGATTGTTCTATGGCAATTTTTTGGGTTTGTATTCACAAGTGTTTGTGGTACGCTATTGCATTTTGTTTTTGATTGGACTAATAAAAACGTAATTCTCGGTTTGTTTTCTGCTGTAAATGAATCTATTTGGGAACATATTAAATTACTGTATTTTCCTATGTTTGCCTTCGCCCTTTTCGAAAGCCGATATTTTGAAAATGAATACAAAAATTTTTGGTGTGCAAAGGCTAAAGGTTTTTCACTGGGGCTTATTATAATACCCACCCTTTACTACACTTATACAGGTGCTTTAGGCGTAAAAGCAGATTGGTTTAACATTTTAATATTTTTTATTGCTGCGGCATTAAGTTTTTTAACCGAAACAAAAAAACTAAAAAACAGTCGGGAATATCTTTTATCCCCGACTGTTTCAAAAGTTTTTATTTTTAGTTTAGGCGTTTTGTTTATTATATTCACATTTTTTACACCTAAAATACCACTATTTCAAGATCCGCTTGATAGCACATACGGATTTTTTAAAATCATTTAAGCGCAAGCATTTGTACGCTGTTAGCGTTAACTTCAAGTTCACAAACATTAGCTTCTAAACAGCCAATAACTTTACCGTTTTCATCTATCAAATCAGCACCATTAGTACCTGTAAGGTCAATTGTACACTTCTTTGCATCTAAGCAATAATTCGCTAAAAATTGCGCGCGTGTACCATCACTTGCCTCCCAAGCACTAGTAAGTACGGATGAGTACTCGGTAAAGCGTTCGGCATTTGTCTTGTACATTTTAACCTTGTCGCTTTCTACGCGGCATGGTTTAATCATTTGACCAAATGTAAGATACTTTTTACCAACGCCACGCTTATATGATGTAGCAATTTTTATGAAATCTAAAGTGCATTTTCTGTTTGGTAAGCAAGAGAAATCACGTTCACCCCAAGCCCAAGCAATTTCGCCAGTCTGATTTATTACAAGAGTCATTAAATCACCCGCAAGGAACGAATGTGCTGTACGTAGTAAATAACTATCTGGCGAACGAACCTGGTCAAAAATATCTAGTGAGCAAACCGAGTTTCCAGAAAAGTTTTGTAAATATTTATGATAGATATATCCATAAAGAGGTATAAACTTACCAACATATCCATTTAAATTAAAACGATTATCACTAAGATTCATATATGGAATATAACTTTCCGCAGCAGCTGACTCGCAACCCAAAAGCACCTTGTTACCTACAATATCTTTTAGTTTCTTTAAAAAATCAGTCATGTGCTCTACCATCCATTTACCCGGAACAGCAGGATGTCCATGTTTATCACTAAAACAAAAATAAGGTGTGCCACCATGGTTTTGGTCAAGAATTTGTATATAATCAAGCCCAGTTGATGCCATTTTACGTGCTTCTTCTAATAACACATTTTTGGTAAAATCCTGTGAGATACACATATCATAACTCTTGCGTTGTGCTTGACAAGTTTTTGAAACAATCTCACCTGTAGGCGAAGCGCACATATACTGTGACAAGTTTTTGTCATCATATTCTTGTTGCATATTAAAGTCGTTGATATTACTTTGTATTGTATAACTAATACCACTACAATATACGCCTAGTATGTAATCTCTTTTATGTAGTTCCTTGCCAAAATCACTAAGCATATCTGCGCCACCAATTGGTGGCCATACATAAGGTGGCGCCCAAGGAGCTGTTCCCTCCCAATGCATAAGCACCGACATTATACGGCTGCCTGTTGCCTTACCAATTTCATCAAGATATGGCAAAGCATTGTTATAAGGAAATAACTGATTTGGTCCTGATGGATCCATATCGTGAATGCCCTGTACAGGATATGTTACAACAAGTGGTGAATCATTGTACCACTCAGGCAAGGTGTCATTTTGCTCTATTGGGATTAAGTTTTCAGGTAAATTGTTTTCAAACCATGTACGATAAAGTTGGGCAGCATCATGCCAATCTCCGCTAAAGAAATCAATAACCAAGTTATAAGATAAGTCAAAAGTTGTTTGTTGAGGTGTTATACCAGGATACAACCTAAACTGTACTCTGATAGCATCATCCATTGGCTGAAAATCAATACCCTTAACCGATCTTTCACTATCCTCTGCCGCTACATAAATACCTGCTGTATCATCATAATATGACAAAAATTGACTTTGAATAACAGCTGGAAACATGCTATAAAGCCCTTCACTAGGATAGTTCATCTGCCTATATTTATATGGATAAAAGTTTTCTTTTAACGATATATCTTCTAACAACAAACCTTCATTTATATCCATAACAAGTTTGCCACTACCACCCTTTGCCACAAGGTCGTTAGGTATTGCAAACTGGCAAAAATCAACCCACTCTATATACATGCCAGTATTATTTTCAAAAGAAAATGTAGCTTCAATTCTATCTTTTAAAGCAAGTTTAACATCGAAGCTCAATCTATCAAATTCATACTTAGCTAGTATAATATTATCATTTTTATCGATCTTGATATTTTTAGCTTCATCAGAACTTAATCTTTTTGTTTCGCCGCCATTTCTTAATTGCAAAACAAATAAAGGCAACTGACATTTTACAAACTGCTTTTCTCCGCTAACAAGAGATACTATTTCGCCCTTGCTACCTATTTCTACAATATATTTATCGTTTTTTATAATCATAATAACACCCACTTAAATCATCTTATTACAGTTCGAGTCTACAAGCAAACATTGTCTCGCCTTCGGAATTTTGACCTTTTGCCGAGATTATATTAGCTTCTTTTGTATAATATATATTAAGTTCTACACCCTGCAAAACTTCCTTACGATAATCTATCTGAAAACTATGTAAGACATCATCTTGTTTAGGAATAATCGCATCAATAACATAATTTGCGTACTTTATATTATTAACATGGTCATTTAAATCAAGGTCGCAAAAACCAGCGTTTACAACATAAGGTTCACCATTTGATTCAAAATCACGAACCTTGGAATGTTTTCCTTCAAACATAACTTCTTCCAAAAAACCATCTTCAAATGGATACAAATCGGGCACGGCCAACAACTTACGTTGTGCTGAATCGATTACAACCCACTCTGAGCTACCCTTTACAAGAATATTTCCGTTTAAATCTTCTATACAATATTCACGGCGATAATTAAGTCTGTGTGGTGCTAATGGCCAAGTTTTTACAAGCACGGTGTTATATCGAGACAGTGTACCTACAATTTCAAATTTAACTCGTGTAAGCACCCATAAATACCCACGCGCTAACATATCACCAAAACCTAAACCCAATTCTCCAGCATGCTGACCAGCCGCATCTTGAAACAAATCAAGAACTGCCGATGGCTTTATACGGTCATATTTATCAAAATCACTAGCTCTTAAAGAATATTCCTTTTGCCATAGTTTTTTCATATTGTTCACCTTTGTTTTAATATGTTGGCATTATAACACGTTTTTAAAAAACATGCAATATAAAACACCCTCATTGTTTTCACAATGAGGGTGAATTTTAATATCTAGTAAATATTATTTACCATAAAGCTCAACGAGTTTTTCAAGGTGAGCACGGCGAGCCTTTGCAGCTTCAGCAGCTTGATCAAAGAGTTCGTTTGCACGTTCTGGGAATGAACGTGTAAGTGATGAGTAACGTGCTTCGTTAAGGATGAATTCCTTGTAGTCAGCAGTTGCTGGTTTGCTGTCGAGTGAGAATGGATTCTTACCTTCAGCTTTAAGAGCAGGGTTGTAACGGAAGAGATCCCAGTAACCTGCATCTACTGCCTTCTTCATTTCTGCCTGACAGTTAACCATACCACCCTTAATTGAGTGCATTTCGCAAGGTGAGTAACCGATAATGATTGAAGGACCATCATAAGCTTCAGCCTCTTTAATTGCTTTAAGTGTCTGGTTCTGGTCTGCACCCATAGCGATCTGTGCTACGTAAACATAGCCATAGCTCATTGCAATTTCAGCAAGGCTCTTCTTGTTGATAGCCTTACCAGCAGCTGCGAACTGAGCAACCTGACCGATGTTAGAAGCCTTAGATGCCTGACCACCTGTGTTAGAGTAAACCTCGGTATCGAATACCATGATGTTTACATTTTCACCAGTAGCAAGTACGTGGTCAACACCGCCGAAGCCGATGTCATAAGCCCAACCGTCACCACCGAAGATCCATACAGACTTCTTAGAGAGGTATTCTTGGTTTGCAAGAATATCTTTCTTAGCTTCACAATCACAGTCAAAGCCCTTGAGTGCTTCAACAAGTGCATTTGCAGCAGCAGCATTCTTAGCGCCATCATCAATAGTATCAAGATAATCGTTTGCAGCAGCAAGTACATTTTCTGGAGCCTTGCAAGCATCAACTATAGCCTTAACATTGTCGATAAGACGATTACGGATTGCTTTTTGACCTAAGTACATACCGAAACCATGTTCAGCATTGTCTTCAAATAGTGAGTTAGCCCAAGCTGGACCGTGACCGTTTGCATCAGTTGTATATGGTGATGTAGCAGCTGGACCACCCCAGATTGATGAACAACCTGTTGCGTTAGAGATGTACATTCTGTCACCGTAAAGCTGTGTGATAAGACGAGCATAAGCTGTTTCAGCACAACCTGCACATGAGCCTGAGAACTCGAGAAGTGGAGTCTTGTACTGGCTACCGATAACTGTGTTATCAGCAACATCTTCTTTAACTGTTACATTTTCAACCATGTAACCGAATGCTTCCTGCTTGTAGTCCTGGCTTTCACGAGAAACCATCTTAAGTGAGTTTGTAGGACATACGCCAACGCAAACTCCACAACCCATACAGTCAAGTGGAGAAACTGCAAGAGAGTACTTGTAAACGCCCTTGCCTTTACCTGCCTTCTTATCTACGATTGTAGCAGATGCAGGAGCATTAGCAGCTTCTTCTTCTGTAAGAAGGTATGGAC
>JAZRKK010000063.1:0-5173 GCA_045646305.1 Acutalibacteraceae bacterium
TGGAAGTTCTTTCTGCTAAAGTTTTCGGTCACGGTCTTGAAGTTATCTGCCGTTACAAAGCAGTGGGCAGTTTCATCCGCCGTTACGGTGATTACATCGAAAACGGTGCTGACCTTCCCGCTTACGTTGAAATGACATTTAAAAACGATGAAAAGGGCGATCCACTCGTAATCAAGGATGCTCTTGTTGCGCTTGGCGTTATGACAGATAAACAGTATGAAGATATTAAAGATATGACTCAAAAGATTACAAAGATCGTTGCTGATGATCTTAAAGAAAAAGGTCTTGATCTTTATGATATCAAATTTGAATTTGGTTATGCTCCAAACGGCGATGTAATGCTTATTGATGAAATCGCTTCTGGTAATATGCGTGTTTATAAGGATGGCGAGTATATCGATCCTATGACACTTTCAAAACTTTTCTTTGCTTAATTTGGTTTTTTGTAGAAAGTAGGTCATCATGGGCGGATTTTTTGGAATCACCTCAAAAAATGACTGTATGATGGATGTGTTCTTCGGAGTGGATTATCATTCACACCTTGGCACCCGTCGTGGCGGTCTTGCTGCGTTTGATAGTGAAATTGGTTTGCAGCGTAAAATTCATAATATTGAAAATTCGCCCTTCAGAACAAAGTTTGAAAAAATCTTTGAAGAAATGAAGGGCACTTCGGCTATTGGTTGCATTAGCGATACAGATCCCCAACCTATGTTAATTCGCTCAAAGTTTGGTACGTATGCGATTTGTACTGTAGGATTGATTAACAACGTTGATGAATTGATTGACCAATGCCTTGCTCAAACAGGTGTTTATTTTGATGCTATGACCGGAGGTAAGGTTAATACAACTGAACTTGTAGCGGCGCTTATTAATCAAAAGGAAACATTTGTAGATGGTATTAAATATGCTCAAGATCAAATTGATGGTACTATGTCAATTTTGATTTTGACAAGCAAAGGCTCGATTATTGCAGCCCGTGATAAATTAGGTAGAATACCTATTCTTATTGGTAAAAACGATGATGGTTATGCGGTAACATTTGAATCATTTGCTTACCAAAAACTTGGGTATGTTGATGAAAAAGAATTGGGTCCGGGTGAAATTGTAAAAATTTCAACAAAGGGACTTAAACAATTAGCGGAGCCAAGTAACAAAAAGCGTGTTTGCGCTTTTCTTTGGAGTTATTATGGCTATCCAACATCTACTTATGAAGGTGTAAATGTTGAGGCAATGCGTTGTCGTAATGGTGAAATAATGGCCGAAAACGACCGTAAATATGGCATTGCGCAAGATGTTGACTACGTTGGTGGCGTTCCCGATTCGGGTATACCACACGCTATTGGTTATTCAAATGAAAGCGGTAAAAAGTTTGCACGTGCTTTTATAAAATATACACCAACTTGGGCGCGTAGTTTTACACCAGCTAAACAAACCGAACGTAATAAAGTTGCGCGTATGAAGCAAATTCCAGTTCATGATTTTATTGTTGATAAAAGTTTGCTTTTTGTGGATGATTCAATTGTGCGAGGCACCCAACTTAAAGAAACAGTAGATTTTCTTTATGAAAATGGTGCTAAAGAGGTTCACATGCGTTCTGCTTGTCCACCTATAATGTATGGATGTAAATATCTTAATTTCTCTCGTTCTACAAATGATATGGAGCTTATTGCTCGTAGAGTGATTATGGAGCTTGAGGGAGAAGAAGGATTTAAATATATCGATGAGTATTCGAATGGCGAAACCGAAAGAGGTAAAAAACTTCGCAAATCAATTTGTGAAAAATTTGGTTTCGCATCGTTAGAGTTCCAGTCTCTTGAAGGTATTATTGAAGCAATAGGTCTTCCAGAATGTGACCTTTGTACTTATTGTTGGAACGGAAAGGAATAAATTATTATGCATAACAATTCTAAATCAGAAGCATACGCAGCTGCGGGCGTTGATATTACCGCAGGTTATAAATCTGTTGAACTTATGAAACAACACATTGCAAGAACTCAAAATGCTGGATGTCTTGATGACGTTGGCGGTTTTGGCGGCTGTTTTGGTTTACCTACTGGTTATGAAGAACCTGTTTTGGTAAGCGGTACTGATGGTTGCGGCACAAAGGTTAAACTTGCGATTTTAATGGACAAGCATGATACTATCGGTGTGGATGCTGTTGCTATGTGTGTTAATGATATTATTTGTTGCGGCGCAAAGCCACTTTTTTTCCTTGATTATATTGCTTGTGGAAAAAATATTCCTGAAAAAATTGCATCAATAGTTAGCGGTGTTTGTGAAGGATGTGTTCAGTCAGGAGCTGCACTTATTGGCGGTGAAACAGCTGAACATCCAGGTATGATGCCAGTAGATGATTATGACCTCGCTGGTTTTGCAGTAGGTATTGTTGATAAGAAAAAGATTCTTGATAATAAAAAGGTTTCAAATGGTGATGTTGTAATCGCACTTGCATCAAGTGGTGTTCATTCAAATGGTTTCTCACTCGTACGTAAGGTTTTTGATATTGAAAATTGTGATCTTACAGCATATAAAGAAGAACTTGGTGGTAAGACACTTGGAGAAACACTTCTTACTCCTACAAAGATTTATGTAAAATCTGTACTTGCATTGCTTGAACAGGTTAATGTTCACGCAATTTCTCATATTACAGGTGGCGGTTTCTACGAAAATATTCCAAGAAGTTTGCCAAAGGGTTATTCTGTAAAGGTTGATAAATCTTCACTTAAAATTTTGCCTATTTTTGATCTTATTCAAAAGATTGGTGGAATTTCAGAACGCGATATGTTTAATACATATAACATGGGCGTAGGTATGAGCATTGTTGTTGCTAAAGATGATGCTGAAAAAGCACTTGAAATACTCAATGCAAATGGTGAAGATGCTTATGTTATCGGCTCAGTTATAGAAAGTGATGAGGGTGTTATCATTGAATAATACTAAAAATATTGTCGTTTTGGTTTCAGGCGGCGGCACAAATCTTCAAGCGCTTATTGATGCGCAAAATCGTGGTGAGCTAGGTTCGGGTAGAATTACTTGTGTAATTTCTTCAAAAGCTGATGCATACGCGCTTACACGTGCGGCCGATAATGGCATCAAAACGAGGTCACTTATCAGAAAAGATTATAATGATATTGCATCATATAGCATTGCTATGCGAGATGCTTTGATTCAAGAAAAAGCCGATGTGGTTGTTTATGCCGGTTTTATGACAATACTTGATGAAAATGTTTGTGATGCATTTGAAAATCGTATGATAAATGTTCACCCAGCTTTGATTCCTTCTTTTTGTGGTAAGGGCTATTATGGTCTTCATGTGCATGAAGAAGCGCTTAAAAAGGGTGTAAAAGTATCAGGGGCAACAGTTCACTTTGTTACTGCTGAGTGTGATGCAGGTCCAATTATTTTGCAAAAAGCTGTTGAAGTACAAGATGATGATACTCCTGAGACATTACAAAAACGTATTATGGAACAAGCCGAATGGAAAATTTTACCGCAGGCGGTAAAACTTCTATGTGATGAAAAAATTGTTATAGAAAACAATAAGACTTATATTAAAAAATAGTGAGGATTTAGGTATGGAAATCAAAAAGATTGAAAATGAACTTAATTCATTAGCTTACCATGGCAGAGGTATTATTATTGGTAAAAGTGCAGATGGTAAAAAGGCAATAACAGCTTATTTTATTATGGGACGTAGCGAAAATAGTCGCAATCGTGTGTTTATAGAAGATGGAGAGGGCATTAGAACTCAAGCTTTTGATGAATCAAAGATGACCGACCCTCATCTTATTATTTATGCTCCTGTGCGTGTGCTTGGTAATAAGACAATCGTTACAAATGGTGACCAAACCGATACGATTTATGAACTTATGGATAAGCAAATGACTTTTGAACAGGCTCTTCGCACACGTGAATTTGAAGATGATGCACCAAACTATACACCACGTATTTCAGGTATTATCCGTCTTGAAAATGGTGATATGAATTATGCTATGTCAATTTTAAAATCAGCCGATGGCGATGGTAGTTCATGCCAAAGATATACATTTGCTTACTCAAATCCTATTGCTGGTAAAGCAAAGTTTATACATACCTATAAATGTGATGGTAATCCACTTCCAAGTTTTGAAGGTGAACCCAAAACACTTGAACTTCCTGATCTTGATATCGATGCTCTTACAGATCTTATTTGGAAAAATCTTAATGAAGATAATAAAGTTTCTTTATTTGTTAGATATATTGATCTTGCTACCGGTGAGTATGAATCAAGAATAGTTAATAAGAACGTATAAGGAGAATTAAAATGAAAGAATTTGAACTTAAATACGGTTGTAACCCAAATCAAAAGCCTTCAAAAATTTATATGAGCAACGGAAACGAACTTCCAATTGAAATTTTATGTGGCAGACCAGGTTACATTAACTTCTTGGATGCATTTAACTCATGGCAACTTGTAAAAGAACTTAAGGCTGCTTTAGGTCTTCCAGCTGTGACTTCATTTAAACACGTTAGCCCTACATCTGCGGCTGTTGGTATTCCACTTTCTGATAAACTTAAGAAAGCTTGTTTTGTAGATGATATCGAAGGTCTTGATGATTCTCCACTTGCTTGTGCTTACGCTCGTGCTCGTGGTACTGATCGTATGTGTTCATTTGGTGATTGGGTAGCTCTTTCAGACGTATGTGATGTTACTACTGCAAAAATGATAAAACGTGAAGTATCTGATGGCGTTATAGCTCCAGGATACGAACCAGAAGCTCTTGAGATTTTAAAATCTAAGAGAAACGGTAATTATAATGTTGTTAAAATTGATCCTGATTATGTTCCTGAAGTTCAGGAAACAAAACAGGTGTTTGGTATTACATTTGAACAGGGAAGAAACAATTTTGAAATAAATCGTGAGTTACTTTCGAATATTGTTACCGATAACAAAGAATTGCCAGAAAGCGCAATTCGCGACCTTATAATAGCTCTTATTACACTTAAATATACTCAGTCAAATTCTGTTTGTTATGCAGTTGATGGTCAAGCAATTGGTGTAGGAGCAGGTCAGCAATCACGTATTCACTGTACTCGTCTTGCTGGTACAAAGGCTGATACATGGTTCTTGCGTCAACATGACAAGGTTTTAAATCTTCCTTTCAAAGATACTCTTGGTCGTCCTGATCGCGAT
>JAZRKK010000064.1:0-70990 GCA_045646305.1 Acutalibacteraceae bacterium
AACAAGGTTAGCGTTGACAAGAAGAGTGTATCACAGGAAGGCAAAAATGTCAATGAAGATAAAATACATTCGATGATTGAGGCTGTGTATGGTGATAGTCTGAAGTTTGAAAATGGTATTGGAGTTTTACGATCAACTGCAAAGGGTATGGTTGACAGTAGTGAGATTTCAAACTATAATGAGATCAATAAAGAAGAAGGAGAAAACTATGGAAAAGAGCAATTACGTAACGGTGGTACTGGGGGACAACTCACGGGTACGAATACCCAAAGCGGGATTGGAGGGCTATCAAAAGCAGATGGCAGAGTTTTTGGCATTAGACAAGAAAATATCAAAAGATCCCAAGGGACACTTACTGTACGAGATCAAGGAAATAATAGAGAAATAGAACTTTCTGGTGAGCAGATTCAATCTTTAAAAAGTACGGCGATAAAAAATGAGGATGGAACACCAAAGATAGTATATCATTTTACAAATAATATGGATTTTCAAGTGTTTGCAAAGGGTGATATTGGTTTTCATTTTGGTAATGAATCGCAAGCACGGCAGAGAGGTAAAAATTTAAAACTACAAGGCAGAATAATAACTACCTTTCTTGATATAAAAAATCCTATTTATATAAATACCGACCTTATGTCGTGGAGACCTGCACACATAGCAATAAAGCTTTATGCTGATGGGATTATTTCAAATGAACAATATTTACTCATTAGAGAAATGCAAATTGAAAGCGGATATGAATATAATTCGATTGCGGCGGTTAGCTTGCGGAAAATATTGGCAGATTTAGGCTATGATGGTATAATTTATGAAAATCATTATGAAGGTGATGGGAAGTCGTATATTGCATTTTATCCTGAACAGGTTATTATAATTGACAATGGCAAAACTCATACAAAACAAGCAATTTCAGAAAATGAGGTTGCTTTTTTAAATAGCGAAATAGTTAACGAATGTAAAAACAGACTTTTAGAAATAGGTGTTGATAAAAAATTAGCTAAAGAGCTAGCGCCTGTGGTGGCTAGGGCTGTGTTTGGTGAACAACTTACATCAGAGGAACGTTCTGCACTGGAAAGTAGTGATGTAGTTGCAGATGTTGTGAAAGAACTTTCGAAAGATAGGGCAAATACCATTTGGAAAGATGCAATAAAAAACAGCCGCATTAATAATACGACTGGCGGTAATGTTGCGAATGAACAAAGTGAGGTTTTGCAATCAGCCACAGATGTGATTGACAGTGAAAATAATTTTAATTATAATGATAACAGTATAAAAGAAGGTGAAATGTATGCAGAAGATTACCAAGGAACAATGGGAGCGTTTGGGAGAGAAATCAGAGAAGATGACACCAGAGGAAAAAGCGAAAATGCAGAAATTACAAGAGAAGATAAAATCTCTTTCGAAAGAAGAATTAAGAGAACTTACAAAAATTCCGGACGACTGTTTATTCATCTAAATGTAACCATTGCTTGCAAAGAATCAAATGTAATTAATATGGATTCGCCCGCAGGTGTGGCATATAGTATTTTAAAATCAAAAGGATATAATGTTTTATATTGTGATGGACCAATACTGATAAACAATAATAAATATACTGTAGAAAGAACTCAAGCAGTAACAATATTTGATGGGACGATATATATTTCAAGTGATTCTACAATAAACGGAAAAGGCATAGCTTTACATGAAGTAGTTCATGTATTGCAGTATGCTAATTTAGAAAAGTATTTAAATTATAAGGATGTACTATGCGAAGAACTCATTCTGGCGAGTGAAAAATATAAAGAAATTGCTAAAGAAATAAACGCTAATCATTATAACGGTAGATACGATATCGAAGATATAAATTCTTTCGAGTATATAATGCGAGAATTGACGGCATATATAAGTCAATATGTTTGCACTAATCCTAAATTTGCAAGAGAAAAATTTGGCGAAATGTTTGATAATTGGGATAACGTTGTGCAAGCGGTTTATGTCCTTAACAACAATCTTGGATTTGGTGATATTATAAAAGAAGCAACCTCGAAAACGCAGGTTGCTTCTTTTGATTTGAAAGAAAAACAGACTAATACGATTGATATTGATGAGTTAATTCAAGGTATTCGTGGTAAGGATAGTAATATTACGAATGAACAGGGTGAAGTTTTACAGTTAACTGCAGATATTGTTAAGGGTGTAGATGAAAATCAATACTTTGATGACAATAGTAGGGAAAGCAGATCTAAATCAAATGTTACAAATTATAAATTGAATAATATTAGTAGAAAAGATTATGATAAATTCTTTTATAAGAAACCGATAAAAGTAAGTAAAAAAGACCGGATAAAGGTTCATTCTGCAAGAATACAAAAATATTCACGATACGCAGAAGAAAATACACCTGATATTGATTTTTTTAGAATAGCGGAATATAATGAAATAAATGTAGCGTATAGGTATTATATTCGTAATTATGACAAGTATAATTTTGAAATTGTTTCTAAAATAAAAATTAAAGAGGAGTACAATAATGTTAAAAAAACTAACACAAATGTTAATGAAGATAGGCTGCGACGAGGAATTAACATCGGCGGTAGTGGATTTGTTGAATACGGACAGGCAATATCAAGCGATGATACATTGGTTGGATGGGGCGACAAATCCGACAAGGGAAGAACTGTTAATAATGGCGATAGTGATATCAGACGAAGAATAGGTAATAGGAATATGAAAGAAGTAACCTCGAAAACGCAGGTTACTTCTTTTGATTTAGGAGAAAAACAAAATTATGGAATCGGTGCCGATGAATTCATTAAAGATTTGTACGGTGAAGATAACAATGTTGCGACTGAACAAGGTGAGGTTTTGCAATCAGCCACAGATGTGATTGACAGTGAAAATGATTTTAATTATAATGATAACAGTATAAAAGAAGGTGAAAATTATGATGGTAAAAACACCGAGTTGTTGGAAAGAGGAACAGTATCAACCTCTTATAGAGGAAACGACATATTATGGGAACAAGGTATTAATTCCAGAGGGCACACGGCTCGCTTGGAAATATCGAAAGAATCAGGTAAAATGGGTGACCGAACAATATGGACCGGAGAAAGTGGTTGGTTGGTTAAAAAATCAAATGATAGGTATGAAAAAACACGGGAAAGTCTTGACAGCGGTATTTTTAGAAGAATACGAGGAATAAAATTAAGTGGTAAAGACACAGTTGGAGGTATTGTAAATCCTAAGATTATTGAAAAATTTAAGGATACGATTTGTAAGGATGAAAATGGAAATTTAATTTTACTTTATCATTGGACTACTGAAGTTTTTGAAGAATTTGCAAAAGGTGAGTTTGGTTTTCATTTTGGAACATTTAAAGCAACATATGATAGATATTTACAACTGAGTGAAGAACATACAAATATTTCTGAGGGAATTTATAAAGAAGTTATTTTAAATATTAAAAATCCCGTTGAGTTAATAGATGAAAACGGTAAATGGACTGCCGGTTGGGTGGCATTGCAGTTATTAGAAAAAAATATTATTACTGAACAACAATATTATTACTTAGAAAAAATTTCAGGTTTTTATGATAATAATTATAATAATCACGCAGCTAAAGCAGTACGAGAAATTTTGAGTAAAAATGGTTACGATGGTATCGTTTATGATAATTTGAGCGAAGATATCGGAAATTATTCAGTAATTGCGTTATATCCGGAACAAATAATTACAGTATCAGAAAACGGGGTTTTAAAAGAGAATTGCGGAATAAGTAGAGCAACCTTAAGTGATGAGGTTGCTTTTTCTGTGCCAATAGGAAATGATAATAATGTTAAACAAAGTTTTAACAACAAATTAAAGATTGACAAAAATAAATTTAATGCAGATAATGTTAGTAGAGCAAACGAACAAGGTGATTTTGTTAATGAGTTTTTTGATGCGTTAAGCAAAAATGAATGGCTTATATTTTATAATAAGCTAGCAAAACAGGGTCATATTTCTAATTTTAAAATTGGTAACGAGGTTTATATTGAAGTCGGCAATAAATTGGTTGTTGCCAAAAGAAAATATACTGGAAGAGATAAGCATGATTATATTGTTACTGATGTGTATAGATTGGTTGTTAATGACAATGATTATTATACATTATCATTATTAAAGGATAAATTGAATAGAGGAGATATTGATAATGACAAAAGAAGAATTTACTCGTTCTTTGATAGAGTTAATAGCAATTTTGGAAGAGAGGAATTATTCGAATTTTATGATGGAGCAAGTAGCTCTTTCGTTAATCCCTATGACAAGCGTTCAAAAAGAGCTAGCAGTGTTGGAATATATAGAGTTAGCAAAGAAAGGCATGCTGGAAAAAGATTATCACTGGGAGATAAGTCAAGTAGCCAAGAAATTAAGAAAACATTAGATAATGAAAAATCAATCTCGAATAACGAGATTGATTTTTCTGTGCCAATAGGAAATCGAAATAGTGTAAATGTAAAAATAAGCAAAAAAGAGCAGGATATAATAAAAAGTGTTTGTGCAAAGCTTGATACTAAGGTCGTTTTTGAGGATTTGCGAGAGATAGTGTATAGGGGAGATATAATATCACCTGATGGATATTTTGAAAACGGTATAATACATTTGAATTTATATGCTAAAAATCCGATAGGATTTGTATTTAAGCATGAACTTACACATTTTGCTGAGAAAGCAAGTGGATATTTAGATTTTGTAAAGCAGGTTAGGAGTAGTAAACTTTATAAAAAATGGATTTTTGAAAAGACCGGCGAGAGTGAATTGAGTATTGCTGAATATAAATACAAGCGAAAGATAGTAGCATCATACTTGGATATTTATAGTGATAGTAGTCTAAAAGCAGAAGCTGAAATGATAGCTGATTTTGTAGGTGATATGTTATTTACCGAAAATGGCAGTGGGTTGGTAGCGCTAGTTGATGAAGTAGAAGTAAAACATCGTAATAAATTTGTTCAGTTTGTGCTGGATTTTATTTCATATATAAAAAAGAAATTAAATGGTTTAAATTTTATGACGTTAGAACTTTCTTTATTAGAGGATAGTTTCAAACGTCTTATTTTTATATCATCGGATTTAGTAAAAAATAATGTTTATAGTTATAATGATGAAATTTCTTTTTGCTTTGTTGAATGTATAGATGAAGAATTGATAAATACAGCCGAGTCTTTGTTAGCTGAAGGTAAAAGTAATTATGAAATATTTTTAAAATGCGGACTTATTAAAAATGCATATGGTAAGTGGAAATACGAGTTAAGCACAGAAAGATTTTCTATTTGGAAAAACGGTGATGCAAAATGTGCAAATTCTAATGAAAAAAACAATGTTAAAAATATTAATGGTAATATTGTTGGGAAATTAAAAGACTTTATTAGGTACAAAAAATTGTTCGAGCTTTTTCCAGAACTTGAAGATATAACAGTTACAGTTCGTTATACTTCGAGTAAAAATGACACTGCTAAATTTTACATAGATAAATATGATGATAATCCTAAAATGATTATTAATAAAAAAATGTTAGATGAATACCATTATTTGAAAAGCTATGATTTAAGAGCAGATATGCTACGTGAAATTCAAAGGGCAATACAATATTTGACAGGTGAATATATAGGAAAATCGTTAGATTATTGGGTGGATAAAGCTGATAAAGGAGATATGCCATACTCAAATAAATTAGGTAGATATTTAACGGCTGAGGAAGCATATAAATATGCAGCGGATAATTATGAAGCTAATATAGTTGAAAAAAGAAATATTTTATTAGAAACAACGAAAAGATTAGATATAAATACTAGACGAAAAAGTGGCAAGAAACTGGGACAACTTGCATATATGCCAGATATTGACAATGATGAATTGTTCATACTAGATGATAAGAGTAATCCTGTTTTTGTTAATAATTTGAGTGGTTTTGAAAAATTAGATGAAAACGAAAATAAAATATTGGAACATGAAATTAAGGTGGATTTTAATGAGCGTGATGATTTTAAGAAAACAAGTGTTATAGATCCTTTTGAAAATAGTAGATCAGGACAAAAAAATTTATATTTAATTAGAAAATTTTTAACTAAGCTAAATATTATATCAAAAAACAATATATATCAAAGAGCAAATATTACAGCCGGTAACGACAATTTTATTCCGAGTTATATAAGTAATGCTGATCAGTTGTTAGAGTATCTTACTGAAGATAAGATAAATGATTTGATAAAATTAAAAATAAAAAATGTGGATTCTATTGGACGTGTTTTAAGTGAAGAATTACAAAATAAATATAAAGATACACTTTGTAAAGACAAAGATGGTAAACTTCTTTCCTTTTATACAATTGAATTACCAGGTAGGGGTGGATTTAACAAGTCGAAAATAGGACTTGAATTAAGGCCGCTAAAACCATTAGTAGAACAATTTTTATCATATATTGGAAGCAGAGAATACCATTTAGTTTTTAAATTGCGTGAAGTATTTGTTAATATAAATAAACCATTAGTTTTAGATTTTGATATATCCGATTTTTCTTTAGTGGATATTTTTAATTTAGCCCAAAAAGGAGTAATTCGTCATAGTGACTATATTAGTATGATGAATTTAAAAAGTGCATCAAAAGCTATTACATACAATTCTTTCGTTTCAAAGAAATTTAGAGAATGTGTTAAAAAAGCGGGATACGATAGCATTATTTACTATGATAATAATAAGGATGTTAATTCCGCTACGGTTATTGTTTTTGATGATTCTCAAATATTAAACGTTGCGACTAACGGACTATTAGAAGAAAATACTGGAGTTAAATATCCAAAATTCAATTTAACAGATATAGATAAAAAATCAAATTCATTAAATAACAGCGATAAAATTAAAGAGTATATTATAGATAAAAAATATTATAGTAAAGCATTTGGTGAAATTGATGAAAGAATATGCGCTGGCAGCAGTAGTTATATGGAACACACTGAAAAAACTGCAAAACAAGCTGAGAAGAAAATTATACAAAGCATAAAAGAAAACATAAAAAGATATTTTATTAATGAGAATGTTTTCAATGAAAAAGCAGAAAAAAGCAATCGTAATAACACAGTATTTATTACTGAAAAAGGCGATTTAGTATCATTATATATATATTTAACCCCTTCAAAGAATGAAAATAACATTATAAATACAGGAAGAACTTTTGGTAATCTAGATACTGCCATTGAGGAGTTTTTAGCCAATAAAGAAAAGCATACAAATGGTTATTATGGTAATATATATGAGGCTAATTTGTTAGTAGTTAATCCTTTGATTGTGCAGTTGGAAAAGTGGGATACAATAAAACTTGCAAAAATAGCGCTAGAAAAAAATATTATTACAGAAAAATATTATAATGGTCTTTTACAACGAAAATTAGCTTATAATGATGGTTTTTCTAAACCATGTGCAAGGACTTTGAAAAGCAAAATCGAATTAAAGGGTTATGACTGCATAATATTTATAAGCAATTCGGGAAAAAGTTCAGTTATGCCTTTTAATAAAGAGCAAATAATAATGATTGCAAAAAATGGTTTGCCAATATCCGAAAATATTATTGCAAACGAAGGTACAGTTGTTAAATCTACTAGAACACAAAAAGTAGATTTGAAAAAAATAAGATCAGAAGTATTTGCTTTGAAAGATAATACAAGCAAATTGCAGATGATTACTAAAATAATAATGAATAAAGATAAGAGAAATATCGAAAATAGCGAAAATATTAAAGCGGGTAATAGTGGAATATTAATTGGTGATGAATTAAATGACTGGTATACGATAGAAATTATAAATAAGTTAAAAGAAAATTTTGGAATTTTTACGTCAAGTGTGGATACAGTTAATAGGACTTTGTCTAATAGTGTTAAAGAATTGTTGGATGAGAGTATTTTAAAAGATGAAAAAGGTAGACCTTTATCGATCTTTTTATATAATTCTTATCATATTGAAGATAAGGATTGTTATAATATAGGCATAAAATTGGGTACGTTAGAAAGTGCCAATTTTTATTGCAATAAAACTATGAAAAAGCATCCGACAACAAAGAGGGGAACTTTTGAAGAGTTTTATGGTATAGTTAAAAATCCGTATGTTGTGTTGTGTGATCAAGGTAGATTTACGCCTGAATTTTTAGCTGAATGCTTACGTGATGATGGTATAATTTCAGATGTTGAATATACAGCTATTGTTTCGCTTAGAGGAGCTAAAAGTACTTCTAATAGCAGTTATTCAGCAAATCGACTAAAAAGAGTTCTTATTAAAAAAGGCTATGATAGCATAGCATTTATGAATAGGTATGCAGATCCTGGCAGCATAGGATTAATTGTTTTTGATGAAAATCAGTTAATACCTGTTGCTGTAAACGGTTTGCCGATAAAAGTTAATAATTTCAAATTTGCAGACTCTAATGAGTCTGCTTTTTTGTTGGATGAAAAAAAGGATTATTACGAAAGTGAAAATGTTGAGAAAGATAATGTAACATTTATATCAGATGAAACAGAAAATTTTGTCGAAAAAAGCAATAATATTCCATTTGACAATTTTGATGATATAAGGTATAATGAAATCGAAGAAGTCAAGTGTAAAAATTACAAATTAGCTGGTAAAAAACATCCTGTAACAGATGTTGCATTTGTGGAAAAAGAAATAATTGTTTCGGGTAAAGTTAAAAAAGTGGTTGTGCCTGTATTCGACAGTCTTTTTGATGTGCAATTGCCTAAGGATTTATATGAAGCTAGGGATAAAAAGCAATTTGAAGAATGCTATTCTCAGTTAAGAGAAGCGATTAAAAATAATGTTCAACTGAGAGAACGGTTCACAGCAGAAGAGATTGAAAATATAGAGAATGGTAAGCGGCTGAAAAACTATACTTGGCACCATGATGTCGCTACAGGTAGAATGCAACTTGTAGATAGATACATTCATAGAAAAACAGGGCATACTGGCGGTCGTTTTTTTTGGGGCGGCGGTAGAAAAAATAGATAGGAGATATTATTATGAAATGGGTAGATGGAAAAAAATTAGAATCGAAAAAATTGATAGATGAATTTGAAAAAATGCGCGGATATACTTTTCCAAAATCATTTAAAAAATTTATTGTTAAAAATAATGGTGCAACCCCAGAATTTTATTGTTTTGATACGGAAGAATCTGTTGAAAGAGTGTTTGGTTATTTATTTTCTTTTAATAAGGAAGATGATTCAGCACTTTCAATGTGGGATGCAGTAGAAGCGTATGAGGGGCATATAGAAACTGCTAAAATGTGTGAAGATTTCGAAGATCTTGAGGCATATGAGGCTATATATGATAGATATATTCTTTTTGCGGACACCGCGTTCGGTGATGAAATTGCATTTGATAGATATGATGATAGTATAGTATTTATTGACAGTGAAACTTTAGATGTTGAAAAAATTGCTGAGGATTTTGATGATTTCCTTGAGTGTTTTTATGAAGGCGAAGACGATGATGAAGATTAATGTTTTCGGTCTAGGCGAGATAGTAGATAAATTTTAATATACACATAGTTAAAGACAGGGTATGGCACTCTGTCTTTTCTTTTTACAAATTTTATATTATATATAATTAAATAAAAAAATAAACAGCGTTTGGAGTTAAACTTCAAACGCTGTAATTATGAAAGGTGGAAAAATATGGCTTTACGAACATTGAAATATACCGTAAATGCAGAAGGTATAGCTCCAAATTATGAGCGAAGAGCAGGAATGCAATATGACCATAAAAAAACAGCGATACAGTTCACGTTAGATATGGAGTTTTATAATGATATCATAGCATCTTTAGCAGATGGTATCGCATCATACCATTTTGATTGTTATGATGGTGAAGGTAAAATTCACACGGGGACATTAAAGAAATTAGAAGGAATATCTCTAGAACAATATGAATTAGAGTATTGGGTGACAAAATTTGGCGGAAAAATCAAGGTGGTTCTTGTAATTACTATAACAAATGAAGAAACGACTACTAAGGAATGGTCATACGAGGCACCGCTTATTCTTGATGATTTACAAGAACCGAACATCGATGAGAACAAGTATCAAAGTATGGCGACTTTAGCGATTTCGACAAAGGAACTATTTGAAAAAGCGGATGAAAAGTATAAGCAAATATTACTGCTACATAATAATATTTTAAAATTAAGTAATATGCTTGAAAATGGTGAATGGATTTTTGATGGAGAAGCTGGTTCGGAAATAGATGTTAAATTTGTTGTTGATGATGAGCTGGACATAAATAGTGATAATGCTTTAGCAAATAAAGTTATTACCACTCAATTTGAAAAATTTGATAATGATATAAAAACATTGGCTAAAAATTTAGAAGGTAACGCATACAGTAAACTTGTTGAAGAAATAAAAAATGAAATATATGATAAAGTTTATCCTATTGGATCTTACTATTGGTCTAGTAATCCTACCATACCCGATGGTTTGTTTGGTGGTGTATGGGAACAAATAAAAGATATGTTTGTTCTAGCAGCAGGTGATAATTATAACTGTGGCAGTTATGGTGGCGAATCAGAACATAAACTTACTGAGAAAGAAATGCCTAAACATTATCATCTATTTGATTATGATAAAGGACATGCTGATGGTATCAGGTTTGTAGCTCCTACAAAATCGGGAGGTACTGGTAGTTCGTCAATTGGTGAAATGGGTAGTGAGCACAGTCCAGGGCATTGGGCTGATGAAACGTGGGGCACTGATTATAGAGGTGGTTCACAAGCGCACAACAATATGCCACCGTATGTAGTAGCATATTGTTGGAAAAGAATAGGATGAGGTGATTAATATGAGTGAAAAAATAATTGTTAAGGCAAGATTTGTTCCACAGGCTAAAACCCGAGAAGAATGGGAAAGTAAAAATCCAATATTATTAGCAGGCGAGCATGGTGTGGTTATTAACCATAATGGTGTGGAAATTGAAAAAATAGGTGATGGTGCTACACCGTGGAATAATTTGAAATGGTGGAAAGGCTTATCGGCTTATGATGTGGCGGTTGCAAATGGTTTTGAGGGTTCTGAGAAGGAGTGGCTTGAAACACTTAAGGCTAATACAGAGGAAGTTGTTTCAACTGTGGATAAGGCAGTTGCAGAAGCTATAAATGATTGTGTACCTAAAATACCAATGCAATCCATTGATGCACCATTTTCAAGTGTTATAGCTGTGAATAATAATCATATATATGATGAAAATGGAATGATTATATCAACGCCAAATAAGGACTCTTATGAGTATATTGATGTGGTACAAAAAAATATATTAGGTTTTGGTGTGGAAGGTGTATCGGGGTATAGAGGGAAACTACCTATCCGTGATGAGAAAGGCAATTTATTTACAGGTGCACCGATCGATGATATTGATTGTGCTAACAAAAAATATGTTGATGATGCAGTTGCCAATACAATTGAAGTTGATTTGACCGAATATATCAAAAATACTGATTATGCAACCAAAGAAAAAGCAGGTGTGCTTAAAACAATCCCTGATTATGCAGTTAATTGTGGCAGTGGTGGTATTTTAACAAGTTTGGTTAGAACAATAGACAGATATGAAGCTATGCCAGATACCGCTTTCATTTCAAAAGGTACACTTAATAATGTACTTGATAAAAGAATTGACGATATTGAAATTGACACATCTGGTGCTGAAGTTTGGGAAGAAATTAGTAATATCACACTTGAAGAGGATGTTGCAGAATTTAATTGTCAAACTGAAATTCCTTATAAAAAAATAAGAGTGTTCGTTGACAACGGATCCGATAACAACGATGTTACTAGTTGTTATTTATACGGAATAGCAAAACGAACAAACGGTAATTTTCAAGGTGCTGTTTGCCTTAACCACAACAATTATGTTAATGGTTACAAATTTGGATATGCTTCGTTTGAATGCGTTGGTGATAAGGGAGTGCTTGTAACGAATATAGGTACAAAAGCCACAAGAACCGAACAAAAAGGCGTAACAAATTGGTTTTGTGCTAATGAGGGCTGGTTCTATTCAGATAAGTTGTATGGTGTAGTGTTCAGTTATACTGATGTCATTATTTTAAAAGCAAACACCAAGATAATAGTTGAGGGGGTACGAGCATGAGAGTAGCAGAAATTAAAAACGGAGTTATATCTTATCGTGATATGACACTTGAAGAAAAAGCTGAAAAAGAAAAAAACACACAGAATATTCCATATGAACAAAGGGTGGTAAATCGTATTCGTAAGGTTTATTCGGTAGATGATGAACTAGCGATTTTAAGACAAAGAGATACAAAACCCGAAGAATTTGCCGAGTATAATGCTTTGGTTGAAAAAATCAAAGCAGAAGAAAGGTTGGTATTTTGATGGATATAACAACAGTGGTCACTCTTTTTGGTGAGATTGGAGTATTGGCTAGTGCATTGGTGCCAGTGGTAGTAACGATGAAAAAAGTGGCAAATGGAACAAAATGTCAGTTGCGAAGTGAAATGCTTCGCATATATTATCATAACCACCCAAATGGCACAATTAGACAATATGAGTATGAAAACTTTATTGCGCTTTATGAGGCATATAAGGCGCTTGGTGGTAATTCATTTATAGATAAAATTTATACAGAAGTTAAAATTTGGGATGTAGTATCGTAAATTAATGAAGAGAGGTAATGTTATGAAAATTATAGAAAAATTAGTTGATAAGGCAAAATATGGTATCAAGTGTCCTTTTACAATGAGTGCTACACGAATTGTAGTTCATGAAACAGCCAATGATGCATCTGCGGAAAATGAAATTAACTATATGCGTACTAATGATAAGGAAGCATCTTTTCATTTTGCGGTAGATGATAAACACGCAGTACAGGGTATACCGCTTGGTAGAAACGCTTGGCATGCGGGAGATGGTAATGGTAAAGGAAATCGAGAGGGTATTGCAATTGAGATTTGCTATTCAAAATCAGGCGGTGAACGTTGGCAAAAATCGCTTGATAATGCGGCGCAGCTTATCGCAAAATTGCTTAAAGAGCGTAATTGGGGTATTAATAATGTAACAAAGCATCAAGATTATAGTGGAAAGAACTGTCCGCATCGTATTCTTTCAGATTATGGTTGGAACAACTTTTTAAATCTTGTTAGTAATTATTTGGATGATTCTGTTGAAAGTAAATCAATTGATGTTTTTTATCAAGTTTGGGATGGCAAACGTAAAAAGTGGCTTCCGATGGTTAAAAATTTAGAAGATTATGCCGGTATTTATGGCAATGATGTTTGCTGTGTATATGCTAATCTTTCAAATGGCAATATTTTTTATAAAGTTCATACCAAAAATGGCAGATGGCTTCCTGAGGTTAAGAATCGTGATGATTATGCAGGTTTGTTTAACAAGGTGATAGATGGTCTTATGATGCGTACTGACACAGGTAAGAAACTCAAATATGCGGTACATATTCGCAGAACAAACAAATGGCTTCCTTTTGTGACAGGATATAACGAAAAGGACAGCAACAATGGTTTTGCTGGTATTATCGGTCAAGAAATAGATGGTATTAAGGTTTATATTGAATAAAGGTGATATATATGAAGAACAAGTTTTTGAATTGGTTGAAAATGGTAAGTATTAAGGTAGTAAAAACAATGGCTGAAACGGCACTTGCGGTAATTGGTACAAACACTATGGGCATTACCGAAGTTGATTGGCTAGGACTTTTAAGTGCGTGTGCGTTATCTGGCGTGGTAACTGTGCTTTTTAATATTAAAAGTTTGCCAGAAAATGCTTAAATAATGATAATATAACACCACATAACTTCATAAAATGTTATGGGGTGTTTATATGGTTTTTAGATTTAATTTAAAAAGATTTTTAATAAGTATGGCAATACCATTGCTAGTGGGTGGTTTATCTGCACTGATCACACGAGGAAACATGGATTTGTATTCTAAAATAACAAGCCCGACTTGGGCACCACCTGCATGGATTTTTCCGGTTGTTTGGACAATATTATATGTTTTGATGGGATTATCACTTTATATTGTATGGAATAGTAATGCATCTAAAAGAGATAAATATATAGCATTTGTAATATTTGCATTACAATTGTTTTTAAATTTTTTATGGTCGCCAATATTTTTTAATACACAGTGGTTTTTAGCGGCTTTTGTACTGCTTGTGGTTTTATGGTTGTTTGTAATATTAATGATATTATCATTTAACAAAATATCAAAAACCTCGGCTGTTTTACAAATACCATATTTATTGTGGCTTACTTTTGCGGGGTATTTAAATTTGGCTATTTACTTATTGAACTAAAAAACAGGCAGTAATTGATTACTGCCTGTTTTATGTAAGATTATTTAGTTAAGTTCAGATGTGCAATGAGCGCAACGTGTAGCTTCAATAGCAATTTCGCTTTTGCAGAAAGGACAAACTTTGGTTGTTGGTTCTGCTGGAGCTTCTTCTTTCTTTTTGCCTAGAGACATAAGTGAGTTCATACCTTTGATAAGTAGGAAAAGCACAAATGCAATTATGACAAAATTAATAATTGCAGAAATAAATGCAGAAACATATCCAAGCAAAATTTCTTTTGTGTAGTATTCTACTGGATGAGTGCGAGTTACTAAATCGAGTATTGGTTGAATAAAGTTATCTTTAAGTGCGGTAACGATAGCAGTAAAAGCACTACCTATAATCATACCAATAGCCAAATCCATCACGTTTCCGCGAAGGGCAAATGTTTTGAACTCGTTGAAGAATTTTTTCATAATTAAACACCTCAAAATATTTAGTTTTAAGAATTATATCACATTTTGTTGAATTTATAAATAGTTTTTTTAAATAAATAAAAAAATTTTTGAGATTGAATTTTATTTTTAAATGCTGTAAAATGATTTGCATATAAAAGTAGGGTGATATTATGATAAAATATGCGACAATAGGTACAAGCTTTATAGCAGAGCAGTTTGTAACAGGTGCTAATCAATCAGGCAAGATGCAACTTAAAGCAGTATATTCTCGTAAATATGATACAGGATTTAATTTTGCTCAAAAGTTTGGTTGTGATACTGTTTATACTTCGCTTACAAATTTAGCAAGTGATAATAATATTGATGCGGTTTATGTCGCGTCACCTAATGTGTTCCATGCAGAGCAGTCAGAATTGCTTTTAAATTCGGGTAAGCATGTAATTTGTGAAAAACCAATTGCAACTAGTGCTAGTGAGTATAGTAGACTTAAAAAACTTGCTGACCAAAAGGGTCTTATTTATATTGAGGCTATTATTCCGATTTACAATACAAGTCGCGTGCGCATAAAAAATGCGCTTAATGAAATTGGTAATATTTGCATGGCGAAAATAGACTATTGTCAACGTTCATCACGCTATGATAGATTTATGAATGGAGAGCATGTTAATATATTTGATATGTCACTTTATGCAGGAACACTTATGGATTTGGGTGTATATTGCGTGTATGCGGCGATTGACCTTTTTGGTATGCCAAAGGATATAAAAGCGACAGCTAACTTTTTGAAAAACGGCGCTGATGGTAGTGGTATAGCTATTTTTGAGTATGATAATTTTTCTGCTTGTCTTAGTTACAGCAAAACAGGGCAGAGTGTTGCTCCAACAGAAATTGTAGGGGATAGTGGCTCTGTGATTATGGAAACTGCCGTTTACTATCAAGATGCATACCTAGTCAAAAATGGTGAAAAATCACCACTTTTTGATACCGTTACTAAAGAAACACTTATGGGTTATGAGGCTGCTGCATTTTGTGATTTCATTAATGGTGAAAGATTTGATGAATATAACGAAAATAGTAAGATTTGTTTAGAAGTTCATACTTGTATGGACAAAATAAAACAAACAGCTAAAATAATTTATGGATAAAAATTTTAGGCGAGGAATTTTCCTCGCCTCTTTTTTTATTGCCAAAACACGCATAAACACAGGATTTCTACTGGTAGTAGAGTGAATAAAATATTCGGTAGAGTTCAAAATTTGTTTAGTAGATAGCATTATTGTTAAATCTTTAATAAAATAATATCGTTGTATTTTTGGTGCGACTAAGCATTTTTAAAGGAGTCTGTTTTATGCGTGATTATGTAATTTTTGTTGATTCTGCGTGCGATATTTCGTGCGATTTATTAAATGAGTGGGGCGTAAAATTTTGTAGTTTGAGTCTTGCGTTTAGCGATGACCCAAATGAATATCAAGACCACGAGATCCCCAAAAGCGAGTTTTATAACAAGATGCGCTCGGGCGCTATACCAAAAACTTCGGCTGCAAATATGGGTAAATTTTGCGATGCGTTTGAAAACATTGTAAAGGATGGAAAAGATGTTTTGTATCTAGGATTTTCGTCCGGTCTTTCCGCAACTGTAAATTTTGCTCGTGAAGCGGCAGATGAAATTATGGCGCAGCACGAGGAAAGTAAAATTGTAGTTGTGGATTCGCTTTGCGCTTCTGCCGGATATGGTTTGCTTGTTAAACTTTTGGTTGATAAGAAAAATGCCGGCGCAACTATTGAAGAACTTGCTGAATATGGCGAAAACACTAAAATGAATATAATGCATTGGTTTACTGTTGATGATTTAAAATACTTAAAAGCCGGTGGGCGAATTAGCGCTACAACAGCGCTTGTAGGCGGTATGCTCAATATAAAACCTGTTATGAAGGTTGATGAAAATGGTAAACTTGTAAGCGTTACTAAGGCAAGAGGTCGTAAAGCGGCGCTAAAAACTATGGCTGATATGTACGAACAAACAGCTATTGACAAAAAAGATGGTATTGTTTATATTTCGCACGGTGACTGTATTGATGATGCAAATGCTCTTGCAGATATGCTTAAAGAATCGTGTGGAGCAAAGGTAGAGATTACTACCTATGTCGGCCCGGTAATAGGTTCACATTCTGGTCCCGGAACACTTGCGCTTTTTTTCCTTGTGAATGAAAGATAAGACAAACGCACTATTTAAATTTTAAAATCCTATGCTTTTGGCGGAGGATTTTAAAATTTTAACTTTACTTTCTGTCTATTAAATGATAATATTATATAAATAAATAATTATACAAGAGGGTATTATTATGGAGAAAATTCTTGATATTTGTTATAACGAGCAAACAAAACAATGTTTAGATATTTATTTACCTGAATGTAAAGAATTTAAAACCTTTGTTTATTTTCACGGCGGTGGTATTCAGTCGGGTGACAAGAGTGATGTTAAATTCTTTTGCGAGTATTTGGCAAATCGTGGGATAGCGGTAGTTAGTGTGAATTATCGTATGTATCCTGAAGCTAAATATCCTGAATTTATTGAGGATGCGGCTGAATCGGTAGCTTGGATTTTTAAAAAAATAAACAACTACGGAAAAAGCACAGGGATATATGTAGGTGGTTCTTCGGCGGGTGGCTATATGTCACAACTACTTTGCTTTAACAAGACATATCTTGCCGCGCACAACATAAATATTATGGATATTAAGGGTTTTGTTCATGATGCGGGTCAACCAACCGCGCATTTTAACGTTCTTACCAAAAGCGGCATTGATGGAAAACGAGTGATTGTGGATGAAACAGCTCCGCTTTATTACGTAGGCATTGACAGCCAATATCCACCAATGCTTATTATCGTTTCTGACAATGATATGGTAAACAGATACGAGCAAACACAATTACTTATTTCTACTTTAAAACACTTTGGCCACGCAGATAAAATTACATACAAGCTTATGCACGGAAATCACTGTGCTTATGTAGAGCCTGAAACCCAAGATGGTGATGGTGGTTTTGGCAAAAATGTGGCAGATTTTATTTTGGCGAATTAAACGTTGTTTATAGCTTTTTGAAAAAGGTAGGTGAAAGATATGCTTTTAAAACCCGAGGTTTTGTCGCCTGTTGGCAGTCCTGAATCTTTACAGGCGGCTGTTCGTAGCGGTGCGGATGCTGTATATATAGGCGCAAAGCAATTTTCGGCTAGGCGAAATGCCGATAATTTTGATGATAATGATATTACCGAAACAGTACGTTATTGTCATATACGGGGTGTGAAGGTGTATCTTGCACTTAATATAATGATAAAGCAAACCGAGCTTGAAGATGCGTTTGAAACCGCACTACGTGCATACAAATGCGGTGTGGATGCTGTTATAATTACTGATTTGGGGTTAGCATCTTTAATTCATAGTAATATTCCTGATTTACAGTTACATGCATCAACCCAAATGACAATTCATTCACCGGCTTGTTTACCAATGCTAAAAGAACTTGGCTTTACACGTGTAGTTGTATCACGTGAAATTAGCAAAACAGAACTACAAGAGTTTTGTAAAGCGGCAAATGAGATAGGTATTGAGGTAGAGGCATTTGTTCACGGGGCGCTTTGCATGAGCGTGTCGGGGCAATGTTTGTTGTCATCGGTTTTGGGCGCTCGTAGTGGTAATCGTGGACTTTGCGCAGGACCTTGTCGATTGCCTTTTGGGGCACAAGGTGGTACAGGCTATGACCTAAGCCTTAAGGACTTATGTCTTTATGAGTATATAACCGAGCTTAAAGAAATGGGTGTGGCATCACTTAAAATTGAGGGTAGAATGAAACGCCCTGAGTATGTTTCGGCTGCAACGGCTGCTTGTAGACAAGCAGTAGATAACGGGTTTATTGACCCTAAACTGTTTAAAACCTTGCAAGATGTCTTTTCTCGTTCGGGATTTACTGATGGTTATTACAAATCACAGCTTGGTCGTGAAATGTTTGGCATTCGCACTAAGGATGATGTTATAGCAGCAGGGGATACATACGCATATTTACACGAGTTTTATCGCGCAGAGCGACAGAGTGTTGGCGTAAAAATGAATGCAATTGTTTCAAAAGATGCTCCTATAACCATTGAAATTACTGATGGCAAAAATATTGTAACCGCTACAGGCGATATACCACAACAAGCAAAAAATAAAGCGGCTGAAAAACAAGGTGTTATTGATAATCTTACCAAACTTGGTAACACACCATATTATTGTGAGAAAATTGATGTTAAACTTGATGAAGGTCTTTTTGTAGCGGCATCAAGCCTAAACGCTTTGCGCCGTGATGCGATAGAAAAATTAGACAATATGCGTAGTGAATTAAAGCTAGATGAATGCTTTACACCGCAATTTGAAAATGTTGGTAATTTGGGCGGCAAAAAACAGTTTGTTGCTCGTTTTGCAAGTGTAGAGCAGATACCTGAAAACATCAAAGGAATTAAGGCTATAATTTTACCTTATGAGTGCGAAATGCCCAAAATAGAGGGAATACGTATAATTGCCGAATTACCAAGATATATAGGTAATGAAAGCGTTGTAGAAAAAAGACTTCAAACACTTAAAGAACAGGGGATAGATACTGTTTTTTGCGGTAATTTGTCGGCTGTTGCTTTGGCTAAAAAATTTGGTTTTAAGGTAGTTGGCAGTTGGGGATTTAACGCAAACAATTCGCAAAGTATTTCTGTTTTAGAAAAAGTTGGCGTTGACAGCATTATGTTGTCGGCTGAAATTTCACTTAAAGATATAGATAAAATAACATCAAATATACCTGTCGGCATTTTTGCTTATGGTAGATTACCACTTATGTTGACACGTAATTGCCCAATAAGGAACGGTAAGTCTTGCTCTGAATGTGATAAAAAGCAAAAACTTGTTGACCGTAAGGGTATTGAATTTCCTGTGATGTGTCGTATGGGATATAGTGAATTGTTAAACTCGGCGCCACTTTATATGGGAGATAGACTTTGTGAAATACCTGCGGTTGATTATTTACTGTTTTATTTTACAAATGAATCACCAAATGAAGCGAATGATATAATTGATTCATACAATTGTAATAAGAAACCATCGGGCGAATATACAAGAAATTTGTATTATAGAGATTTGATATAAAAATAACTGCGAAGGTAAAAATTGCCTTTGCAGTTATTTTTTTGCATTTTTTTGAAAAAGCGCTTGACAATAGCTTTACACTGTTTTATAATATGTAATTACTAATGATGGGGGAGTTTGCGCCTTTTTAACGGATTGGATGAAGTTTTTAAGGTAAAAATCCCACAAATTGTTGGCAGATATTTCTAAAGAAATATCGCGATTTTGAAGTAGGAGTGATTGAAAACCTATGGAGCCTAACTCAATGGTAAAACCTGTCCAGATGGGAAAAAACACTCGTATGACCTTCTCTAAAATCAATGAAGTTATTGACATGCCAAACCTCATTGAAATCCAGAAGGATTCATACAATTGGTTCATCACCGAAGGTTTGATGGAAGTGTTCAAGGACATGTCTGCTATCACTGATTATAGCGGCAACCTTGTTCTTAGCTTTATTGACTATCGTATTGATGAGCAACCTAAGTACAGCGTTACCGAATGTAAGTCACGCGACACAACTTATGCCGCACCATTACGTGTAACCGCAAGACTCACCAATAATGAAACTGGTGAAATTAAAGAAAGCGAAGTTTTCATGGGCGATTTTCCGCTTATGACCGAATCAGGTACTTTTGTAATCAATGGTGCTGAACGTGCAATTGTTTCTCAGCTTGTTCGTTCACCTGGTGTATACTTTGCTAAAAAGATTGATGAAAAAACAGGTAAGAAGTTGTTTTCATCTACTATTATTCCAAACCGTGGCGCATGGATCGAATACGAAACCAGCGTAAACGATGTGCTTTATGTTCGTATTGATAAGAACAGAAAGCTTCCTGTAACTACATTTGTTCGTGCATTAGGACTTGCTTCTAACGAACAGATTCGTGAACTTCTTGGAGATGATGAACGTCTTAGCGCAACACTTGAAGTAGATGAAACAAATAGTGTTGAGGATGCCTTGGTAGAAGTTTATAAAAAGCTTCGCCCAAGTGAGCCTGTAACAATTGAGGGCGCTAAAACTTATCTTGAGCAATTGTTCTTTGATCCACGCCGTTATGATCTTTCACGCGTTGGTCGTTATAAGTACAACAAAAAGCTTAGCATCGGCTCACGTATTCGTGGCAAGGTAGCAGCTCGCCCAATTATTGATGGTGAAACAGGTGAAATACTTGTTGATGCTGATACAGTTATTACTCGTGAAATGGCTGATTTGGTTGAGCGTAAGGGCGTTATGGAAGCGTTTGTTAACGTTCAAGATGCTGAGGGTAAAACTCGCGAAGTTAAGGTTCTTTCAAACGGTATGGTAAATCTTTGCGATTTTGTTGACTTTACCACTGAAGAAATTGAAGAACTTGATAAAGCAGGCGTTAACGAAAAGGTTTGCCTTTCAGTTCTTAAGGAAATAATGGCAGAATACAGCGATAAGGAAGAGCTTAAACAAGCACTTATCGACAATGTTGCTGTTCTTATTCCAAATCATATTACACTTGATGATATTTTTGCTACTGTTAACTACTTCCTTGGTCTTCCTAGCGAAGTTGGTAACATTGATGACATTGACCACCTTGGCAATCGCCGTATTCGTAGCGTTGGTGAACTTTTACAGAACCAGTTCCGTATTGGTTTTTCACGTATGGAACGTGTTGTTCGTGAAAAGATGACACTTCAGTCACAAGATCCTGAAAACATCACACCACAGTCACTTATTAATATTCGTCCTGTTGTTGCAGCTATTAAAGAATTCTTTGGTTCTTCTCCACTTTCACAGTTTATGGATCAGACCAACCCACTTTCTGAGCTTACTCACAAACGCCGTTTGTCAGCGCTTGGTCCTGGTGGTTTGTCACGTGATCGTGCATCATTCGAAGTGCGTGACGTTCACTACTCTCACTATGGTCGTATGTGTCCTATTGAGACACCTGAAGGTCCTAACATCGCTCTTATTTCTTATCTTGCTACCTATGCTAAGATTAACAAATATGGTTTTATAGAGGCTCCTTTCCGCCGTGTTGATAAAGCAACTGGCAAGGTGCTTAATGAAGTTGTTTATATGACAGCTGATGAAGAAGATGATTTTGTAGTTGCTCAGGCTAACGAACCACTTGATGAAAACGGTTTCTTTGTAAATAAAAAGGTTAATGCACGTATCCGTGACAATTATAGTGAAATTGAAGCTTCACGTGCTGACTTTATGGATGTATCACCAAAAATGGTTGTGTCTGTTGCTACTGCAATGATCCCATTCCTTGAAAACGATGATACTAACCGTGCACTCATGGGTTCTAACATGCAGAAGCAGGCTGTACCACTACTTAAACCTGAAAATCCAATTGTTGCTACCGGTATGGAATATAAAGCAGCCGTTGACTCAGGCGTTGTAGTTTTGGCAAAACGTGCTGGTGTTGTAACATACGTTAGCGCCGATGTTATTAAAATCCGTGCAAAGAACGGTGAGATTGATGAATACAATCTTATTAAGTTCTTACGTTCTAACCACGGTACTTGTATCAACCAGAAACCAATTGTTTCTGTTGGTGATACAGTAGTAGAAAAAGAAGTTATAGCAGATGGTCCTGCTACAAGCAATGGTGAAATTTCTCTTGGTCGTAACGCTCTTATCGGCTTTATGACTTGGGAAGGTTATAACTACGAGGACGCTGTTCTTCTTAATGAACGTCTTGTTCGCGAAGATATTTATACTTCAATTCACATTGAAGAGTATGAAATAGAATGTCGTGATACTAAGCTTGGACCTGAAGAAATCACTCGTGATATTCCTAACGTTGGTGATGATGCACTTAAAGATCTTGATGAACGTGGTATCATCCGTATCGGTGCTGAGGTTAAAGCAGGCGATATACTTGTAGGTAAAGTAACACCTAAGGGTGAAACTGAACTCACAGCTGAAGAAAGACTTCTTCGCGCTATCTTTGGTGAAAAAGCACGTGAAGTTCGCGATACTTCTTTACGTGTACCACATGGTGAATATGGTACAATCGTTGATGTAAAAGTATTTACTCGTGAAAATTCATCTGAACTTAGCCCTGGCGTTAACGTTGTAGTACGTTGCTATATTGCTCAGAAGCGTAAGATTTCTGTCGGCGACAAGATGGCTGGTCGTCATGGTAACAAGGGTGTCGTTTCACGTATACTTCCTAGTGAAGATATGCCTTTCTTACCAGATGGTACTCCACTTGATATAGTTCTTAACCCATTGGGCGTTCCTTCCCGTATGAACATCGGTCAGGTTCTCGAAGTTCACTTGGGTTATGCAGCTAAGGCTCTCGGTTGGAACATTGCTACTCCTGTATTCGATGGTGCGCACGAGTCTGATATTCGTAAGTGCTTCGAAATGGCAGGTATGTCAGAAGATGGTAAGGTTCAACTTTATGATGGTCGTACAGGTGAGCCATTTGATAATAAGGTAACCGTTGGTTATATGTATTATCTTAAACTTCACCACTTGGTTGATGATAAGATTCATGCTCGTTCTACTGGTCCATACTCACTTGTAACACAACAGCCTCTCGGTGGTAAAGCACAGTTTGGTGGTCAGCGTTTCGGTGAAATGGAAGTTTGGGCACTTGAAGCTTACGGCGCTGCATACACATTGCAAGAAATTCTTACAGTTAAGTCTGACGATGTTGTTGGTCGTGTTAAGACTTACGAAGCAATTGTTAAAGGTCAAAACGTTCCTAAAGCAGGCGTTCCTGAATCATTTAAGGTACTTGTTAAGGAATTACAGTCACTTGGTCTTGATATGCGTGTTCTTGACAAAGAAGGCTTAGAAGTTGACCTTAAGCAGACATTTGAAGACGATGATGATATCGGTCTTTCAAAAGCAGCAATGTCTGAAGATGTATTTGAAAATACAACAGTTGAAGATGGTAACTTTGACGGATTTGGTCTTCAGGACGAAAACGGCGATGATATCGTTGAAGAAACTTCATTTGATGACTATTCAGAGTCAGAAGAATAATTACGGAGGGTGAGAGATTATGTCAGAAGAAAAGAATTTAACATTTGAATCTATAAAAATCGGTCTTGCTTCTCCCGAACAAATTAGAAGTTGGTCTTTTGGTGAGGTTACAAAACCTGAGACTATTAACTATCGTACACTTAAACCAGAAACAGGTGGTCTTTTCTGTGAACGCATATTTGGACCTACCAAAGACTGGGAATGTCACTGCGGTAAGTATAAAAGAATTCGTTACAAGGGTAAAATTTGCGAACGCTGTGGTGTAGAAGTAACTCGCGCTAAGGTTCGCCGCGAAAGAATGGGTACCATTGAACTCGCTGCTCCTGTATCACACATTTGGTACTTCAAGACAATTCCTTCACGTATGGGACTTGCTCTTGATGTATCACCAAAAGCACTTGAGCATGTACTTTATTTCTCACAGTACATCGTAACAGATCCAGGCGATACACCACTTGAAAAGAAACAAATTCTTAACGAGAAGCAGTATCACGAAATGCGTGAAAAATATGAAGATGCATTTAAAGCTGGTATGGGTGCTGAAACTATTAAAGAATTGCTTGCTGAAATTGATCTTGAAAAGACCTGCACAGAACTTCGTGCAGAACTTGAAGAGTCAAGTGGTCAGAAGCGTGTTCGTATTTTAAAACGCCTTGAAGTACTCGAAGCATTCCGTCAATCAGGCAATCGCCCTGAATGGATGATTCTTGATGTTATTCCGGTTATTCCACCCGATTTACGTCCTATGGTACAGCTTGATGGTGGTCGTTTCGCTACAAGTGACCTTAATGACCTTTATCGCCGTGTTATTAACCGTAATAACCGTCTTAAGAGACTTTTAGAACTTGGCGCTCCTGAAATTATCCTTCGTTACGAAAAGCGTATGCTCCAAGACGCTGTTGATGCACTTATCGCCAATGGCCGCCGTGGCAAAGCTGTTACAGGACCTAATAATCGTGCTCTTAAGTCACTTTCAGATATGCTTAAAGGTAAGCAAGGTCGTTTCCGTCAGAACCTTCTTGGTAAACGTGTTGACTACTCAGGTCGTTCGGTTATCGTTGTAGGACCAGAACTTCAGATGTATCAATGCGGTGTGCCAAAGGAAATGGCGCTTGAGCTCTTTAAACCATTTATTATGAAACGCTTGGTAGAAACCAAGTCAGTTACAAATATCAAAACTGCTCGTAAGATGGTTGAACGCGCTTCAGCTGAAGTTTGGGATGCACTTGAACTCGTTATTAAAGAACATCCAGTTCTTCTTAACCGTGCGCCAACACTTCACAGACTTGGTATTCAGGCATTTGAACCAGTACTTGTAGAAGGTAAAGCTCTTAAACTTCATCCTCTCGTATGTACTGCGTACAACGCTGACTTTGACGGTGACCAGATGGCTATTCACGTTCCACTTTCAGCAGAGGCTCAGGCAGAAGCTCGTTTCTTAATGCTTGCTGCTAACAACCTTCTTAAACCTGCTGATGGTAAGCCTGTTGCTGTTCCTACTCAGGACATGGTATTGGGTTGTTACTACCTTACACTTGTTAAGGCTGATGAACCAGGTACCAATAAAGTGTTCCGTGATAAGGATGAAGCTATGATGGCTTATAACGATGGTGTTGTTGGTCTTCACGCTCCTATTCGCGTTCGTATGACAAATGCTGAAGGTAAATCAGCACTTGTTTGGTGTACAGTTGGTTTCCTTATCTTTAATGAATCTATTCCACAGGATTTAGGTTTTGTTGATCGTTCAAATCCTGATAATGAATTTAATCTTGAATGGTGCTTCTCACTTAAAGACAGCACAAAGAAATTTGTTGAGTCAAACGATGACATCATTCAAAACAAGGTTGGCAAAAAAGCCCTCGGTAAGATTATTGAGCGTTGTATCGATACTCATGGTACAAGTGAGTCATCTATCGTGCTTGATAAAGTAAAGGCTACAGGCTTTAAGTTCTCTACAAAGGGTGCTATTACTGTTGCGGTTATCGATGCTGTTATACCACCTGAAAAGAAAGATATTCTTGCTGATGCTGAAAAGAAAATTGATGCTATCACTAAGAATTATCGCCGTGGTCTTATTAGTGATGATGAACGTAGTCGTCACGTAATTGAAATTTGGAACAATGCTACCGAAGATATCGCAGGCGCACTCAAGGGCAACCTTGATGAATTTAACCCAATCTTTATGATGGCTGACTCTGGCGCTCGTGGTTCTATGAGCCAGATTCGTCAGCTCGCAGGTATGCGTGGTCTTATCGCAAATACTGCCGGTAAAGTCATCGAAGTTCCAATTCGTGCTAACTACCGTGAAGGTCTTAACATTTTGGAATACTTCATTTCATCTCGTGGTGCGCGTAAAGGTCTTGCCGATACTGCGCTTCGTACCGCTGACTCGGGTTATCTTACACGTCGTCTTGTTGATGTTTCTCAAGATGTTATTGTTCGTGACATCGATTGCGGAACAGAAGAAGGTTTGGAAGTATTTGATATTAAGGATGGCAACCACTTGCTTGAATCTCTTGAAGAGCGTCTTGTTGGTCGTTTCCTCCTTGAAAATGCTGTTCATCCTGAAACAGGTGAAGTTATTTGCGACACCGAACACATGATGACTAAAGAAGATGCTAAACGTATCGTTGATGCAGGTATCGAGCGCATTAAGATTCGCTCTATCCTTACTTGTCATTCACATCACGGTGTATGTCAGAAATGTTATGGTGCAAACCTTGCTACCAACAAGCCTGTTACTGTTGGTGAAGCAGTTGGTATTGTTGCAGCTCAGTCTATCGGTGAGCCTGGTACACAGCTTACAATGCGTACCTTCCATACCGGTGGTGTTGCGGGTGGTGACGTTGCCGACGTTACACAGGGTCTTCCACGTGTTGAAGAACTCTTCGAAGCACGTAGACCAAAGGCTTGCGGTCTTATTGCTAAGATCGATGGTCGTGTTCGTATGGTTGAAGAAAAGCGCAGCAATGTTCTTGTAATCAACAACGAAGAAACAATGGCTGAAGAAAAAGTTGTAATTCCTTATGGCTCACGCGTTCTCGTTAACGATGGCGACTATGTAAAAGCTGGTGATATGCTTATTCCTGGTGCTAAATATCCACAGGATATCTTGGAAGCACAAGGTCCAGAGGCTGTTCAGGAATATATCATTGCTGAAATTCAAAACGCTTACCGTACACAAGGTGTTGATATCAACGATAAGCACATCGAGGTTATCGTTCGTCAGATGATGCGTAAACTTCGCATACTTGATGCAGGTTCAACCGAACTTCTTGCAGGTAGCAGTTATGAATATAAAGAAATTGCCGATGCAAACGCAGCTGTTCAGGCTCGTATTGAAGCAGGTGAAGAGGGACTTACCAAGGCAACATATCAAGCAACATTGCTTGGTATTACCAAGGCTTCTCTTGCAACTGAATCATTTATGTCAGCGGCATCATTCCAAGAGACTACTCGTGTTCTTACCGAAGCTGCTATTAAGGGTAAGGTAGATCCACTCTTTGGTCTTAAGGAAAATGTTATTATCGGTCAGCTAATCCCAGCAGGTACTGGTATGAAGCACCCTGACATCAATCCAGAACCAATTGTAGAAGAAGTAGAAGTAATCGAAACTGATATGATGGTTGAGGATGCTGTTGAGGCAACTGAAGAATAATTAAAATTAAACACGGACTTATCATTTGGTAAGTCCGTGTTTTTTTTATTTATAGAAACAAAAATAACCCCGTTCTAAATTTAAGAACGGGGATTAATTTTATATAAATTATTTAATGATTGATTCGCCAGTCATTTCAGCAGGTTGGGGAAGACCTAATATTTTAAGCATTGATGGAGCAATGTCAGCAAGTCTACCACCATCGCGAAGTTCACAATCATAACCTACTACACAGAATGGTACAGGATTTGTTGTATGAGGTGTGAATGGGTTACCATCTTCACCAACCATACAGTCAGCGTTACCGTGGTCAGCAGTAATAATCACAGCGCCTCCCATTTTGCTAGTTGCTTCTACAACTTTACCAACGCATTCATCAACAGCTTCTACAGCAGCAACAGCGGCATCAAAGATACCTGTGTGACCAACCATGTCACAGTTAGCAAAGTTAAGAATAACAGCATCATATTCGCCTGTGCGAATTTTTTCGCATACAGCATCACAAACCGGATATGCGCTCATTTCAGGTTGTAAATCAAATGTAGGAACATCAGGTGACTGAATAAGAACTCTGTCTTCGCCATCAAATGTTTTTTCCTCGCCGCCATTAAAGAAGAATGTTACGTGAGCATATTTTTGTGTTTCAGCAATACGAAGCTGTGTCATACCTTTACTTGCAAGGTATTCACCAAGAGTCATTTTAAGCTCTTCTGGTGGGTAAGCAACAGTAACATTTGGCATTGTTTCATCATACTGAGTCATACATACGTAATTTACAGGGAAGAAACCTTTTTTACGCTCAAATCCATCAAAGTCTGGGTCAACGAAAGTTCTTGTAAACTGACGAGCACGGTCAGGACGGAAGTTGAATGAAACAACGCTGTCATTTGCTTTTATCATGCCATCTGCATCTACAACAGTAGGAAGAATAAATTCATCAGTTACATCATTTGAGTATGATTCGCTCATTGTTGAGAGAATATCGTTTGTTTGAACGCCTTCACCATAAACCATAGCAGCATACGCTTTTTCAACACGGTCCCAAGCAAAGTCACGGTCCATAGCGTAGTAACGGCCCATAACAGATGCAATTTTACCAACACCAAGTTCTAGCATTTTATCTTGCAAATCTTTGATAAAACCGATACCACTTGTTGTAGAAACATCACGACCATCCATAAGGCAATGAACAAATACCTTTGTAAGACCATTTTTCTTAGCCATTTCTAAAAGGCCATAAAGATGTTCAATATGACTATGAACGCCACCATCAGAGAGAAGACCGATAAGGTGAAGAGCACTGTCATTCTTTTTGCAGTTTTCAATAGCACCCTTAAGAGCTTCAATATTAAAGAATGTACCTTCGTTAATATCTTTTGTAATTTTAACGAGCATTTGATATACTACTCGTCCAGCGCCAATATTGGTATGACCAACTTCGCTGTTACCCATTTGTCCGTCAGGAAGACCTACATCAAGACCTGAGGCACCGATTGTTGTAAATGGGTTTTCGTTGAAAAATTTGTCAAGATTAGGGGTTTTAGCGGTATGAATAGCATTGCCTTCATTTACATTACGAATGCCAAAACCGTCCATAATACATAAAACAACAGGTTTTTTCATTTTGTATCTCCTAATTACTTGCTTGCTGCTTTAACAATTACTGAAAAATCTTGTGCTTTAAGTGATGCGCCGCCGATAAGACCACCATCAACATTAACTTTTGCAACAAGTTCATCAGCATTAGCAGCGTTCATAGAACCACCGTACTGAATTGTCACTGTTTCTGCAACATCAGCGCCGTAAACTTCGGCGATTGCTGCGCGAACATAGCCATTGCCTTCATCAGCCTGGTCAGCAGGAGCAGTAACGCCAGTACCGATTGCCCAAACTGGCTCATATGCGATTACAATGTTCTTAAGATCTTCAGCGCTTACGTTTGTAAGAGCCATTTTTGTTTGGTATTTAAGAAGAGTTTCTGTATAACCAAGTTCGCGCTGTTCAAGAGTCTCACCAACGCAAACAATAGCCTTAAGACCAGCGTTTACAGCAGCGAGTGTACGAAGGTTAACTGTTTGATCAGTTTCACCAAAATACTGTCTGCGTTCGCTGTGGCCAATTACAACGTATTCTACACCAGCAGCAGTAAGCATTTCAGCGCTTATTTCACCAGTATATGCGCCTGAAGCTTTGAAGTGAACGTTTTCAGCACCAATTTTAATATTAGAGCCTTTTGCTGCTTCAACAGCGGCAGCAATGTCAATAAAAGGTACGCAAAGAACAACTTCACAATCAGCATCAGCTACGAGAGGTTTCATCTCATTGATGAGAGCAGTTGTTTCTGCAGGGGTTTTGTTCATTTTCCAGTTACCAGCAATAATTGCCTGTCTTTTTGCTTTGTTCATAAGTATTTCTCCTAAATTTTATATTTCTTATAACTTAAAATTCGGCGGCAGGGGAAACCCGAGCCGCCTAAATTAATTTTTAATTATTTATCGTTAAGTGCTGCAATACCTGGGAGTTCTTTACCCTCAAGGAATTCAAGACTTGCGCCGCCACCGGTAGAGATGTGAGTCATCTTGTCGCCAAAGCCCAAGATGTTTACAGCAGCTGCAGAGTCACCACCACCGATTACTGTAACAGCATCGGTTTCTGCCATTGCTTCAGCAACAGCCATAGTACCTTTTGCAAGGATTGGGTTTTCGAATACGCCCATAGGTCCGTTCCAAACAACTGTCTTAGCGCCTTTAACTTCGTTAGCGTAAAGTTCAGCAGTTTTGGTGCCGATGTCAAGACTCATCATATCAGCAGGAATCTTGTCAGCATCAACAACCTCGATATCAATTGGAGCATCGATTGGATCAGGGAAGCTCTTTGTGATTGTGCAGTCGATAGGAAGAAGAATCTTAACGCCTTTTGCTTCAGCTTGAGCCATCATATCGCGGCAGTAGTCAATCTTTGTTTCATCAATAAGTGATGTACCAACGCCGGAACCCTTAGCTGCGAGGAATGTGTACGCCATACCACCACCAATGATAAGAGTGTCAGCCTTTGTGAGAAGATTTTCAATAACTGGGAGTTTGCTGTCAACCTTAGCGCCACCAAGAATAGTAACGAATGGGCGAACAGGTGTCTCAACAGCATTGCCGAGGTATTGAAGCTCTTTACCAATAAGGTAACCAGCAACAGCTTCTTTAACGTGTGCTACTACACCAACTGTTGAGCAGTGTGCGCGGTGAGCAGTACCAAATGCATCGTTTACAAATATATCAGCAAGTGAACCAAGTTCAGCAGAGAATGCTTCGCCATTTTTGGTTTCTTCTGCACGGTAACGAGTGTTCTGAAGAAGAACTACATCGCCATCTTTCATGTTAGCAACAGCAGCCTTAGCGTTTTCACCAACAACGTTATCATCAGCAGCGAATACAACTTCTTGACCGAGTTTTTCTGAAAGACAAGCAGCAACAGGAGCTAAAGAAAGCTCTGGCTATGGTTCACCCTTAGGTTTGCCAAGATGTGAGCAAAGTATAACTTGACCGCCATCAGCGATAAGCTTTTTAATTGTTGGGAGAGCGGCATTGATTCTGTTTTCATCGGTGATAACGCCATTCTTTAGTGGAACGTTAAAATCGCAACGAACGAGAACCTTTTGACCTTTTACATTAATGTCGTCAACTGTTTTTTTGTTAAGTAAACTCATTTTAAAACATCCTTTCAAGATTGTTAAAAATTATACAAATATATTCTACCACAAAATTTGAAAAATTCAATATATAAATATATAAAATTAAATATTATCTTCCCACTTGTAATTGTGCAATTGTCCAAAATTTTCGAGAGCAGGGTAGTCCCACTGGCGTAAAACTTCGTAAACAGCGATAGCAACTGAATTTGCAAGGTTGAGACTACGTATTTCACCCTGCATTGGTATTCTAACACAGGTATCTGGGTGTTTTAGTAGTAACTCTTCAGGCAAACCTTTACTTTCTTTTCCGAAAAGCAAGAAGCAATTATCGGGATAGTTGGGCTCAGAGTGGGATTGGCGCCCCTTAGTTGTAAAAAAGAAAAAGTTACCATCCTTATTTTTTTCAAAAAAGTCATTAAGACCTTCATAGTAGGTAATATCAAGATATTTCCAATAATCTAGACCTGCGTGTTTTAGCTTTTTGTCATCTGGTGTAAAACCCATAGGCTTTACCAAATGAAGTCTAGCACCTGTTGCGGCGCAGGTACGCGCAACGTTACCCGTGTTTTGTGGTATTTCGGGTTCTACCATTACAATGTTTATTTTTGCCATAAAAATCACCAAATTCTATTATATAATTTTTGATAAATACTTGTCAAGTAATGTTGTTTAGTGTATAATAATTTTCGGTGATTTTATGAAAAGACAAGCAAATATTTTAGATTATGTTGAAAAATATAAGTACAAATATGGTATTGAATACGCCAAAGATGGTGGTAAACTTATAAACACCTTGTCGGCAATATCGTATATTTTGTGGATATATACATTTTTTATGACAGCAATTTTTATATTCAGTACGGTGCTTATGCTTAATGTTGGACAAGCTGATTTTAATCATATTGCCAATTCTTTTATCACAATCAGCATTGGTGCTGGTGTGATGGTTGTAGGTGCGGCGCTATATTTGTGTCATCAAAAAATTATAGGTTGCGCGTTAACTGTGATTTCACAGCCCGCGATGGTTTTTGCTTATTACCATATTACTCGCGATTCGGCAGGTCAACTTAATTTATCTTTTTACTGGCGACATGCAGTGCCAGCTGTGATTTTGTTGTTGATTGCTGTTTGGATTGCTGTTGTGCTTATTAGAGCTAACATCAAAACTAACAAACTTTACGATATGTTGGTTGAAGCTTTATATAAACAATACGGTAAGCAGGATGGAGAGTCACTAACCGAAGAACAGTGGGAAGATTTTTTGACAAAATATAATCCGTATAAACCACTAGTTTAAGGTAACAATATTCCCGAAAGGGAAGTGTGATTTATGTTGCCTGATAAGAAAAAATATAGTGAAATGACAAAAAAGGCATCGCCACCATCGCCTAAGATAAAGGACTTTATTTGGGCGTATATAGTGGGCGGTGCCATTTGTGTTATAGGTGAGTTATTAAGCAAACTGTATACAGAACTTGATTTGCCTGAAAAGGTAGTTAAAATGGCTGTCCCAGTATCAATAATTTTTATAGCGGCATTGCTTACAGGTTTTGGTGTTTTTGACAAAATCGCAAAACGTGCCGGTGCTGGGACTTTAGTGCCGATAACCGGCTTTGCAAATGCGGTGGTTTCACCCGCAATCGAGTTTAAAAACGAGGGGTATATTTTAGGTATTGGCGCTAAAATATTTACAATAGCAGGACCTGTGATTATGTATGGAACGATAGCAAGTGTGATATATGGGTTCATTTATTGGATAACAACATTATTCTAAAAGAAAAGGCTTGACAAATCAGTCAAGCCTTTTTGTTTTGTTAAACACAGGGGAAATAACCGCCATATTTTATAAATACTGAACGAATATAGTCCATATCTTCTTTTGAAATATCAAAATATTTTGAATTTGTAATATCGTGTATGTTGTTACAATTATCACGGGCTATAGCAAAAATTTGATTGCCGATTTTAAGCGAAACATTTTCGCTAAAACCACAAGAAGGAGCTGCAGAAAAAATAGAAATATACCTGTTTCCATCAAGGATAGAAATGATTTTTTCTGACTCGCTATCTTCTAATACAACATTGATGTTATCTGATTTGTATACAAAGGTTAATGTAATATCAGCGCCTTTATTTATGCTTGTTTTTTTGCAACCACATAATGTGAGCAATAGTGTCAAAACAATGAAAATTGAAAATAAACGTTTCATTTTTTAGCTCCTTTAAATCACAATAATACTTCTTTGTTAGTACCATAAAATATATCATCTTTATTTGAAATAAGCTTTAAAAACTCTTCAAATTTTACGCGGTAATCACTTTTATAATCAAATTCATAGGTATGACCCCAAATATAAAAAATTTGAGGTTTATCGGGTGCCATATTTAAAAAATCGTGACCCATTTTCATAAGATCATTAAAATCAAGGTGATATACTGTCGGATCAAAACGATACAGGTTATCTTGTAAGTCAAAACTATTATTACAGGTTATTGTGCGACTGTATTTAACACCGGTATTTTCTTTTATCAATTTTGCTACACGATCATCATTGTTAACACCACCGCAAGGATAAGCCATACCGATAACATCATATCCAACAAGTTCTGATAAATTTAGGCGGTCCTGTTCTACTTGGCGTATAACTTCAGCATCATCAGCAATGTCGGGTAAGCGTGGGTGAGTTAGTGTATGAACTGCAACCTCATGACCATCGTATAAATCCTTTACATCACTTGCGTGTACTTTATAGTGTGAAATGCGTTTATTTTCACGAATAAGCATACCTTTTCGACCAAGCAGTTCAGAGTTTATGTTAAAAGTTGCTTTTAAATTATATTTGTTTAAAAGTTCAATAAATTCGATATCTTGAGTTACCGCATCATCATAACTAAAAGTTATTGCTTTTAATTTACCACTGTTTTTAAAATTCAAAAAATCACCCCGTTTAGTACTTTTTAAGTATATCACAAAGCAAAATTTATTGCAAGAATAGTGTTTTTGTTATATAATTTATTAAAAAAGTAGGGGGTGAAAATATGTATAAAACCGCAAACGATTATTACAAGCAAAAGTTTGGCTCAAAGGTTTATAAATTGTCATTAGATGGTGGTTTTACATGCCCTAATCGTGATGGAACTGTTGGAACGGGCGGATGTATTTTTTGTTCGGCTTTAGGCAGTGGCGACTTTGCTGAAAGTGGCAACAACGTATCAGAACAATTAGAAAAAGCAAAACAACGAGTAGAAAACAAAATAAAAAGCGGCAAATATATTGCATATTTTCAAGCCTTTACAAGCACCTACGCGCCAATAGAAAAACTAAAAAAATTATATTTTGAAGCGATAAAACCTGATTATATTGTAGGCCTTTCAATCGGTACAAGGCCCGATTGTTTAAGTGATGATGTAATTGATTTACTCAAAAATATAAATGCGATAAAACCGGTAAGTGTTGAATTAGGATTACAAACTACTAATGAAAATAGCGTACAATTTATACGCAGAGGCTATGAAAATTCTGTGTATTTTGATGCGGTAAATCGCCTTAAAAAAGCAGAAATTGATGTTGTAACCCATATTATTTTAGGGCTACCAAATGAAACAATTGAAGATATGGTAAATACTACTCGTAACGCGGTGAAAGCAGGTACTGATGGTGTTAAATTTCATCTTTTACACGTACTAAAAAACACCGATTTAGAAAATGAGTATGAGGCAAAGAAATTTAAGTGCTTGTCACTTGAGGAGTATGCTAATATTTTAAAAAAGTGTATAAGCGTTTTACCACAAGATATAGTTGTACATCGTATAACAGGGGATGGCGCAAAAAGTGATTTGATAGCGCCACTTTGGTCAGCGGATAAAAAGATGGTACTTAATTATCTTAACAAATATTTGAAAGAATAAAAGGCTTGGAAATTCCAAGCCTTTTTTGCTATATAAATATCTTACCGTTTTCTTTGTTAAGTTGAGTAATTACTGGGCGTTCAAGGATGGCGGTGTTAGGTTTGTGCATTATAAAATATTCTTTATTATCAAACGCTTTAAATATCATACCATGGCCACCATCAACAGCCGATAGTGGCGTATCACATACTGACCAATTACCATCAATATCACCATTATCACTTTGAGATACAAGCGCTGTATAGCCATTATCATTAAACGAAGACCAAACAGCAAGCAAGTCACCATTATGATTGCGGTATAAAAATGGCCCATCAGTAACACAAGCAAGCCAGTCTTTGCGAACGGATTTTACGTGTTTATAATCAGTAGCGTTCCAAAGCACACGCGGATTGCTTACAGCGTAAGTAAGGTCTTTAGAAAGCTGCATCTCGCAAACGGTTCCATCGCCAATTTGAACCCACTCATGACAAAAAATAATATGTGGATTGCCAAGTTTATCAATGTAAAAAGTGCCATCTAAACACTCCCAATCAGATGGTGTAATTGGCGTTTTAGTTATAGGTAAAAATATACCATTAGGAGCATCACTTACAAGAATTTGAGTTCCTCGACAAACATTTTCGGCTTTGAAAGAAGCAAACATATAAAACCTGTTGTTATAATAATGAACTTCTGGTGCCCAAGCATCGCATGTAGCCCAAAAATCATCACTTATTTCAAAAATGCTTTTTCCCGCGCTCCAATTTTCAAGGTCGGTACTTTCGTACACATCAAAACCTGTTTGAACTCCAACGCGAGAGCCATACATATAATACTTATTTTCAAAAGGTAAGATAAAAGGATCTCTAATATTAATTTCACATAATTTCATAAAATCACCTAACTAATTTTAATATTAAATGATTGAAAAATCAAGATGTTTATGGTAAAATTCCACTGTAAAGAAAGGGCGTGTTATTTTATGAAAAAAGGCGTATTTATTACGACTCCTCAAATGAGTGATGATTTTTATAATTTAGAAAAAAATGAATTTGGTAGCATTTTAAACACGCGTGATAATGACATACCTAAAACCAGCGGATTGCTTACTGTAAAAAAACAGTTTGATATAAAAAAACAGGTAAAATCTGCCGTTCTTAGAATTACCTCTTTGGGTAATTTTGAGGCATTGCTTAATGGTAATCGTATAGGTGAGGATGAGCTAACACCCCTTTGGACTGATTATAGACATCGCGTTTTTGAATATGAGTATGATATTTTGCCTTATATCAAGAAAAAAGGTACCAACATATTTGGATCACGCGTATCATCTGGTTGGTGGTCGGGTAGAATTTCAAACGGATATTATGGTTATAAAAAAACTGCCTTATGCGCCGAGATAGAAATTTTGTATAAAGATGGTAGTAGCGAAATTATAGCAACAGATGAAAGTTGGGACGCAGCGCTTTGTGGTCCTGTGCTTTATGCTGATATATGGAATGGACAATTTTTTGATGCGACAATTCCTGATCCAATAGTAAATCCCGATAGTACTGAGTGGAAAAAGGCTGAAATTTTTACCGATTACACGTGTGAAATTGTAAATTTTGAGGGTGAAAAGGTACGCGTTACTGAATATATTGCGCCACAAAGCGCTGTTGTTTATCGTGGTATAAAGGATAACGATACAGATTTTGGTGAAATAAAGGTAATTAAAAAGGCGGTTGGCGAAAACTGTGAGTGTATCATGCTAAAAGCAGGTCAAACGCTAATAATGGATTTTGGCGTGGATATTGTTGGTCGACCATCTCTTGCAATTAATGCTTTAAATGGAACTGAAATCAAGTGTCTTTTTGCCGAAATGCTTAATGATAGCGGAGATAGATCACGTGGAAATGATGGGCCTAAAGGCAGTCTTTATATCGAAAATTATCGTTCTGCGCTTTCTCGTTTTAATTATGTAGCGGCATCTACAACAACTCGCAGACAACTTAATATAATCAAACCATTACATACTTTTTATGGCTTTAGATATATGGAAATCACAGCAAATAAGGATATAAATATCCAGTGCATAACTGCCGAAGTTTTAGGTGCTGATATGCAGTTTGAAGGCGAGTTTGAGTGTTCAAATTCAATGGTGAATCAGCTATATAAAAATATAGTTCGTGGTATGAAGGGAAATTATTTGGGCGTACCTACCGATTGCCCACAGCGAGATGAACGACTTGGTTGGACCGGTGATACCGGAATCTTTTGCGGAGCGGCATCATATATCGCTGATACATACAATTTTTTAAGTAAGTATCTTGGTGATATGCGTGATTCGCAAAATGAGCGCGATGGTGCGTATGCTGATATTTGTCCTGCTGTTTTCCAAAAAAATTTTTGTGGTACTGCGGCTTGGGCTGATGTGGGTATTATTATCCCTTATAAATTATGGATGATGTATGGTGATGATACAGTCATCAAAGAGCATTTTGACTCTATGGAAGAGTATATGAGTTATATCGAGCGAAAAAATGGCCTTGATGGTGCTAATGCTTGGTATGCTGATTGGTTGAGTTATGAGCCAACCGACAAATTGTATGTTTCGATTTGTTATTACTATAATAATGCTGTTTTAATGCAAAAGTTTTCTAAAATTTTGGATAAAAAAGACCGTGAGAAACATTATAAAGATTTAAGTGAAAAAATCCTCGCTCATTATTATGATAAATATGTCATTAATGGCGAAATTTCAGAAAAAAGTCAAACAGCTTACTTGCTTCCTTTGTACTTTGATATGCTTTCAGGTCAAGTGCGCGAAAAAGTAATAAAAAACCTTGAAAAAAAGATTATTGATAACGGATATAAGTTATCAACAGGATTTATTGGTACAGGTATTTTAAATCAAACACTCGCAAAAGTTGGGCTGAATGATCTTGCTTATTCACTTCTTTTGCAAGATTCTGATCCATCTTGGCTTTATAGTGTAAAACAAGGGGCAACAACTATTTGGGAGCGTTGGAATTCATTTACTAAAGACAGTGGATTTGGTAATGTAAAGATGAATTCTTTTAATCATTATGCTTACGGCGCAGTAGCTGAGTGGATGTATTCTTGTGTGGCGGGTATTAAGCCAGATGCTGAGTGTACGGGCTTTGATGAGCATTTTGTCTTGTCGCCAATGCCTGATGCACAAAAACGCATTACAAGTGTTAAAGCAAGTTATCGCGAAATAGTTAGTGAATGGTATTATGAAGAGGATAAATTTGTATATCATTTTGTAATACCTTATGGTACTGCTCGTATTGAATTTCCACTTTTAAGTGGACAAAAAACAGTTGAAATTAATGGAATTGTATTTAATAAAAAATTGCTTAATAGCGAAATAATTGATGGAAAAATGGTGTTCGAACTTACCCCAGGAGAATACACGGTAAAATAATTAAGGACAAAACGAATGGACAATATACCAAATTACTATAAAACAAGTCTTAATGATATTGAAAATACAATAAATTCAGCAAAAAAAGCTAATGTAACTATAATTTGCAAATCAGCAGGTGATAGACCTGTTTATATGCTACGTTATGGTGAAGAAAACAAGTTTAAACGTACAGCGAATTTAAGTTCAGCGTTAGGTGGCAAAGACAAGTCCTGTTTTGCCGATAAGTCATCGCCGATATATAAACCAACTTTGTTACTCGTAGGTTGTATTCATGGTGGAGAATTTGAGGGAACATCAGCTTTGCTTAATCTTGTAAATATTATAGAAACAGGCAAAGATTTAGATGGAAAAGAATATGAGAAAATACAGACACTTTCCACAAAAATCAACCTAATTATCATTCCTTGTATCAATCCTGATGGGCGTTCACACGTGCCTTTTGACAGTTTTGTTGGTAAAAGTTTTAGTGATTTGCGATATTATAATCAGGGTACTTGGAAGGATGGAACACTTTGTGGTTGGCCCGAGTGCAAACTTAAGCATCCGATAAAAGAATATGTAGATTATTTAGGCGGATATTTTAATGATGATGGCATTAATTTGATGCACGATGATTTTTTTGGTAAAAAAGCAAATGAAACACAGGCACTATTTGATGTTTGCGAAAGGTTTGTACCGGATTTTACCGTGCTTTTACATGGCGGAACAAATTGCAAAAATCACATATTAGGCCCCGCGTATGCACCGCTTGGAATTAAGCAAAAAATAGCCGATTTTGAACAAATATTAAAACAAGCTTGTAAAGAAAAAAATCTTGATTTATATACGCCTAATATTAGTTTTGATTATGGTGAAAATCGTGATTTACCAACATCATTCAATTTACCATCTGCGCTTACACATTTGTGTGGTGAGCCATGCGTTACCTACGAAAGTAATCAAGGCTTAATAAATTACACTGATGGAATAGGCTATACTTATGATATGATTTATAATCATCATTTGATTTTGTTTAAAACACTTATAGAATTTTTAATAAAAGCATCCACTTAGCAAAAGTGGATGCCTTTTTTGCCTATGTATTATTATATATAAATATATTATATTACATTGACAAAGATGGTGTTTTATATTATAATGTTATGTTAGAGGAAGTGTTTATTTTTTTGGGTTTTATGCAGAATTTTAAAAGAAATGAGCGGTGATGAATATGGAAAATTTCTTAAAAACTACCGATGGTTTTAAAACTACTTGCAAACTTATAGAAACAATAAATCAAACAACTGATGATTACCTATTTATTTGGGACATAAAATCAGATGCAAGATGGTTTTTTGGTGATATTGATAGAAATTATGATATTCGCAAAAACGGAAGCGAAACAAATACTACCCCTGAAATGATGAGAATTATTCATCCAGCTGACCGTAAAGCGGTTTTGGAAAGTCTTGAAGAGGTAAAAACCGGTAAAAAGGATATACATAATTTAGATTATCGCTGGATAAACAGAAAAGGCGAAAAAGTATGGATTAATTGTCACGGAACTGTTGTAAAAGATGATGATGACGTACCATATTTAATGCTTGGTCGTGTATCTGAAGAAAATTTACGCCATCTTTATAATCCACTTACAAGTCTTTGGAATAAAAACAAACTTCGATATGACCTAAAATCAAAACTTGAAAACGGTAAAGGTTACCTAATGTTTTTGGATATCGATGGTTTGGCTGCTATAAACCTTTCTCATGGTAGAGAATACGGTGATGAGATTTTAAAAGAGATGGCTGAATTTTGTGAGGGACTAAGCTGTGTTGATAATGCTTATCATATTGATCACAATAATTTTGCCCTTATTTTAAATGTTGATTCAGAAGATGAAGTGAGTATGGTTTATGACACAATTCAAAAATCAATGCTTGATAAATGCACAATCACCGCAAGTTCTGTTCCGATAGATAAATCTTTGTTTTTTGATGAAACACAGATGTTGGATTCAATAAACATGACTCTTAAAAAGGCAAAACAGCGCACAAATAAACGTATTGAATTTTTCTCAGAAGAGGATTTAAGCAAAAAAATAACAGCTTACGCGTTATTAGAAGAATTAAAAACAAGTGTTGATAATGGTTGCGATGGCTTTGAAATTTATTATCAGCCACAGGTAAAAGCGGGTAATTATGATATCTATGGTGTTGAGGCGCTTTTACGATATAATTCTAAAACTCGTGGAAGAGTTTTTCCTGATGAGTTTATTCCTGTACTTGAACAATCCGGACTTATAAAAAAAGTAGGATTATGGGTACTAAGCGAGTCTTTAAAACAATGTAAAAAATGGCGCGAATATTTACCTAACCTTCGCGTAAGCGTTAATTTTTCCGTAATACAATTTGAAGATGTAAATATTGCGGAAAAAATTGTTAAAGTGTTACATAAAGAAGGTGTAAGCGGCGATGCGCTTACAATTGAAATAACAGAATCAATTGAGTTGCATAATAGTGAGCAAGTTAAAGACATAATCAAATCACTAAAAAAATACGACATAAATTTTGCTATCGATGACTTTGGTACAGGTTATTCTAACCTTGGTTATTTAAAGCAACTTAATATTAACGAAATTAAGATAGATCGTGTTTTCGTAAGCGGAATTGAAAAGGATAGTTATAACCATAAATTAATTAGCAATGTTATTGAATTTGCAAAGGTCAATTCAATAAGAACTTGTTGCGAAGGTGTAGAAAGCACACGTGAATTGGTTACGCTTGAATTATTGCTTCCTGACATTATTCAAGGTTATCTTTTTGATAAACCTAATACTGCCGATGTAATAGAAAGAACCTATTTTGATTCTACATCAGCAGAGTATAAACAACGTGTGGATTTTGTTAACAAGCTTTATGAATTTAAAAATAAAATGGGTGTTATTCATTTTGATCCAAAGGATATTCTTCGTGATAATGAAGTAGGGCTTTGGAAAATACGAATGAATAAACGCAGTGGTATTTACGAACTTCATGTTGATGATATTATGGAAAAGACATTAGCGTTTGACCCTAATTTCTCCCCTAAAGAACGATATGAATACTGGTTTTCTAATATTCACCCTGACTACTTAAGTTATGTGGAAGAAAATATTGAACAAATGATAATTGGCGATAAAGCGGTTCAAATCGAGTTTCCGTGGCTTCATCCAAACTGGGGCGATGTAATGGTTCGCTTTAGCGGAAAGTTAATAAACTTTTCAGATGGAATGTTAGTTTTAGACGGATATTGCCGAATTATTACTGGTGTTACCGGTGCATAAGCGAGGTGGGTTAGGATGAAATCAATAAAAACAAAAATTTTATCTGTGGTAATTTTAGGATTACTTGTTATGACCGCAAGTGTATCGGCAATTGCTGTTAAAATGACACATAATGTTATGCATAAGGATGCTGATAGAATTTTAAATAATGTCACCCAAAAGGAATCGGCATATATCAACGATATGTTGGGAGATATAGAAAAATCGGCTAAAATTATGGAACATTATGCAGAAGCTGAAATTGATGATTTGCAAAACCTTTACGAAAAAGAGTTTGTTTTAAATTATTTTGAAAAAATTAAAGCAATGTTTTTAGAGGTAGCGCTTAATACCAATGGTGTGGAAGGTTTCTTCTTTTGCATAGATCCAAAATACGTTGACAAAGTTGTTGGCTATAATATTTTTATTACTGAAAATTCAATAATTAATATTGAACTTACAAAAAATTCAAGCAGTGATATGGAAATTTATTACTTGGCTGCGAATGCAGGCGAGGCAACATGGATTGAACCATATTACCTAACAAATTATGATCAACAAATAATCTCATACACTGTTCCGCTATATATTGATTCGCATTTACTTGGTGTAATTGGATTTGATATGAATTTTGAATATTTGGTTAAGCAAATTCAAAGCATTTCAGTTTATGATGAAGGTAAAGCATTTTTATTATCTAAAGATGGGAAAACCAATTATAGTGATAACAAAATAATAGAAAGCAATAATCCATACGCAAAATCGACCACTACATTGTTAAACGGAATGCAACTTGAACTTAGAGCGGATTACAAAGATATTCAACACGATATACATCCTATGCTGAGTAAAATAGTTCTTGCGTTTGTTATAGTGCTTTTTGTTTCGATTTTGTATACGATTATTGTTACCAATAGAATTGTCCGTCCGTTAAAACAACTTACTTCTGCTGCGGAAGAAATGTCATTAGGCGCAGAAGGAAAACAGTTAGAAGAAATTTCTGTAAACACAAAGGATGAAATTGGCATATTATCGAGAGTGCTTAATAATACCTATGAAAAGATTCAAAATTATACAGCGTATATAAATGCTCTTGCGTATAAGGATTCTCTTACCGGTATTAAAAACAGTACAGCTTACATTGAAGCAATTGAAACCCTTAATCAAAAAATAAGCGCTAATAATGCTCAATTTGGTGTTTTGGTTGCCGATATCAATAATTTAAAACAAACAAACGATGAATTTGGCCATGCAACAGGTAACGATTTGATTATTCATACTGCGAATATTCTTAATAATATTTTTGAAAACAGCATGGTATTCCGTATCGGTGGCGATGAATTTGCGATTGTTATAAGCGGCAATGACTATGATCAATATCAAGATTTGATTATAAAACTTGATAATGCTTGTCAAGATGATTTTATAACAGTAAATGATAAAAAAATACAATTATCAATTGCGCGTGGTGTTTCAATCTTTAATGCCGATGTTGATAAAACGTATGAAGATGTTTTTGAAAAAGCTGATAAAGAAATGTATTTAAACAAGCAAAGTAAAAAAACAGTTTTAGCATAATTACATATTTATAAAAATCTAACAAAACGGAGGGATTACTAGGTGATAATTCAATTAATTAAATTTTCAATTGTAGGAGTAATTGCCTCCGTTGTAGATATAGGCGTTTTAGTATTTTTAAAGGAGATATTAAGCGCTGATGTTTTGATTTCTTCGGCAATTTCTTTTAGTGTTTCGGTTATTGTAAACTATCTTTTAAGTATGGCATTTGTTTTTACCAGTAAAAATCAAAACAAATTTAAAGAATTTGTCATATTTGTTTTACTTAGTGTTGGAGGTTTAGGATTAAATCAATTAATTTTATGGGCGGGAGTTTCCTTTACATCTATCCATTATCTTGTAATAAAAATATTAGCGATGGTAATTGTACCGATTTATAATTTTATTACTAGAAAAATATTTCTTGAAGCTAAAGAAAACGATGGTGAAAAAATATGAATGAAATATTTAAAAAGGATTTATACAGGTATTATGGTGAAAAAGGCGAACCTTTTTTAAAAAAAGTTTTTCGACCTTTGGAAATAAAATATATATCCTTGTTTAGAAAAGCAAATTTATGTGCATTTAAACCTTTAAAAGCGTTTTATATGTTAAGGTTGATGAAATTATCTAATAAAACCAAGATTCAAATACCAGCAAGAACAAGTATTGGTGAAGGTTTTTATATCGGACATCTTGGGCGAGTTATAATCAATCCTGATGCTAAACTTGGTAAAAATGTAAATATATCTACTGGTGTCACAATCGGAGTTGAAAATCGCGGAAAAAGAAAAGGAACACCTGTGATAGGCGATAATTGTTGGATTGGTACTAATGCTGTTATAGTAGGGAACATTAAAATCGGTAACGATGTTCTAATAGCACCACTTGCATATGTTAATTTTGATGTTCCTGACCATAGCATTGTTATTGGTAATCCTGGAAAGATAATTCCTAAAGATAACGCAACAAAAGATTATATTTGTAATCAAGTGTAAGATTTTATTAATTTTATAAGGGAGGTGGCAGTTTGAAACATAAGGACTCTAAAATCAAACGAAATTTGGTATCATCATTAATTTATCAGTTTGTACTTATATCATTGAGTTTTCTTTTACCAAGATTATATCTTGAAAATTTTGGATCGGAAGTTAATGGCGTTCTTTCGACAATAAAACAAATTTTTACATATATGTGTCTTTTAGAGGCCGGTGTAGGACTTGCTACCACTCAAGCCCTTTATAAAAGAATTGGTGAGAAGGATTATAAAAGCGCTAACGCTGTTCTTTCGGCAACTAATAATTATTATATAAAAACGGGTATTGTGTACTCAATTATTGTTATTGTTATAGCAATAATTTATTCCTATGTAATACCAACAGCAATAGATTGCAACATATTATTTTTTATAATCATATTAAATGCAATTCCATCACTATTTAGTTATTTTGTTCAAGCCAAGTACAGAATACTTATGGAAGTTGATGGTAGAAGATATGTAATAAATAATTCTGAAATTGTACTACAACTTTTATCTAACGTTGGAAAAGTTTTAGTTTTGCTTCTTACCGACAGTCTTATTCTTATTCAGTTAGTATACTGTGTAATAGCAGTAGGGCAGTTAGCATTTTTATATTTTTATGCAAAGCGCCAATACAAATGGATCGATTTAAAGGCAAAGCCTGATTTTAACGCTATATCTCAAAAAAATTCAGTTCTTGTCCATCAGCTTTCCGGAATGATATTTAGCAATACGGATATAATTCTTATTTCGTTTTTATGTGATTTCAAAGCTGTAAGCGTTTATTCTATATATAATATCTTTTTTTCACAGATGCAAAATTTTATAACCAGTATTGTTTCGGGATTTAATTTTGCGCTCGGTCAAATGTTTCATACAGACCGTAATAAATTTCAAAGAGTGTTTAATGTATACGAGACATTTTATGTTATGGCTACATTTATTATTTATACTTTAATGGCGGTATTTTTATTACCACTTATACAAATTTATACAGGTGGTATAAATGACGTTAGTTATACAAATGTTTATCTTGTGTTACTGTTTGTAATTATGAATCTTTTAGCAAATGGAAAACTACCATCTAACAGTGTTATTGAGTATTCGGGTAGTTTTGAAAAAACACGATCTCATGCAATAATTGAAATGGTTATCAATATAACAGTATCTATTGTAGCAATTATATATTTTGGTATTTGCGGTGCTATTGTGGGCACAATAGCGGCACTTGTATATCGTAGTATAAGTATGATTTACTATTCTAATAAAAAGGTTCTCAATAGAAGTTGTATGTGTACATATAAAAATTGGATTGTAAATGGCGCTGTTTTTGCTTTTGTTATGGTTATTTTCTTTGTAGATACATTTAGCAATATGTCATTTTTACAACTTTTGTTAAAAGGTGTTATCCATTCAATATGGATAGTAGCATTGTATTTACTTGTCAATTTTGTGTTTAATAAAACAGTTTTTAATACTGCTTTAGAATTATATAGGGAGAAGAGATCATGAGTGTTCCAAAGGTAATTCACTATTGTTGGTTTGGAAACAATAAATTACCCAAACTTGCCAATAAGTGTATAGCAAGTTGGAAAAAATATTGCCCTGACTATAAAATTGTTTGTTGGAATGAAGATAATTTTGACATAAATCAGAACAAATATATTAAGGAAGCGTATGATGCTGGCAAGTGGGCTTTTGTTAGTGATTATGTAAGACTTAAGATTTTATATGATGAGGGTGGAATTTACCTCGATACCGATGTTGAGCTTATAAAACCACTTGATAAACTTATTGATGAAAATGGTTTTATGGGATTTGATGACAATGGACTTATAGCAACAGGTTTAGGTTTTGCTTGTGAAAAGGGCAATGAATTGGTAGGCGAGATGCTTAAGGATTATGATGATATATCGTTTATTAATCCAGATGGTACTTACGACATTACACCTTGCCCAGACAGAAATACAGCATCAGCAAAAAAATTAGGTATGGATATTGACATAAAAGACCAAGTTTTTATGAAAATTCGTATGCTGCCGGAAGATTATCTTTGCCCAGTAAAATATTTAACAGGAAAAAAGGTATTAACTAAAAATACATATTCAATACACCATTTTAGTGCATCATGGACTTCATCTACTGCAAAACGCACATTATTTTTAAAGCGTATTTTAGGTGTTAGTCTATATAACAAACTATATGGAAAATTCTTATATAAATTTAAATGGTTGGAGTGGTAAGTTTGCCCGAGAAAATTTTAAAAAAACTTAACTCAAAAATATTACCTCAATGGAAGTTTTGCTTTTGGGCTGCTATAATTGTAGGCTTAATCGCTCATGGTTATAAAATATTAAACTGGCTTCCTAACTGGGACTCTTTGGTGTTTAGATATGACTCACAAAATATGATAGGTCTTGGAAGATGGTTTTTGCCAGTTGTTTGTTCTTTTAGTTCATTTTATGATTTACCATTTTTAAATGGCGTTATCGCAATTGTTTTTCATGCTTTAAGTTCAGTATTTATTTGCAGGATACTTAATGTCGAAAGAAAATTAACTGCTGTTTTAATAGGTGCTGTTATTGTTACATTTCCTACGGTTACATCTGTGTTAATGTATAATTATGTAGCGGATGGATATAGTATAGCGTTCTTTTTATCAACACTTGCTGCATGGTTTATGACAAAGGAAAAACCAAGATATATTATTTCTGCTTTTTTAATAGCTCTATCAACAGGAATTTATCAAGCATATATTACTGTAACAATAGTGCTGATTTTAATAAAACTAATTGATGAGATAATATATTACAATTTATCGTTTGTTAAAGTTTTAAAACATAGCATTAAAATGCTTGCAACAGGACTTGTTGGAATAGTATTATACAGCGTTATACTTAATTTGATCCTACATGCTTTTTCTTTAGAATTACTTGATTATCAAGGAATTAGTTCTTCATCAGCACTATCAGAAATTAATTTGATTGGTTCTCTTTATTCAATTAAAGAAACATTTATGAATTGTTTCTTTGATATATCTGAAGGTGTAAATGTATATTTTGTTTTAAATGTTTTTGTTTTTGTTTTTACAGTTGCTCATTATTTAAAATACATTGTAGTAAATAAATTATACAAAAAGCCTATAAACGTTTTAATGATTGTGATACTTAGTGTTTCACTTCTTTTTGGTGCGGGAGCACTTGCGTTTATAAATGCGGGTATTGATTATCACAATCTTATGCTTATGGGATATGTAGTTTTCTATTTGTTCTTCATAATTCTTTATGAAAGAGGTTCAGATTCAAACGAGACTCATAGATATGTGAAATGCTGGATTATTTTGCTAACAGTAATAACAATTGTAGCTAATCAAATTGTTATATCAAACATTAGTTATCATAAAGCACAAATCGCTTATGAAAAATCTTATGGTGTTTTGATTCGTATTGCTGACCGCGTTGAACAAACCGAAGGAACAGAAAACTGTGACAAGATTCTTGTGTTGGGCGCACTTGATAATAGTAGTGATTATAGCGTTAATCTTGCACCTGATATTACAGGAATAACAGATGGTTACATAATTCGTGCCGATGATGAAACGGTAGGACAAAGCGTATTTTGCAGTGCATTTAATGATTATTGCGATAAAAACTACTCGTTTGTTAGTGGTGAAGAAAAGAAAAACCTTACTAATAATGAATCAGTAAAAACCATGGAAGAATGGCCATCACAAAATTGTGTGAGGGTAGTTGAAGATACAATAGTTATTAAGCTTGGTACAGAAGGTGAAAATTAAGTGATATATATTTCTGCTGATGATTATGGTTTGTGTGAGATGTCATCAAATCATATACAACAGTGTATAGATGAGGGTATATTAAATAAAGTTAGTGTATTTCCAAATATTGATTATACGGATTTACAAAACATATTTAAAAATAAAAACATTAAAATTGCGTTGCATTTGAATTTAGTAGAAGGTAAGTGTATGGCTAATCCCGATGAGGTAAATTTGTTAGCAGATGCAAATGGTAATTTTAAGTACACTTTCGGTGGATTGTTTAAACTAAATTTTCTTAGGAAAAAAGAGTTTGAAGATCAACTTTATAAAGAAATAAAGGCTCAGGTTTTGTTCTGGAAAGAAATATTACCTAAGGAAATGTCATTTTGTATTGATAGCCATCAGCATACCCACATGATACCTTCTGTTTTTAAGACTTTAATTAAAGTATTGGTTGATGAAAAAATAGATGTTGATTATATGCGAATACCATTTGAGCCTATAATTCCTTACATAAAAACACCATCTCTTTACTTTACGTATAGCGCAGTTAACATCATTAAACAGTGGTTGCTTAATCAGCTATGGATAATTAATAAGAAATATATCGGTCAATCTAGCATAAATAAATCTTATTTTATGGGTATTCTTTTCTCAGGTAAAATGGATAACAAAAGAGTTAGTAAAATTTTACCTAAATATATAAAGTTATCACAAAAAAAGGATAGAGATATAGAAGTGCTGTTTCATCCAGGCTATTTTGATGATGAAAAAATTGATTTTAGTGACAAAAATATAATTTTTGAAAAATTTTATTTTTCTAAAAATAGAAAAACAGAATTTGATTCTGTAATGAAATTAAAAGAAAGAAGCGAAAAATAATGCCATATATTGAAAAGGAAAACGTAGACGAAAAAACAAGAGAAAAATTAGAAGCGATTATAGAAAAATCATATTTATCATATTGGAAAAAGAAAAGACTTTTTGATATATTTTTTGCAACATTAATTTTGTTGTTTTTCTTGCCGTTAATGATTGTGATTGCAATAGTTATCGTTATTGATGATCCAAGTGCAGGACCTTTTTACAAGCAAATTCGTGTTGGTCGTCACGGAAAAGAATTTTATATGTATAAGTTTAGAACCATGAGGGCCAATGCTGATAAAATGCTTGATGAACTTGCAAAGAAAAACGAAATGGATGGTCCTGTATTTAAAATCAAAGACGATCCGCGTATAACCAGAGTCGGTAAGTTTTTGAGAAAAGTTTCGCTTGATGAACTTATGCAGTTTTTTAATGTTCTAAAAGGTGATATGACGCTTGTAGGACCAAGACCACCACTTCCAAGAGAGGTGCAATTTTATACCGATTATCAAAAGTTGCGCCTTCTTGTTACTCCTGGTATCACATGTACTTGGCAAATTCACAAAAACAGAAATGATGTACCATTTGAAGAATGGGTTGAAATGGATATTGAATACATACAAACAAGAACTTACGCAAATGATTTAAAAATCATGTTAAAAACCCCGATTGTAATGCTCACAGCTACCGGGCGATAATTTAAATTTGGAGTGAATAAAATGAAAGTTGCTATGATTGGGCACAAGGTAGTTCCTTCAAGACGCGGAGGAATTGAAAATGTTCTTACAACACTATGTCCTATTTTGGTTGATAAGGGTGTAGATGTTACTTGCTACAATCGTTCATCTGATAAAGTCGAGAATGAATATGTTGGCACTGTTAAGAACAATGAATATAAAGGTGTAAAAATCAAGAATGCATGGACATTAAATGTTCGTGGATTTGCGGCAATGATAGCATCTTTTACAGCAGCAATAGCAGCTGCCTTTGGCGATTATGATGTTGTTCATTTCCATGCTGAAGGACCTTGTGCTGCATTGTGGATACCAAAACTTTTTGGTAAAAAATGTGTTGCTACTGTTCATGGACTTGATTGGCAAAGAGAAAAATGGGGTAAAGGGTTTGCATCAAAATATATAAAATTTGGTGAGAAAGTTCTTGCTAAATATGCTGATGAAGTTATAGTTCTAAGCAAGGCAGCGTACGACTATTTTAAAGAAACATATAATCGTGAAACCGTGATTATACATAATGGAATAACTCCTCCTCAAAAAAAGGAAGCCCAACTTATCACAGAAAAGTACGGAATTTATAAGGATGAATATATTTCTGTTGTTTCAAGGCTTACTGCAGAAAAAGGCATTCATTATCTTATTGATGCGTTTAATAAGATACATACCGATAAAAAATTGGTTATCGCAGGAGATACTAGTGATACCGATGATTATGTTAAACTGCTCAAGAAAAAAGCATCAGGTAATCCTAATATTATATTTACAGGATTTATATCGGGAGATACATTAAACGAAATATATTCTAATGCGTATATAAATGTTTTACCATCTGATTTAGAGGGTATGTCATTATGTCTTTTAGAATCATTGTCATATAATAATTTGCTTTTATGTTCAAATATTCCAGAGAATACTTCTGTGGCCGAAGATAGAGCACTTTATTTTGAAAAGGGAAATATTGAAGATTTAGCACAAAAACTACAATTTTTGTGTGATGATAGTAATTACGTAAAAGATTTTCGTAATGGAATTGATGAATTTATTTTAGCAAAATACAACTGGCAAGATATTGCAGAGCACACCTGCAATCTTTATAAAAAATAAAAACGCCTCGAAAGGTTAGTATAATATGCATAACGAAAAATATTTTGAAGATTTAAAAGCTCTGCAAGAACAAATTAAAGAGCATTTAAAAAACGAGCAATCACAGAGTTTTTATGATACTTGGGCTGATACATTTGAAATTGAAAAAATTGATAAAAATTGTGTTGTTGTCGGTTACCATGGTAGTGAGTCATTAAAGAGATTTAAAAACGAGTGTAAAGATGTTTTGTGGTTTAGTATATGTATGTTTGTAGGATACAAACAAAAAATAAAAATTGTTAAGCGTAAACTAGCTAAACCCACTAAACAAGATAAAAATATAAAAAAGAATTTCAAAGCTATAAAGTTACTTGCGATTGGATTAGTTTTTGCTTGTATTTCTGTAAGCATAGGCGTTGTGATGTGTGATTATATTACAAACAGAAACTTTAGAGAAACGTTTTACAGTGTTAGTAGCCTAAAGGTAAACAATCGTATAAGAGTAATTCAAATATCAGATTTACATAATTGTACTTATGGCAAAAATAATAAGAATCTTATAGAACGTGTAACAAAATTACAGCCTGATGTTATAATTTGTACAGGCGATATTATCGAACCAGAAGATGCTGATATAAGCAAAATAGAACATTTAGGAAAAGAACTTTCAACAGTTGCTCCGTTGTATTATGTTTATGGTAATAATGAAGTTGAAAGTGTTTATGACTTTTTACTAAACAAAAATGAACTTGATAAAAAGTTTTCTTTTAATGATGAAAATCGCGATGAAACAAAATTACTAGAACTTTCTGATTCATTATCAGAAAAACTTGAAAAATCTGGATTTAAGGTTTTGAAAAACAAAAAAGACACTATAACAATTGGAACTACAAATGTTGATGTTTACGGTGTTTTGACCTCAAACCCATCTTCGTTTTGGCCATATGGTGAAAAAAGTTTTGGGAATTATTTAAACGAAGATAGTAATAATCTTAAAATTACTGCAATACATGAGCCATTTATATTTGAAGAATTTAAAAGCAATGAATATTGGGGGGACCTGATGTTATGTGGTCATACTCACGGCGGTGAAGTTCGTGTTCCAATATTAGGACCTTTATATACTCGCGAGGGCGGAATTTTTCCAGAGCGAAATGATTGCTATGTTTATGGTAGATATGATGTTGCCGGAAGACCGCTTATAGTTAGTTCGGGTCTCGAAAACAATGGTATATTAAGAATTAATAACCAACCTGAATTGGTTATAGTCGATATTAATAAATTTTAAAACTACAAGGAAGATAAAAATGTTTATATCAATACTTCAAAAAATACCGATTTTAATTATCGGCATATTGCTTTTTATTGCAGCAATTATTATTTATTTTCGTGCGAAAAATGTAAATCGTACAGAATTTGTGCAGATTTTTAAAACTGCAAAATATTTTAATGCCTGGATAATTATTGTTTGCGTTTTAATTACAGGTGTGTTTGGTGTTTTTAACCACTTTGATCTAAGACAATCAGCAACTGCTGTTATTTCGCTTAATTATTCAGAAGCTTCTCAGGCGCAAAATTCTAATGGAACAAGATATAATATGGCTGAAATTGTAAGCGATGAAGTTGTTGAAAGAGCAATAAAAAAGGGTGCTTTTGACAATGTAACCGTAAAGCAATTAAAGAATTGCTTGTCAGTTTATCCTTGTGTACAAGGTGGAGTATCTGATGAGTCTGAATATCATATTTCAACTGAATTTGCTGTTGAATATCGCGCTTCTAAACATACAGACCATCTTGATGCTGAAAATGTTATTAAACTAATTACAATGTCCTATAAAGAGTATTATATAGAAAAATACATTGATAATTTTAGCCTTAATCCAGAAAAACCTGATTTTGATAAAATGGAATATATGGATATTGTTTCATATCTTGATAAAGAAACAAATGCAGTTTTGAATTATTTATATGGCATGGCTGGGAAAAATTCTAGCTTTGTAACCGAAAGTGGAGCTACATTTAATTCTATCGCAGGTAAAGTATTCCAATTTTCTGAGACTCAAATTGATCAAAACCTAAGATCACTTATACTACAAAATGGTATAGCAAGAAATGGAACAGGATATGTTGAAAGACTTTCGTTCCAAAACAAAAATGTAGATTTTGATAGACAAAAAAATCAAATTTCATTCGATATATGTAATCAAGCTATTGATATGTATAGTGAAGAAATGACCAGAATTGTTCTAGTTCCAACATGGGATGAATCTGGAAAATATTATATGGGTAGAACAAAAGTTGGTGTTGATGAACTATCAGTAATGGCTACAACTTTTAGTGATTATGTTGCATCTAATGAAAAAGAGATGTTAGATAACGATTTAATTATCGAAAAAATGAGCATTGGTACTTCTACTCAAAAATATGATGAAGTTAACGCGCTAATTGATGTGATATACAACAATGTAAGAGCATTTGAAAAAGAAGCAATAAATGCTGGTAGAGAATATTCAAACTATAAAATGAATCAATGCATTGCAGTAAGCATTTATGGAACATCACTCATTAATGAACTTAAAAGTTTAATTGTTTTTGCTGCTTTTGCTTATGTTTCGATTATGTTGTTTGATATTTCAAAAAAATTTCCTAAAAAGGCATAAAATTATTAAAGGAGGATAAAGATGAAAAATTTTCAAATTTTGAGATATTTACGAAAGTTATTACCATTTATAATAATTTTTTGCCTTGTTACAACATATTTAGTTTATTTTAAACTTTCTTCTTCAAATACATTCATTGCTTCAGAGGTTATTCATTATAATGATGAACAAGCAGAGAAGGGTCTTGCTCCTACCGGCGATAAACTAGATGTTAATGAAATAAAATCATCAGCCGTTATTTCTAAGGTTGTTGACAGGATGGGTCTTACAGGAATATATTCTGTTGATAGCATTATTTCAAGAATAAATATTACACCTATTATTGATAAGGACAAACAGGCTCAAAAAGAGGCAAAGCTTGAAGAGGGCGAAGAATATATATATGAACCAAGTACATTTATTATATCTTTTACTGCCTCAAGTGATGAAAGCGCCGAGTTTGCTAGAACAATATTAGATGAAACATTAGATGTTTATTTTGCTCAGTTTAGCCAAAAATACGTTAATGTTTCACCTGCAAATAATACTATTGAAAACCTTAATAGCGGAAACTATGACTATATCGAAATGATGGAAGTAATTGATAAAAGTATTGATGACACATTAAGTACTTTATATCAAAGAATGGATCAAAACAGTTATTATAGATCAACACAAACTGGCGCATCATTTAGCGATATCGCGGATGAATTTAATTATTTAAGACAGGTTAAGGTTTCTGCAATTTTTTCAAACATTTACAAATATCAAATTACTAAAAACAAATCAGTTCTTATTTCTGACTATACAACAAGAATTGATAATAATGATATTTCTAATATCAAAGAAGATAGCATAATAGAAGATGTTGTGGCTGTAATTGATGCGTATGTTGAAAAAATGAGAGAATCAGGAAATACAAACATAACTTAAGAGTATATTCTTGATAATCTTCACGAAAGAAATCTTGAAGAATATTTTGGTGATCAAACAGTAACTTATGATGAACTTATTTATAGTTGGAAAGATCATAACGAAAGCAAACAACATTCTATTATTGATTCGGCTTATTGTAGATATGTTATTGATACATTTACAAATTGTACCGGCGCATGTGGTGGTCAATGCGTAAATTCAGGTTTGACTTGTACGGCTATACATAATGCGGATTATGAAAATATTCAGGCAAATATTGAAACGGAGATTTCAAATTTGTTAGAAGAACTTAATGCACTTTATGCCAAGACGACAAAAACTAATGATGAGTATAACGAGTATTTGGGTGCGAGTTATATTTCTGTGTTATCTACTGCTTCTGTAAAAGAAAGCGTAAATGTTAAACTTTATACAATAATTGCATTTTTCTTCCTTATGATTGTTTGTTGTGGTGGATCCATACTGCTTGGCAGACTTGGAGATATAATCAATTATATATTCTATACTGATCATCTTACTGGATTAAATAATAGAGCATATTTTGATAAATATCTTAAAACTAAGGATAAAAAACTTCTCGATGATGGTAATGTGTACTGTATGGTTGATATTGCTAATTTAGTACATATTAATGGTGAGTATTCAAGAAATACAGGTGATGAAATCATCAAGCTATTTACCGCATGTATAAAAGAATCATTTGGAAAAACAAAAGCTAATTTTGTTTATAATGGTAATGGTAGTTTCGTTATTTTGGTTGAAAATTCAGATTATATTACCGTTGAAGATATAATGTCATTGTTTAAGTTACGTCTAGATGAGAGAGAAGAATATAGAGAAATTGTTTTCGAATATAAAATTGGTATTGCAGAAGTGGTAAATGAAAACAAAACAGCTAGAAAACTTCTTTCTGAAACAATAAAAAATAAAAAGACATTTATTTCGGATTTGACAATTTAATACAAATTTTAATTTAAACAGATAGGGGGCAAACAGAATGGAAAATAAGATCATTGAAAAGGCAAAAGTTGTTTATTTTATGATTGCTGCTGTAATGATGTATTATTTTCTTAATGAAGTTATTGATGTAGGACTACACGTTACGTATCGTCATCTGTTTGCTCTTATTCTCGCTTTTTCAGCTATATTTTTGTTTTTATATAAGCCTAACATTGCAAGAGGAATTACCGCTTTTAAAAACGCTTGTGTTTATAGTACCCCTTTAGCTGTAACAACATTGGTATCGCTTTTTATTTGGTTTGTTCAAACTGTTGACACAAGTGTTATTTCTAGAGGACTTTCTACAACTTATATATATACTAATATGCTGTCTTTTGCTCTTGCGGCGGGGGCAATGCTTTATATTTTTGGCGAAAAGGGTATATGGTATAATTTAGTAGCTATTTTAATAGCAAATATATTAATGATAGTTACAGTTATTGCGCAAAATGGTATTGGAAATTATTTTTCTGAGTTTGTGACACTTATTACCACTTTTGCTGGCGTAACAGGTGATATAATTGTACAAGCAGAAATTCACGAACTTGCCTTTTGTTTAGGTGCTTATTTGATTTATATGCTTTATAAGCCACAAAAGAGTATAGTTTACTTTATATTATTGGCTTTAAGTGTATTTTGCTTTTTATCGGCATTTAAAAGAATTGCAATTATTGCAATAGCAATATCATTAGTGTTTGGATATCTTTTAAAGTTTATTGCTAAGTATAATCCTAAAACCGCCAATAGAGTGGTTCTTATATTAACTTTAGTTGTTATTGCTTTGTTGGTAGTATATATTGCATTAATTAAAGGAAATGTATTTGAACTACTTGAAGATGCTGGAATTGAAACAAGTGGTCGTGTTGAGATATATAATGCGGTTGATGAATTCTATGAATTTAGTCCTGACTTTTTAGGTAATGGTATTGGATTTTTAACATATAAGTTAAATACTATTATAGATTTGGCAGCTGCATCAGTTCATAATGATTTTCTTCAACATTTCATTGACTTAGGTTTTTGGGGATACATTTTATGGCTTTTCTCAATGACATTCGTTAGATTGCTTTATTTTGGTAGAAATGGAAGAGTAGAAAATTCAATAATTACATTTATACTTATTCTTTATCTAATAATAGTATCCTCAACAGATAATACTATGAATTATCCATTGCTAACAGGTGTACTTGCAATAATTATGATAGGAAATGGTTTTGACGAAAGTGTAAGAGTATCTGAGAAAAAAATGTTTGGATACATTTCAAATGAAAATAAATGAGAAAGAAGTTTTGATTATGAAAATTTTAATGGTAAATAAATTTTTATATCCTCGTGGTGGATGTGAGACCTATATGCTTTCTCTTGCCGAACAACTACAAAAACTCGGTCACGAAGTTGAGTTTTTTGGTATGTATGATGATAAAAACACAGTCGGCAATACAATTGAACAATATACTCAAAATATGGATTTTCATTCAAAAGGATTAGAGCGTTTCTTTTATCCTTTTAAAATCATCTATTCTTTTGAAGCAAAAAAGAAATTAATAAAAGTAATAGATAATTTTAAACCGGATATAATTCATCTCAATAATATAAATTTCCAACTTACTCCATCTGTAATTTATGGGGCGAAAAAACGAAAAATCCCAGTTATTCAAACGGTTCACGACTATCAAATGATATGCCCGAATCATCTACTTTATAATTTTGATAAAAATGTTATATGCGAAAAATGTATTTCGGATTCACATATTAACTGTATAAAGAATAAATGTATTCACAATTCTTTAATCAAGAGTATTATTGGTGTGATTGAAGCAAAATTATATTCTTGGTTAAAAACATATAAAAAAGTTGATTTGTTCGTTTGTCCAAGTTATTTTCTTGAGAAAAAATTATTGTCTGCTAATGACTTATATGATGGCAGAACAAAAACAATACATAATTTTATAAGTAAAAACGAGTTTTCAGTTGAGGGCAATAATGAGCCATATATTGCTTTTGCAGGAAGACTTTCTAAGGAAAAAGGCATTGAGCTTTTAGCACAAACCGCAAAACTTCTTCCTGAGTACACATTTGCAATTGCAGGTAGTGGCCCAGATGAAGATTTACTTAAAGATATTGAAAATGTTAAGTTAGTAGGTTTTCTTACCGGCGAAAAACTTAGAAATTTTATGGGTAACGCAAAATTGCTTGTTGTACCTTCGATTTGGTATGAAAATTGTCCGCTTTCTATACTTGAATCTCAGTCATTTGGTGTACCAGTGGTTACTATGAACAACGGCGGAATGGCAGAGTTAGTAAAAGATGGTGTTTCTGGTATTCTTCTAGATGAACCTACACCAGAAGAAATGGCATCAAAATTAAGAAATGCTTTTAAAAATGAGCAATACTATGCAACACTTAAAGAAAATTGTATAAATGAAAAGGATAATATTCTAACAGTTGAAACATACTGTGATATTTTGCTTGAAGAATATAAAAAATTAGTTACGGGGTGAAGATGTGTCACAGCCGAAAGTCAGTATTATTGTTCCTGTGTATAATGTAGAAAAGTATCTTGAAAGATGCATGAGTTCTTTGGTAAACCAGTCATTAAAAGATATTGAGATTATTTTAGTTAATGATGGCTCTAAGGATGCTTCTGCACAAATTTGTGATAAATATGCGCAAGAAGACATTAGAGTTAAAATTATTCACAAAATAAATGAAGGTGCAGGTATAGCAAGAAATACAGCGCTTAAAATTGCTACGGGTAAATATATTGGTTTTGTTGATTCGGATGATTTTATCGAAAATAATATGTTTGAAATATTATATGATAAAGCCGAATATTACAATTCGGATTTGGTTATGTCAGGCGTAATATTTGTGGATGGAAATATGTTTAGCAAACAAGGCGAATACATTCGTAAAACATATTTTGAAAAAGATACACTTTTTGAAACTGATGATGAAATTAAAACTTTAAGAATGGGTATTATAGGCTCATTACCAGATGATGCTGAAGATAGTAAATATGGTATGAGTGTATGGAAAAACCTGTTTAGAAGTGAAATTATTAAAGAAAACAATTTATGTTTTCAGTCGGAAAGAAAAATATTTTCAGAAGATGCTATGTTTATGATTGATTATATATCCTGTATAAACAAGGCAGTTGGAATTCCAGAAGCATTTTATAATTATTGTAGAAACGGCGAATCTCTTTCAAAAGCGTATAGAAATGATAGATTTGATAAAAGCTTAGCTTTCATTACTGAGGTTAAAAAGAACTTTGAAAAAGATATTCCTTTAGATAAATATAGCATATATATTGATAGATTTTGGCAGGCGTTTTGCAGAGTTATTTGTTCGCAAGAAATTATGCATGCTATCGATAATAAAAGTAGTAATATTGATTTAAAAAAGAAACTTAAAGTTATATGTAGTCACAGTATGACAGAGTCAACATTAAGCAGTTATCCGATTGCTACACTGCCATTAAAACAAAGGTTGTTTGCATACGCTATGAAGTATAAATTATACTTTGTTTTAAAATTGCTCGTTAAGTTAAGAAATAGATAGGGGTCTAAAATGTTTTTTTCGGTAATTGTACCTATATACAATGTAGAAGAATATTTACCAACTTGTATTGAAAGTGTTTTATCACAAACGTTCTCTGATTTCGAATTGATTTTAGTTAATGATGGTTCACCTGATTCATGTCCTAAAATTTGTGATGAATATGCTAAAAAAGACAATCGAATAAAAGTTGTACATAAAGTTAATGGTGGACTTGCCAGTGCAAGAATAGCCGGTATTAAGGTTGCGTTAGGGGATTATGTATTTAATCTTGATTCAGATGACCTTATTGAAAATGATACCTTAGAATGCGCTTATAAGTTAATAAAAGATACAAATTGCGATTTAGTATCTTTTGCTTACAAATGGGTTGAAAATGGAAAAACTGTTAATATAACTGATGATGGTATCGATGAAGGCTTATACAACAGAAGTGATATAGAAAAATACATTTATCCAAAAATCCTTATGGATAAAAATATGAATCATATATCATATTATTTGGCTGGTAAAGCTGTTAAGCGCGATCTTATAACTCCTCACCAATTGAATGTTAGCGAAAAAATATCATTAGGTGAAGATTTATGCTGTGTAATACCTTGCTATCTTAATGCTAATAGTGTGTACATAAGCAAAAAAACAGCGTATTTGTACTCTGTTAGACATAATTCTCTTTCAAAGGAATTTAATTCGAAACAAATTTATTTAGTAGAAAATATCATCAACGAAATAAGCACAGAACAGTTTAAAACACTATCTGATTTTGATGATCAAATCTCTAGGTACTCTTGTTTTATGTGCTTTGCTATATTGGCATTAGCGGCAGAAGGTAATTATTTTAAAAGTATAAAAGATTTAATAAATAACATTGAAAATTCAATACATAATGAAAAAATAAAATCAGCAAATTTTGATAAGATATCAATAAAAAGTCGAATTAGTATTTTTTTAATGAAGAAAAAACATTATAAATTAATGTTCTATTTTCTCTATCTATGTAAAATTATCAAAAAAGTATTCAAAAAGGGGTAGAAGTTTTATGAAACCAGATATATCGGTAATTATGAGTGTATATAATGGTGAAACATATATAAACGAAGCGATTGAAAGTGTTATAAATCAAACATATAAGAACTGGGAATTAATTGTTATCAATGATTGCTCAACCGACTCTACCGCCCAAATTCTTGCCGATTTTGCCTTAAAGGATGAAAGAATAAAGGTTTATACAAACGAAATTAATTTGAAACTACCTGCTTCACTTAATAAAGCAATTTCTTTGTCTAGCGGTAAATATATTGCTAGAATGGATGCTGATGATATATGTCTTCCGGATAGATTAAAAAAACAATTTGAGTTTATGGAAAATAATAAAGATGTTGCTTTATCATCATGTAGATTTATGACACTAAAAAATGGTGTATATGCTCCAGGCGGTGTAGGTGGAAGATGTGATTATGAAGCAATAAAGGCGATGCTTCTTGTTTCAAATCCTATTTTACATCCAGGTGTTATAGCAAAGTCAGAAGTTATGAAGGAATTAAATTATGATACAACCCTTACATGTACCGAAGACCTTGAATTATGGACTAGATTTGTAATGAATAATTATAAAATACAAATTCTACCTGAAATTCTTTTGATATATAGACTTCATGATAAGCAAATAACAAGTACCACACTTGAACGTCAGCATGTAGAGGTTCTTAAAATTCAGCAAAAATATTATGAAGCGCTTTTACAGCAAATGGATGAAGAAACTCAAAAATTTTATATTAGTGGTATTTATTTTAAAGAAAATACCGATATAGTTAAGTATCTAAATTATGCAAATTGGTTAAAAAAGGCAACATTAAAAAACTTTAATAAGAATTCAGTGAATTATGCTCTTTTAGAAATTTTAGCCGAGTATAAGAGATATGGTGTTTCAAAAAGCAAAGTATTAAATGCTATGTTGTCATTTTGCCCAATCTTTATGCTAAAAGAAATTATCAGAAGAAAAAAAGTAGCAAAAAGAGATATTTCTAACTGCATGAATCTTGCAAATGCATTGCAAATAAAACAAACAGGCGGTACCAAACAATACCCCATATTTAAAAAATAAGTATCAGGAGCTAACACGATGCAATTTTTGGAATACCCTTATGTAATTATAACCGTATTAGCAATATGTTTTCTTATAGCTGGAGCAATTGGTCTTTATTTTACAATAAAGTCATTAAAAACAGCCAATGGAAATGTGGAAAAAAGCTATTGTGGTATCAGCAAAATTGAAAATGATTTTAAAAAAACGGTGCGTTTTGGAAAAAATTGTTGTGTAATTTATATTTCTGTATCTTTAGATGGAATAAAAAGATTATATCCAGAATCAAGAGTTGAAAGAATACATGAACAAATCAAATCTATTTTGCTTAAATATTTTTGTATCAATATTGATGGAAAAATTTCAATTTATGAAAACAACAATTTTGTAGCGATTAATAATGCCACATCAAACGATATGTCATCATTAATTGATAAATGTTTTGCTGAAATCAATGATATTCTAGTAAAGAATAATGCTGTAAATATAATCAAAATCAATTTTGGTTATCATTGTACTAGTTCGGTTGAAGTTTCGTTTGAACTCGCTCTTGAAAGAGCTAAAAAAGCATGTAGTATGGCAGATGCTGAAAACATTCTTTCGGTTTATTGGGATAGTTCTAACGGAAAAATTTTCGAAAGAAAAATCAAGATTGAAAATAGCATACAGGGAGAAATAGATAACAATAGATTCTTTCTTGAGTATCAACCTATTATAGATGCTAAAACGGATGAAATCATCGGTGCAGAGGTTTTGTCACGACTTAATTCTTTAGATGACGGAATATTGGCACCAAAAACATTTCTTTCAGCTGTAAATAATGTAGGTATTAACGATAAATTTGACTATTATATATTTGAAAAAAATTGCAAATGGATTTCTAATGATAAAGAACGCCGTTCTAAATATGTGTTTACAATTAATTTTTCACGTTTAACATTATGCGAAGAAAATTTTGCAGACAACATAATTAAAATTATAGAAAAATTTGGTTGCGATTACTCAAGCATAGCGCTTGAAATTCTTGAAGACAAAAGTTTAACCAAGGAAGAAACAAGTATATTAATCCAAAATTTAAAACGTTTGAAAGAAAAGGGGATTTTAATACTTTTAGATGATTTTGGAAGTGGTTATACAACTTTTGGTGACATGGCTGAGTTTGATATTGATATTGTAAAAATAGATAAAGAAATAACTCAAAATGCGACAAATGATACAGGATTTCTTATTCTTAAAAACATTATTAAAACAGCACATGATTTGGGTGTTAAGACTCTATGTGAAGGCATAGAAACCGAGGAGCATAAAAAATTAGTTGTACAAGCTGGTTGCGATATACTTCAAGGATTTTTATTCTATCGACCAATGTCGGTTGTAAAACTAGAAACTTTATTTAAAGATTAGTAAGGTGAGTATATGTTATCTGTAATTATTCCTGCATATAACGAGCATAACTGTATTGAGCGTGTGTATACAGAAGTGGATCTTTTGCTGAAACAAAATAAAATTAAAAGTGAATTCATTTTTGTGGATGATGGTTCTGCCGATCAAACCTATGAAATTATTAGTGAACTTTCATTAAAAAACGATAATATTATTGGTTTGCATTTTTCAAGAAATTTTGGTAAAGAAGCTGCGATTTCTGCGGGTCTTTCAGCCTCAAATGGTGATTGCGCGGTTGTGATTGATTGTGATCTTCAACATCCGCCTGAAAAAATCATTGAAATGTATCATTTGTGGGAACAAGGATATGAAATCATTGAAGGAATAAAAAAAGAGCGTGGAGATGAAAAAAAGATTCATGGTTTTGGCGCAAAACTTTTTTATTCGCTGATAAGCCGTATGGCAGGTTTTGATATGTGCAATTCATCTGATTTTAAGCTGCTTGATCGAAAGGTAATTGATGTGCTTAATAAAATGCCTGAACGAGGCTTTTTTAGGGCAATTTCTTATTGGGTAGGTTATAAAAAAATTACGGTTGAATTTGATGTTCAAAAACGTGTTGATGGCGAATCAAAATGGTCTTCAATAGGACTAGTAAAGTATGCAATTTCTAATATTTCCTCATTTACTACTGCTCCTATGCAGATAGTGACATTTCTTGGCTGTATAATGCTTGTAATTTCGCTTGTATTTGGAGTTTGGGCACTTATTGATAAAATAGTCGGCAGAGCACTTGAAGGCATGACAACGGTTATTATAATAACTATTTTCATAGGTAGTATTATAATGATAAGTTTGGGAATTATTGGCTACTATATTTCTCGTATTTATGAAGAGATAAAAGGAAGACCGAAGTACATAATTTCTTCTACCGTTAAAAGTGATAGTAAGGAATAGATACTTTGCAAGAAGGTGATACGATGTCAAAGGATAAAAGATTTGAAAAAGTTTATTCTCAAAGCATGGGGTCTATGGAAATTTGGGTAGATAAAGAGACAGGCGTTAATTATTTATATCGTCAAAGCGGATATGCAGGCGGTATGACCGTTTTGCTTGATAAAGATGGTAGACCGGTTATAAGTAATATTGTTGAATAATACAAAAGGGTGGCTAATACAAGCCACCCTAATTTTTTTGTATAAAAAAGAAAAACAGCTACGACCAAAAGGTCATAACTGTTTTCATGGTCGAGGTGACAGGGCTCGAACCTGCGGCATCTAGTTCCCAAACAACAGTAGAACCATACTCTTTAATAATTTCCGCTACTTTTGGCACTTTCCGCTACATATAACACTTTCTGCTCAAAAATGCGTGCTTTCTAGCACCATATAATCCATTATTTCCGTATACTCCACGCGTGTTTGTGGGACAAACTGTGGTCAAAAAATATACCCCTGATAAATGGTATTACGCCGTATATCAGGGGTATTTTATTTTGCTTGAATTTTAACTTATAAAAATCATATTGTCAAGTATCATAGATACTCAAAATTTGCGCCGCATTAAACAAAGAATAGGGAATTAAGAATAAGAGTCGATAAAAAACGCTTTCTCAAGTTGATTTTTATGTGTTTATAATAGCGATTATAAATTGTTTATTACTATTGTTTTTATAAAAATAGTCACAAACAAAATTTCGTTTGTATACGAAATATTTGTAAACTGCTTGCAAATTTTATTTTTTGTGTTAAAATTAGTTTTAAATTATAATACATAATGAATGTTGTTTTGTCGGACAATATTAAACTTAAAACATAGGAGGCTAGAATGTGAAAATATTAGGTTTTGATATAGGCGGAACAAAATGTGCCGTTACAACAGCCGAATGGGATGGCAAGGAAATTAAGTTTTTAAACAAAGAAAAGATTTCTACCGACCACAACTTAACACCTGAGCAAATGATAGATAAATTGATTGCCTTGGCCGATGGAATATTAGATGAAAAACCTGATGCGATTGGTATTTCTTGCGGTGGACCACTTGATTCTAAAAAAGGCATAATATTGAGTCCCCCAAATCTTCCTAGATGGGATAATGTTGAAATCGTACAACAAATCGAAAACCATTTTGGAATTCCTGTCAAACTTCAAAATGATGCTAATGCCTGTGCAGTTGCTGAATGGAAATTTGGTGCGGGTAAGGGTTGTGAAAATGTTGTTTTTATGACCTTTGGTACAGGTCTTGGTGCTGGTCTTATTCTTGATGGCAAGCTCTATAGTGGTACTAACGATAATGCTGGCGAAGTAGGCCATATAAGATTAGATAAGTTTGGACCTGTTGGCTTTGGCAAATCTGGTTCATTTGAAGGCTTCTGTAGTGGTGGCGGACTTGCCCAACTTGGTTATATAAAAGCGTTGGAAAAGGTACAAAAAGGCGAATATCCACTATATTTCAAAAAAGGATATACAGCAGAAGATGTAAATGCTAAAACTATTGCTGATGCTGCCGAAATGGGAGATGAAACTGCAATTGAAGTATATAAAATTTGCGGTGAATATTTAGGCAAGGGATTATCAATTATTATTGATATACTTAATCCTGAAGTAATAGTTATAGGAAGTATTTTTGCAAGAAGCCGTAATTTGCTTTGGGATTCAGCAAAAAGCGTAATTGATAATGAGGCGCTAAAGTTATCTACAGATTGCTGCAAGGTTGTTCCTGCGGCTTTAGGTGAACAAATAGGAGATTATGCTGCAATAGCAACAGCACTTTTATGAGGTGAAAGTTATGTTAAATGATTTAATTAAAAGATATTCCATTCTTGCAGAATGTAAGGAAGATATAGAAAAAGCCAAAGAGGCTTTAATAGAGTGTTACAAAAATGACGGTAAAGTATTGATTTGTGGTAACGGTGGTAGCTGCGCAGATTCCGATCACATTGTTGGTGAACTTATGAAAGGCTTTTTAAAACTCCGTCCTTTAAGTGAAGAAAAGAAGATAGAAATGAAAAGTAATTGTGACCTCGTAGATGATGAATTGCTTTCAAAATTACAAGGCGCTTTACCTGCGATATCACTACCGTCGATCACTGCGCTTAACTCTGCTTTTTGTAACGATGTTGACCCTGAACTTATTTATGCACAGTCATTAATGTCACTTGGCAGAAAGAATGATGTACTTATAGCCATAAGTACGTCAGGAAATTCAAAAAATGTTTTTGGTGCTGTTAAGGTTGCAAAAGCGCTTGGGGTTAAGGTAATTGGTCTTACAGGAAATACAGGCGGAAAACTTAAAGAAAACGCCGATATTGCGGTATGTGTGCCCGAAAAAGAAACATACAAGATACAGGAACTTCACTTACCTGTTTATCATTATTTGTGTGCAGCGGTTGAAGATTATTTTTTTAAAGATTAAGGCGAAAATTATGATGTAATATAGCTAAGAAAGACTCCCTGAACAAAATTATTGTTCAGGGAGTCTTTCTTTGTGTTTTAATTTTGAATTTCAAATAGTTTATAAAATTATTAAATTATATTTTAAAGTTGTTTTCGTATTTCTGAGGGAGTTAAATTGTATTTCATCCTTATTGACGTGGTTAGGTGTGAAGAGGATGAAAAACCGCATACATAAGCAATTTCTTCATATGAAAGATTGGTTGAACAAATAAGTTCATAGGCTTTTTCCAATTTCTTTTGAAGCACATACTGATGTAGTGTTATGCCTTCATTTTTCTTGAACAGTTCGTTCAGATAGTTAGGATGATAACCAAGTTGTTCGGCAATTTTGAGGCAATTTATATTTTCCTGGGTTTTTACTATGCGCTTTATTTCATCACATATTGGATTTGATTTTTGCGGGACGATCATTTTGCGGTGTAATTTATCTAATATAATTTGCATATTAGAGTTTTGAATTGAACGCCAATTAACAAAGCGTTTTGTAGTTTCGGTATATATATCCTCAAAATACTTTTCAAAACCAAAAGCATTTTCAATATAAATATGATTAGAAAAGTATTGTAAAAGCTTTGTTGGTATACTTTCAAGATTTTTTTGAGGGTCGTATTCGTTGGGTGATACCGGTCGTAATACATCTTCGCAATTTGAAAATTTTTGTGAAAAATCAAAGTTAACTGTATAAAATAACATATCGTCCGAATCCGATTTGATAGAATACGGTATTCCATATGGGTAATATATCAAAGTGTTTGGTTTGATTGAATATGTTTTACCTTGGGTGGAAAAATATCCCGTTCCTGTTAAATTATACAAGATATGACAGTCGTAGGGGATTATGGTTTTATCTTCAATAAGATAGTTAGTTTTAGCTGCAAATCGCACAAAAGGATTAAGTGTATAGTTCATTTGTATCAACACCTTTGATTTTTGAAAATTTACCTTTATTTCTCAATTGATTTTAACATATCGCTATGATAAAATCAAGATGTGTATATTGTGAATTTTTATAATTTTTTGAAAAAGGTAGGTAAAAATAATGTCAAATCCGCTAATTTTTATGACTTCCGTAGCAGGAAAACCTACTGAATCCAAGATTTGTGAATATCTTAATTCTTTAAAAAACAATGGAATAGAGCAGATAATGATTTATCCGCGTTCGGGTTGTGAAATTAAATATTTGTCAGAAGAGTGGTTTCAAATCGTTGGCTATTTCTTGAAGTATGCTAAAGAGTTAGAAATGAAAATCTGGCTTTACGATGATTTTAACTGGCCTTCGGGTGATGCCGCAGGCAGAGTAACCGAGATACCAGAGTATCGTGCTAAATCAATTGTTATAGTTGGCGACAACAGAGGAACTATAGATTCTAAATCTGGTGATGATCTTTATTTTGATGAGAGTTATTTTTCGGATTTGATGTGTGATGACGCTGTAGAATATTTTATAAAGTGCACACATGAAAAGTATTATGAAAAATTTGCTCAATATTTTGGTAATGTCATCGTTGGTATTTTTACCGATGAACCCGCAGTAGGATATAGCTGCAAAAATGATTCTATACCTTATTATGATGAAATGCCTCGTGATTACCAAAAAGAATGTGGTCGGGATTTTTATGAAGATATTAAAAATCTTTACCCCGAGCTTAGTCGTATTTGTATGAAAATAATAGCAAAACGCTTTGGCGAATGTTATTTAGACAGGTTAAAAAAATGGTGTGATGACCACAAGATTTTAATGACAGGTCATCTTATGAATGATACCACTCCTTTCAGGTCGGTAAAATCAAGCGGTAACCTACTCCAAAACCTATCGCGTTTTGCCTTACCCGGCATTGATGAGATTAATACTAATCTTAAAAGCGGTTGGTTGCAAACACTTTTAGGTGCCACACAATATGCAGCAAATGAAAACGGTGCTATGGCAGAGTTGTTTGCCCTGGGTCCGTGTGAACTTACATATACCACAAAGAACTGTATGATGTTTATGGCTGCATGTTTTAAGGTTGATCATTATTTTCTTGCTATATCTCATATGGATTTACGCGGTAATATGAAAATCACCGACTTTTTCAATAATTTTGCTGACGATCAACCTGATTTTGCAGGAATCAAACTATTAGCACAAAATGCGAAAATTGCTGCACGATATGCAAAACAAGATTTTAAACCCGATGTATACATAAGATATCCTACCGAGGTTTGTGCAAAACACATAATTGACGGTATCAAGGATTATCCACTAGCGCTGCTTACAAACAAACTGGCTTTTTATCAACTGCAATGGAAGTTTATAACTCAAAACGAGCAACCTTGCGATGCGCCGATAATTGAATTCAACGATTCGTTTGAGTATTGTCTTGGTGAGTTAGTTACGGCTGATGTAGAGGAAATATGCAGTCAGTTTGATAAAAATATAATTGTTTATGATAAAACGGGCGCGATACCAAGTGGTTTATTTGTAAGAAAATACGATAATGGTGATTATATCGTTATTAACCTGAGTGGTGAAAGCGATATTTATAACATAGATGGTGTTGACTACTATTTAGATAAGCACGGCGTGTTTATTAAAGGCGTATCAGAAAAACAATTTTTGTCAGGGGAAAGAAAAGAGCTAAATATTGACTTTAAAATTAACTACTTAAATCCCAATATAACTCGTTCGCTTTATTCACCGACAAATGAAACAACAATTGTTTGCGATGATAATACAGATATCGTTATGGCCATAAGAAATGGTGAAAAGGTATATTTAAATGGCAATGAGGTAGGTCCAATCTATTCAAAAACTTGTCTTTCCAATGGTTTTAGTGAACTTTATTCTGATTCTGCCACACTAAAGCTTTATAAGGGAGTAAATAGTTTAAGAGCACAAAACGATTTTGCTTTTATGCCTACAGTTTTCTTGATTGGCGATTTTGTTACAAACTTTGATAAGCAAAACATACATTCCGTTGCTATTTCAAAGAGACCAGATAGTTTGTCCGTTGGTGATAATCTTGAATATTTTGGAACGGTAGAGTTTGAGACGCAGCTAGATATTCCCGACGGAGCCAAAGCGATAGAATTAGTCGGCACTCAGTTGTATACTTCGGTTTATATTAATGATAATCTTTTACAAGATAAAATTACCGGACCATACATATATAATTTTGACAGCAATTTGTGGGGCACAAAGATCAGTTTAAAAATTGTGCAACGTTCAAGCATGGCTTCAATGTTTGGTGACAGTGATAATTTTCCGCGAAAGCGTGAGCTGTCACACAAAAGATTGAATGATAACTTTATTCGTTTTGGATTTGATAAAATTAATTTAGTATTTTGATAGTTTAAGGAGGATGACAGTTTGTGATAGCTCAACTTATAGGAGCTTTAGGCATTGGTGCAAACGTTATAATATATCAGCAAAAAAAGAGTAAGCGACTATTGCTTTTTAAACTTTTGTCAGATGTGTTGTGGTTCGCACATTACCTGTTGCTCGGTGCCTATTCAGGTGCAGCAATTGCATTTATAGGTATATTCAGAGAATTTGTGTTTATGAATCAACACAAAAAATGGGCAAGTGGATATTGGTGGCTTATATTCTTTATGATTTGCAGCCTTGGTTCTTCTGTTTTAACGTGGCAAAATGTTTTTTGTTTGCTACCTGCATTAGCATCAATATTATCTGTGATAAGCTTTTGGAAAAACAAACCCCGTCTCGCACGGTGTTTGGCCTTGGTTATATCGGCTTGTATGCTGACGTATGACATAGTTTGTGGTTCATATATGGGTATTGCAAATGAGATATTTACAATATGCTCGGCAGTGCTTGGAATCTTGCGATATGACAATATTATAAAAATGTCTGATGGTAAAAAAACAACACAAACAAATGAAGATATAACAACAAATGTCTCATAAGAAAGAACTAACAAAATAGGAGTGGTAGTTATGGAGATCATTGAAAGCAAAAGCATATTGGAAAATACCGTTTCAGCCGAGGATCAGGTTAATGACAGTCAAAGAGTAACAAAAGAAATTGCCGGCAAAAATGGCTTAAAGGTTTTGTTTTTAGGTAATTCAATAACCTGGGTGCCGCCCGTTCCACATCACGATTGGTTCAACAGTTGCGGCATGGCAGCAAGTGGTCCAGAAAAGGACTATCTACATATTGTAATGAGCAAGGTAAAGGAGAAGTATCCTGAATCGGGACATTGTATTGCGCAACTTGCTTCGTGGGAACGTAATTATTGGGACCGTGAGTTTTTAGAGGGAAAATATAGTGATGCGCTTGAATATGACGCCGACGTAATTATTGTCAGAATCGGTGAAAACGTTCCCGTTCAGGAATTACAAAATCATTCCTTCCACGATGCGTACAAGGATATGATAAATTATTTCAATCCTAACGGCGATAAAATAGTAATTGTTACAACAAGTTTTTGGTATGCGGGTACACGTGACAAAATTATGTGTGATGTAGCCACAGAACTTGGTGTTCCGCTTGTCAGATTGGGCGATCTTGGTGAACTCCCCGAAATGAAAGCAATCGGACTATTTGAGCACAAGGGTGTTGCAGCTCACCCCGGTGACAAAGGAATGGCAGCCATCGCTGATAGAATTTGGGCAGAGTTATCCAAACTTATATAAAACAAAAAAGGAGAATAATTATGAAAAACATCACAAAAAAGGTTATTGCAATTATTTCTTGCGCAGTTTTATTATTAACAACTTGTATAGTACCTGCTGTGGCAGATGCTACAACACCTATTGTGTCGCTTAATGTATTAAAAGCAGCAGAGGATAAGCTTAATGCTGCCAAATCAGCAGTTGAAGAGATTATTGCCGGCGCAGCATTTTATGAAGACTTCGAGGGCGAAACTCAAAAGGTAGGCTATAGAAATGGCAGTTCAGCTACTAAGGTTACTGCTGACGTTGCTGAAGATAACGACAATAAATATGGAAGAGTAACGGTAAATGAGGGTCATGCTGCATCAGGCTATTACGGTGTACTTGATACAACACCTGTTTCAGTAAATAATACCGATAATTACAAGGTTGTTTTTGATTATAAA
>JAZRKK010000065.1:0-93330 GCA_045646305.1 Acutalibacteraceae bacterium
CTTCGGTCTTACCTTCTGCATCAGCATAAAGCTTACCGCATTCGCATACGTAGTGAGCCTTTGTACCTTCTTTGTCGTAAGTAGCTGCTACTTCGTCAACCTTGGTAAGTTCGTGGCCCTTAGCTTCAACAGCAAGTTCAATTTCTAATTCTGCTGCAGCTGCTACTACAACTGACTTGTATGCATCAGCCCAGATAGAATCGTAGATAGGCATCCAGTATTCATCCCAAGCTGCCCAGTCGATTTGTGTTTCGAATTCGCCCAACGCTGCGAAGTATTCATCCCATTCTTCTGGAGTTGCTTCTTCACCTGGTTGTTCTGGCTGTTCAAGACCAGCTTCAGCAAGGAATTCTGCCCAAGCTGTTTCATAAGCTTCTTGTTCTGCTTCGAATGCTAATGTACCTGCACCATCTTCTGCATAGAATGCATCCCAGTCAATTTCAAGTGCAGTTGTTTCATCATCAATGTTCAATGTATAGCAATCTCTACAATAGCTGTATGCTACGTTACCTGCATCATCACATGTTGCATCGCTTGCTTCAACTTCTACCCATGTATGAACGCTAGGATCTACATCAAGATATACATCTTCTTCTGCGATGTAGTCTTCACAGTATTCATCTGCATCTGCTGCAAAGTAACCGTTACAGTTAGAGCACCAAGCGTGTGCAATCGAACCCATTGATGAGCAAGTTGGTTCGCTTGCTCCATATACATAGAGGTCGTGACCTGTCATTGCATCTTCAACTGTTTTTCTGTCTGTTTCTTCGAAGCATACTTCACAGATTGTGTATTCTTCGTGTGAACCATCTTGTGTACATGACTGTACTACTGTTTCGTAATCTACCATCCAAATAGAATTTGTATGACCGAGTGGATCGCCATCTTGATAGAGGCCATCTTCAATGTCTTCGCTGCTAAGACCGCAAATTGTACATACATCATAGTACCATGCTGCTTCTGTACATGTTGCTGGAGTCTTTTCAACTGATTCGATTTCAGCGTGATCGCATTCGCCTTCACAATTTACGCAAACACCATCAGCATTTGACCAATCGTGAGCTAAGAGGTCTTTTGTTGTTGTTTTTCTTGATGTTTCTTTACCACATACTGTACAGTATGTTGCTTCATCATAAGAACCTGCTACTGCGCAAGTTGAATCTGTTTCGTTTTCAACAACTACTTCGCCTGCAACGTGGTTAGCTTCACATGACCAACCGCACTTGCTACAAGCATATGCATCGTTGAATGTGTGTTTTTCAACACCAGCTGTTTCTACGCCGCAAACATTACATTTGCCTGCACAGCCTTCAGCGCCTTCTGCTACGTAAACGCCATCGCAATCTTCGCCATCAAATTCTGCGCCACAACCATCACGATCACATACCTTGTAGTGTTTGCCATCGTGTGTTGAGTATACAATACCGCTTTCATCTTCAGCTGCTACATGTTCGAGAGCTGGGATTACCTTCCATGTTGCAAGGTCTTCTGTAATTGCTACTTCGCCTTTTGCATCTTCTGATACATAGTCGCAACGTGAGCAATCATAGTAATCCTCAACACCTGCTACGCCACACTTAGCTGCTGTACCAGCAACTTTTACCATGTCGTGACCGAGTGCTTCGCCATCTTGATAGAGGCCATCTTCCATGTCTTCGCTGCTAAGACCACAAACTTTACATTCGTCATAGTACCATGCTGCGTCTGTACATGTTGCTGGGGTCTTTACAATTGCTTCGATGTCATCGTGTGCACATTCTGCTTCACATACTGGGCAAACACCATCTTTGTTTGACCAATCGTGTGCTTCTGCTTCGATTACGAGTCCGCATGAACAAGCTGCGCCGTGTGTGCCATCACCATTGTCCTGTGCGTTGAATTCAGCATCGTGCATAGCGCGGAATGTTGGCATTCCTGCTGTTGCAAGGAATGTATTTGTCCAGTCAAGAGCTGCACATGCTTCTTTAAGTTCAGCACCTGTAAGATCAGCTACTGACTTGATGCTTGCTTCTGCGTAAGCAGATGTGTCAGCATCGGTATAAACGTTTGTGAAATACTCATTTCCTTTGATTTGACTATTGTAAGGAGCTGCGCCTAAAACGATTACGTTTTTGATTGAAGGAGCAGCTGATGGAACAGTGTTATCTGCTGCTGCGTAAGTAGTACCGCCACCATTAGTAAGGAAGAATGAGGTAGCAGGTGCTTCGCCAACGTATGTGCTGTTACCATAAACAATTGCATTGTTGATTGATACAGCTTCTTCTACGTTGTCAGAACCCATAACAATAGCAGCTGCACCAGTGTTACGATCGGTAGCGAGGTAGTTGTCTGCAACCATAATGTTTTCAAATGTTACAGTACCACCAACTTTTGCACCATATTTTATACCTGGTGTACCACCAACGATAGCGCCTGTACGGCAGTTACCGTTTGTTTTTTCAGTGCCGTTTGCCTCAGGAATTGGGCTTACTTTAACACCGTGGATATAAGAATTTGTTACTGCAAGGTTTTTGAATGTTGCGCCGCCATCAGCAGTTGGGAAAAGACCAGTGCTGCAGCCTACTGCGTACATACCAACGAATTCTACGTTGTTACCATCAAATGTGCCTGCAAACCATCTTTCAAGGTTAGTTGTAATCCAGTTAACAGGTGTAATGCTTTCGAAATAAGCCTTAGCTTCTTCGCCATCAGCTAATTCTAAAATATCATAAACGCCGTTTGAGTCAGCATCAATAGTTGCAATGTTTTCAGGCTGTAAGATTACCTTATCAATGCCATCAGCCATCTTGTAGCAAAGTTTACCAGCAGCGGTAGAACCTTGTACGTTGTTAACAATGTAATTAAGTTCAGCTGCAGTGTCAACGATGATTGGGTCATCAGCAGTACCAGTCTCGCCGTTATCAGCAACAGTTGCGTCAGCAGAACCATCCCAGAACAATACAACTTCGCCGCAATTAGCTTCGTAACCGCATTCGCAAACGCCGCCTACAAAGTTGTGAGGTGTTGTACCAGCATTAATCTCGCATTCTGAACATACAACGCTGTGTGAAAGAGAACCATTAGATGTAACAGTAAAGTCATGGAAAGCCTGAAGATCAGGATATGCGCCATCAACTGCTACCCAAGCATTTGACCAATCAAGTTTTGGCATATTGGCTTTAGCAGCAGCGCCCTTTGCTAAATCAGCGCTTGAAAGCTTAGTGATATCAAAAAGACTCCACTGTTCTGGGTTTGTATACCAAGAGCAAGGTGGGAAATCAGTCCATTTAGCTGTGTAAACATTGCTCCAGTAAGCAGGTTTTGTTGACTGGTTGTTTGCACCGTTAGCAATTGAATATGGAGCACAGTCAAGTGTTACAATGTTGCTAAAAGTTGCGTTTGGAACACTAAATTCATCACCATTCCAGCTTGCAGGAAGTGAACCATAAAGTCCGCATTCCATAACGGTAGTATCAGCTGATGATTTTTCACCGAGTGAAACGTTGTCATAAGTCAAGATGTTGCTGATGCGTAATGGCAAGTATTTTGCATTTGTACCAGAACCGATCAAAACACCTGTGTTTGACCAACCGTTAAGGGTTGTAAACTGGTAACAGTCGTGAATAACTACGTTGTTAATAGTAATTGCTCTAAAATCATCAGTAGTTGCAGCTACAGTACCGTTATGAAGGTAGCCGATAAGGTTACCGTTGTACCAACCAGAAGTGTGATAGTTGTTGCAAAGGGTAACGTTTGAGAATGATGCGCCACCATTTACAATTGTAAATATACCACCATTGCTGGTATATGCACCACAGATAGTAACACCACTAAAGTCGATATTACCTGCAAAACCATCGTAATTAGCTGCTGCAGAACCGCTTTGGTATTGGATACGATCGATAGTGTTTTCGCCAACGGTTACGCTCTCTTTAGAAAGAGCAGTTTTAACGCCCTCAGCATCAAGTGCTAAGAACTCAGCAAGTGAACCTGCTACTGCGTTAATATAAGCTTCAGTTTGGAAAACCAAAATGTCAACATTTGGGTCAACCTTATAGTATTTACCATAGGTGGTTTCAGGAGTTGACTTTTGTGCTAAGTAACGAATGTGTGAAGCGGTTTCGATGATGAATGGGTCAGTCGGAGTACCGGTACCTCTTGTAGGAGCGGTCTGGCCTATGCCACCATTAGCATAAACAACGTTTAACTGAGCCAAATCATCTTTACAGCTTGCTGCGTCAGAATTAATTACAACGCCTGTAAAAAGAGATACTGCAAGTACTGCAAATGCAAGTAAGAATGAGAGTATGCTCTTGCTGTTTTTAAACAATTTTGTCATTTAAAAAACATTCCTTTCTTTGCGAATTTAATCGCTTTTTTTTAAAAAAGTGCTTAGTAAATGCGTATGTATACACTAAATCTTTTGTGACTGCCCACAGACTTAGAGGCACTTATCCACATTTACATATATGCAATATTATAATAATACAAAAGTCCAAAAAATGCAAGAGTATTTTTTGAAAAATTTATATAAAATTTCAAAATTTTTTTATTTCAAATTAACAAATCTCAAAACTTTTTTCTTTTTATTTTAAACTGTTATTAAAAACAAAAAGAGTCCCGAAGGACTCTTTGGATTTGTGTTATTATTTTGATTTTATTGTTTTAAGCGAAGATATTAACATTCTACGTATTGTTCCACAATCGTTTTGTAGTGCCCTAAATTTTTCTTCGTTCATACAATCAGTTTCGTAAAGCAATTCAAGCCAGTATTCTGTTTCATAGCACTCTTTTTGCGCAATTTCAAGTTTTGAAATAAAATCTTTTTTCCCTTGTGCATATTGTGCTTCGTGTAAATTTGCGCCAATAGATGTTGCCGAACGAAGCAATTGATTAATCAAAGCAGCTTCTTTATGATTTAATTTCATATCACGACACAAAAATACAATCGTTTTAGCAAATTCCTTGGACTTTTCTCTTAAAATACTTTCTGCCAAATCACTCACCTCAAGTTGTATTATATAATACAATTTTAAATGTTTCAAGTGATATTCCGACTTTGTCGGAGTGATATTTTTGCCTACTGGCAAAAGTGATATTAAACCCTTTCGGTTTTAGTGGTATTTTATTCGCCTTTAAAACTCGCAAAGCGAATACCACTCGGCATTAGCCGAATATCACTGCGAAGCAATACAACTCGCGTGACAAAGCGAATAAAACTGTTATTAAAAACAAAAAAGAGTCCCGAAGGACTCTTTTTTAGTTTTTAATAACCAAAGTGGTTACCATTGTTAAAGTTTTCTGTTTCTGGAGTTACGATGTCGCGTTTACCATCTTCTTGATATACACGAACGTATTCGATATCGAATGTAACTTTATCATTTTGAGCAGTATCAACACCGAGTGATGTATACTGAACTGATTTACTATTGCTATCTTTATATGAAGTATAGAAAGCATTATCTAACAAGATGTAACCGTACTGGTTCCATATGCTAGCTTCAGTTTGACCTGTTACATCTGATTTGTTAATAACTGGGTCATTCATTTGATAGTTGCTATAATATCCGTATGTACTCTTTTGTGCTACACCAAATGTACCTTCGTCAAGACCTGTGCTATTGTTAATTTCAAATATCTTTTCGGTACCTGCTTCCATAATACCATCTTCATCAATATCACAATAAATAGCTAACTTATAGTTATCGTTTACAACATCCCATGTGAAGCCGTAAGTGTATGTTTTTTGCAAGTTTTTATGATGTTGTTGAGCCAAAGAACTACTTGAGGTTGTATTGCCTGCAAGAACACTCATACTAAAGGAACCATTTACTGTGTTCGTAGTAAGTCCACTTTTCGCCTTGTATGGGTACTTAGAATTCAAACCGTCAGGATCATAATTGTTTAAGTAAGGCTTGCTGTTGTTTGATCTAAATGCGTATGTTGTTTCGCCTTCTACTTGTTTAAAGTCATCCTTGTATTCCGCTAATTTACCGCTAGTAGTATATGTGCTCCATGTAGAATATGTACCATTAGTCCAGTTAGGAATATAAAGTATATCATCGGTTAAGTCAGCGCCAGTTTCGTTACGGTAAACGTTTGCGCTATAAATTCTGTGAACGGTAGCTTGGAAGTAGTCACGATAGTCACTAGCAGTAGCAGAAGAAGCACTTGCCTGCATAAGCTCAACAATATCAAATTCAAGGTGAGCCGCAGGAATCTGGTACTTATAAGTGCTAAGCTTAGAGCCGTTCATTGTATCAGATACACCATCGTAAGCTGTGCCGGCTTTTTTAACGTTGTCGCCAGAATTAAGCTTGTAAATCTTGTCATAAAGGGAAGCTTCTATACCTTTACTTGTGTTAGAAGCAGGACCAGTAAGTATCCACCAAGCAGGGAATGCGTGACCATCACTTGGAAGTGACGCGCGCATTTCGGCATAACCATACTTAAAGAGCATTGTGTTTATTGTTACGATGTCGCCCGGATCAACGTATTTGTCGTTTTCATCAACATAGCTGCCAAAATCGTTTGTAGCATTTAATTCAAGTGGAGTTTCAACATAACCTTTGCCGAGCAATGATGATGCACCAGAAACGTTAGTATTTATACCACGATTGATGGTAAGACGACCGTTTTCTACAACCCAGAGGTCTTTGGTATGCTCAACATTTGCTGATTCAAGGTTAAGGTAAGAACCAGTTTCGATGGTTGTACCAAAGTTGTCGGCATTAGTGTCTGTTACATCGTCTTCAGTTCTGTACTCTTTGAGTCCCCACTCGCTTGAGTCAAATGTGGTTTTTTCTGTACTTTCGAACTCATCGCCCCAAGCGTAGTAGTAAAGCTCACCATCGTCTTTAACACCATCGCTATCTTTATCAACCCAACGATATGATTTGTAGCTGTCGGCATTGTTTTGAGTTGTGAAATTGTATGAGCCTATATTATAAGAACCTTTGTTTGCTTTAAGGTCAAGGATTGAACCTGAAAGCACAGAGCCATCTGCAAAGTTTGCTTTGTTTTTGATGTTATCTGTATTGATAAGTTCAAGAACAGCCTGTTCAACAGCAGTAAATGAACCACCGCTAATGGTAAGAACATTATTTGCGCTGTCATAAGTAACGCTGTAATCATCGTATGTTGCTGTTGCGGCATCATCAGCAACAACACCAAGAGTTTTTGTAATTACGATTGCGTTTTGTTCGTTAGCATAATTTTTCTTAGTGCTTATGCTGCTATCGGTTACATTAGCACCTGCGATTTTAGCAACTTCTTTGTTTTCAAGCTTTGCTTCAAGATAAAGCTGTAATTTACGAGCCATATCTTGTGTATCGTTTTCAGCATAGTAAATCTTGGTTGTACCAAGTTCAAGGTTACGCCAGAAACCATCAGATACACCGAAGTCACCAACGATGCTACGGCGAAGAATAGCCAAGTCACTGATGTTTACTGTACCGTTACGGCTTACGTCACCGTAAATGTTTGCATAACCGTCTCTTTCTAAGAGGTGGTTACGAAGAACTACGATGTCACCTGTTGTGTACTTGCCATCAACAACACCGTCAGCATCAACGTCAATTGCTTTGTGAGCCTTTGCAAAGTCGATGTGACGATAGATACCATCCGTACCTTTATACCAAACTGCATCAGCAGCAGGATAAAGTTTGCTTGTGTCAGCTGCGTTAAAGAATGTTTGGTTACCATCAACAACACAGTAGCTGTTTGTGATTTTAGCAGTTGCGTCATCACCCTTGCTACCAACGATTGTTAATGTGTTATCAGCACCTATAACACTGCCTTCTACTGAGCAGTTGTCGATATTACCGCTAATAAAGTTACCAGCGATAAGACCTGCAACGCCGTGAGAACCAGCGTATGAGTTGCGGATGTGAAGGTTCTTAACAGTACCACCGTTAAGCACTGGGATAAGACCTGCCGCGTTCAAATCAGTAGCACTAAGGCCTGAAACCACAAAGCCTGCGCCATCAAGAGTTCCTTCAAATGGAACATAGTTGTATTTGTTTATAGAAATTTGGTCTAACCAAAGGGTTGTAAGCTCGATATCACAAACAAGTTTGTAATAAAGTTTTTGATGTAGGTTTTTACCACCACAAGCGATAGCACGAGCTAGGTCAATATCATTTTTAATAAGATATGGATCAGCTTCTGTACCAGAACCTGTATATTCTTGGTACATACCGTAGTAGTTGTCATCTCTATACTGTTGAGTTATAGGATGTTTTGTATCAGCAAGAATATTTACGTAAGAACCCTTTTCCTCATCAGAGGTAAGACCGGTTGGCATTGGGATAGTAACGTTATCGTTAAGTTCTACTAATTCCCAAGTGTTAGCCCAGTCAAGAATAGGAACATCTTTTTGATCATATTTCGATTTGAATTCTAAGCTACGAACCTCAGCAAAACGTGGGTAAGTATCAACATCAATATCAGGGTTTACAGTGCCGTACAAAGTCTTAACATCAGTGCTACCACCAGCTGAATTTGCAGTGAAACGACCATATTTAAGACCTGATTTCATTGATACAGGATATTCGTTAATAGAAACACAGTTGTAGAAATACCATCTGTTTGTAGCTGTATCTGCGCTCATTGAAACGATACCAGCCTTAGTACTGTTAGGATTAGCGCCACCAGTTGTGCCAACAGCATCAACAAGTGTTGAAGTATTACCATCGTACAAACAGTTTCTGAAAGTAAGGCTGTTTGGAGTTGTTGTAAGAACAGCTATACCACCAGCGGTAGCGTTGTTGCTGCTTGAACCAAGTTTTGACTTGATGAATGACTCGGTAACTGAAACGTTAGAAATAAGCATGTTGTTGATTGGGTTTCCATTTCCGTCTTTATCACGGTTGTGATAAATTGTTGAACCATCAGCTGTTTCTCTGTAAGAATAACCATAAACACCAAAGTCGATAGTAACTACGGCTGCGTAGCTGCCTGATTCAATGTGAGCTGCCTTAAAGTTAACGTTTTTAATTGCGGCATGTGTACCATCTAATTTCTTAACGAAACCATTTGATGTGCTCATAAGACCATAGATAGTAGCGCCATTACCATCAAAGTTACCTGCGAAGAAACTAGCAGGCGTCCACTTGAGATAAGAACCAGCAGTAAATACAGCGTTTGCTTCTGCTTGAGTTTCAACATCGTTGATGTAGAACGCATCAACACCATCAGCAACCTTATAGTATTTAGAATAATATGAGGTAATGCTTGCTGTGCCTAATTTATACTGTGCAACACCATCAACATACTTGTCTACTATATAAACATTTTCAGTACTATCAACATAAGTACCATCATAGCTTTGCTCGGTAACCATCAAGTTAAGTTGGTCAGTAGTACGGATGATATATGGATCATCTTTTGTACCAGCACCACCTGCGTAATAGTTACCTTTAACAAAACCATCAGGATCAATATAGCTGTCTGGCTTAATTGGTGTAGGTAATTCATTTTCTACTGCATACCAATCAGTACCCCAAGCCATGTCAACCCAAGTCATAGCTGCGCTGCCACGTATAGTTTCAACATCCCATAAAGTCTTATTGTTGATACGGTTAGCTTCAACAACGTCATTAATTGCTGCGCCAACTAAGATAGAGTTTTTGATATAACCGTTAACTGTGTTTGATTGTTCGCCAACTGTACCTTCTTTTGATTTGTTTTGTGAAGTTACATTGCTGAAAGCGTTTTCGATAACAGAACCATCGTCATCAATAAACCATGATTTGTTTCCATAAACGAGTAGGCGATCAACAGTAGCAGGGTCATTACCAACAGAACCAGTAACAATACCCATACCACCATACGTTTCGGTAGCGCTATGACGTTTACCAACTAAAGCACAGTTGCTTACTTCGCAAGCGGTTATTTCCATCCAACCGTAGTTGAACGCACCGCCTTGTTGCCAGTTAGTTGAACCAATGATAGCACCGATCCAACGCTTACCTGTGATGTAAGAGTTGCGAACAGCAAAGTTTTTAAATGTTGAACCATAAGTAGCGATTATGTATGCGCTACTGCTAGTACCACATTCACCACCATCTACCATTGGGAAAAGACCAGCCTGTGTACCAGTGGTAGCTGCGTACATACCGTAAATAGCAACGCCGTTACCATCGAAGTTACCACTAAAGCAGCCAATAGTTGCATTCCAGTTGTAAACACCATTGGTTTTTGTTTCGAATGTTGTTTTGATTTCATCAGCTGACATTGCAGCAAGTGCTGAAAGGCCACCGATAGAATCAATATAGCTCTTGGTTTGTAATACGAATGTATCAATACCATCAGCAACCTTAAAGGTTTTTCCTGCTGAATTTTGAGCACTTACTTTTGTACATACCCACGCCAATTTTTCAACTGTGTCGATAACGTATACGCCATCAACAAGTTTTGGTTCCGTTGGAGTGGTAGATTCAAGGTAAACTACATTACCAAAATCCTCTGCAGCGTTTGTTTCAGCTGCATCGGCTTTTATATTAATACCAACATTAGCAACGAAGAGTGTGCCGACAAGCATTACAATAGCAAGTACGAGGCTTAGCACTCTTTTTGCGCTGTTGTTAATCATTGTTTTCATAAAAAACCTCTCTTCTGCGCATTTGCGCTAACAATCATGAAGAATTTTTAAACGATATTTTAATAAGGGTTATTCGTGAATCACCCGTGAGTACATCACGAATAACCCATAAAATCATTTAATTATACTTCGCCATCTGGGTCGAGCATTCCTTCCCAACCTTCTGCGCTTGTAACTATAACATCAACATTGTTTAATTCGTTGATCTCAATTTCTGCTTTTGTAAACATATATATTAATCTCTCCTTTTACAATGTAATGCGCTGGTTAACCATTGCTGCGTAGAAGCAAACAGCTTTTGCTGCTTCTGCTGCATTTGCATAATAGTTGCATTGCGCTTTCTTGTTAGCGTTCATAAATGAAGTTGCGATACCTTCGGCACTAACGGTACCTAAAAGGACTGCATCTGAGCCATCGTAAGATGCCCAAACTTGAACTTCATCCATAAATGCTGATACAGGCATTTCAGTAAACTGGTAGGTGTGTGTAGCGTTACCAACGCTGTTAATCCACTTACCACTAAGTTTTTCTGATGAGTATGCAGGAGCTGTTACTGTATACTCGCCGTTAACTGTCTTGAATGTAAAGTTAATCTTGTTACGATTTGTAAGATAATCGCCCTTGATTGAGAATACAAATGAAATGTATGGATTTGCGCCAAGGTTAAGTGATGAAGACTTAAGGCGAATTTCGCCGCCATTTTCATCAGCGATCTTACCTTGTGAGTAGTTGTTGAATGCACCAAGGGTAAATGCATCGTATTCGCCTTGTAACCAAGCTGGGATTGATGATGCTGGTTTTAATGATGGGTAATCACTTGAACCACCAACATACCAAACAGTATCATCGTTAGCCGCGTTGAGCTTAGCAACTATACTAGCTGCATTATCGCCCTTAAGGATGTTGTGAGACAGTTCATCATGAAGCTCGATATATTCGATAGTAGCACTACCACTCCACCAAGTTTCAGGAGTGTCAACTGTTGTATAGGTGTTGATAAATGCATCTGGCTGACCACGGCGCCAAGCAACACCGGTACCTGGAATAGGATTTGCGTCAATAAGCACACTGTTCATAATCATGTTGATTACGTAACCACCGTTAATACGATCACTAAGTACTCTGCTCTTTCCATAATCAGACATACTTTCGTATGTAGCATCATTAGATGCTTGGCCTATGAGATAATTAGTTTGAGTAGATGCGCTATTAACGCTTGAGTATGATTCATTTCCGTAAGTATAGCAATTGTTTACATATAGCGCTACACCTGAAGGATTTGCAAAGAGTATTGCGCCTTCGTTGGCACTGGTTGTTTTAGCTGCGATGTAACTGTTTGCTACGCCGCAATTTTCAATTACAACAAGGTCGCTTGTGGTTTTGTCACCATAACTAGCACTTGGAGTATTAGCTGCGATAGCAGCCGCACGCCAACCACCTGATGCGTTGTTTACAGAAAGATATGCGTTTTTAACAGTTACGTTTGAAATTGTAGCGTTACCATCAACGTTAGGGAACAATGCAGCATATTTGCTTTCTGCATTACAGTACATACCGTAAATTTCAACACCATTACCATCGAAGTGACCACCAAAGAAACCTGATGCCCAGCCTTGGAATGCTTTGTCTGTCCACTGGAGCAAACCAGTAGTTTTTGTAAAGTAGTCCTTAACTTCTGTTACATTGCCACGTGATAAAATTTCACTTGCATGAGATTCATCCTGAAGAACAATTTTGCCGATATTGTCAGCAATTTCGAAGTATTTAGGTGTGTAACCATTAGCTTCACCATTTGTTGTGTAATCAAGACCTTGATATGCAACATAAGCAAGCTCGGCTGCTGTGTTGATGATGATTGGATTTTCTTTTGTACCTTCACCCTCGGTAGGTGCGGTACGGTTACCATCCCAATAAATTGTCTTTTTATTGGTTGGTGTGTACTCAGCTTGAAGAGGTGTTGGACAATCAGCGCCTATGAGCCATTCTGTATCAAAGTCGAGAGCACAGGTTGATATTGCCTTTGCGCCTTTAAGGTCAGCGGGATTAATAGTTTTAATCTGATTGTCGGCATAATCATATTTCGAGTTCGCGAACTGAACTTGCTTTGACGGTGCGTCAGTATAAACATTGATGTAAGAACTGCTTTTTGCACCGCCGTTTTGGAAGTTATGTTTTGCTGATGAATATGGAGCAGCACCAATAAATATAGAGTCAGTAATCATGCTGTCAGCGTTGTTACCATAAGCAGCAATTGCGCTGAGTGTGTTACCATTTGCTTTCCAACCATTATCATTGTAATAATAAGTATCGCCTAAGGTAAGGCCTGTTGGGTTAGTAACATCATCGGTACGGTCAAAGCCCATGTTGTAAGATATAACATCGTTTACCACACAGTTGTCAACCTTAAGTATCTGTTGGTAACCTCCTAGAGCCATTGAACCAAGCATAACAGCGCTGCTAGCATAAACTGTTGAACTTGCAGTAAAGCCACTTGTGCTACCACTTTGTCTGGTTGAAACTACGCAACATGATTCAACAGAAATATTACTAAATTTGTTTATACAATCTTTGTTAGTATCATATTTTGCACTTGGAGATGACTCAGAAATAATTGCGCCACCGTATCCAATTACATATGAAGACCTAACGTTAATATTTTTGATTTCAGCCTTATATGTATATCCGAACAAGCTACCTGCGCCCGTGTGAACCATACCGTAGATTGTAACACCGTTACCGTCAAAATTACCTTGGAAAGGCTTATCATTGTTTGAAGACCTGTTCCAGTTTTGCCAGGTAACACCCTTAGAGTTTCCTCCTAAGTTAAATTTCTGAGTGCTCCAACCACCATCAGTTTTGTAAGTAACTGTCTTGTTAGGATCATCAAACCAAGCCATTGTGCCTTCGGCATCTAGGTTTTTAAGTTCATCAAAGCCACCTGCATCATCAACACGAGTCTTTGTCTGTAAAACGAATGCTGAAATATTGTCAGGTACTTTGTAGTATTCCTTAGTTGTTGCAACACCTTCTTTTACAATGTAAAGAAGTTTTTCTGCAGTATCGATAATGAATGGGTTGCTTTCAGAGTTTGGTTTGCTTGGGTCAAGCAATGTAGGAGCAACGCCTGCGCCACCACCATAATAAACAACCTTGTTCTTCTGGGTTGGTACATCATTCTTAGTACCAAGAGCTGTGGTTGCAGCGTCGGCATAGTTAAGCAATGATGCTGCTACCTTTTTGTCAGCAAGTTCGTATTTTGCCTTGATTTCTTCACTTGCGTAAGTAACATCGCCACTCAAGATTGCGTTAGCGTATTCGCCAAGTGAAATTTGTTGTGACATACCCCACTCGGTTACAGAGCCATTTGTTGCAACAAGTGTAGGTACCCAAATGGTATTTACATCACGAGCTGCGAGGTTAGGAATTGTAAACATCATAGCATCTGCGCCCAATTTAGCACTTGCGCTTGATGCAGTAGGTTCGGTAAGAGTGATAAATTCGGTAACACCAGACTTGTCAGCCTTACCTACGTAAAGAACAGGGGTATAACCCGCTGAAGGAGTGAAGTGGAAGTTAAAGTCGAGTGTTCCATCTTCATTGTATGTCATATTGCTGCCGAGAAGTTCCATTTTACCGTTAGAGGTAGTTGAAACACTAGGCTTGTCGATAGCAGCAAGTGATGGATAATCATTTATGTTAGCAAACCATTCGCTACCCCATTTGAGGTTTGGCATAGCAGTTTTAGCGCCAGTACCGATAGCGTCAGATGGGTTTATCTTAGCAATTTGATTTGCTGCGTATGTAGTTTTTATACTACCGTTTATATATACATCAACAGTTTCTGCATCAGTATAAACATTCGAGAATCTTTCGGCAGTAAAGTTGGTCCAACCTGAGATGTTGGTCTTATCGCCGTAAGGAACAACGCCTAGAATAATAGAGTTAGTTACCTTATTTCTGTTGCTTGGGTTAGCTTCGTTAGTTTTATCGAAAGCCCAACCATTGATGAAATAAGTACTTGAGGTTGTTGTTTCGGTTGAGCCTGACTTTTTATAGGTAAGTGGTGCCATACCTGTGGTTGCTTTCCATAAGTCACCAAATTGGCCACCAAGTGTAAGGGGAACCTCGGCACTTGCGCTAGTGTAGTTTATGCCAGTGTTGCCATAAACTAAGCAATTGTTTAAGTTGAACAAGTCACCGCTAACTGTACCTACGAACAAACCATGTTCGGTTATATTGCCCTTGTATGCTGATTCTACATAGCTGTTTATAAGAGCACAGTCTTCGATGTTTATAACACCTGTATATTTAAGACCATAGATTGGTGAACCAGTCATAGCAACGATTGCACCAACACGTCTTGCAGAGTATATATATGAGTTATTGAGTGAGAAACCACCAATTTCAATTGGGTTGTCGAGATTTGTGTCGTATCTAGTGGTAGTAGTGCTTGATAATTTTTCTACCTGATTTGCAGAATCCCAGCTACCGATTTTTACGTCTTTGTATACTGCGTTGCCTTCATCAGCAAAGTATGGGTCAACACATGAGAAAAGACCAGCATTGGTCTTGCCAGTTGTATAAAGACCGTAAATTTTAACACCGTTACCGTTGAAGTTACCATTGAAATACCATTCTTGTGTCAATGTAACCCAATCCTTAACGCCACTAAGGCCGGTAAGATAGGTTTTAACATCTTCAGCACTGGTAAGTCCCATAAGGTATTCAGCGTCTACAATGTTTTCAGGCTGAAGAATGATGTTTTTGATTCCATCAGCCATCTTGTACCATTTTCCGTTGAATGTACCACTCTTGTTGCCTAATGTACCACCTGCGTTACAGATATAGTTAAGCTCTTCAGCGGTATGAATGATGATTGGGTTTTCTTTGCTACCATCAGCACCTTCTGCGTTTGCTGGTGCTACGGAAGTACCATCCCAATAGATTGTGCTTGATGCAGTAGCACCACCGCCAAGGAATGGATATTCGCCATCAGCACCATAGCTCCAAACAGAATCCCAAGCAAGGTTAGGACAGTTTGTAACCGCATTATAGCCCAATACACTTTCACCAGTGATTGAGAACATAACTGCAGGAGATGAACCATCTACACCGTAGTTGATTGTTGTCCAAGCTGTTGCGGTATTAACGCCGTCTACTTTTTCAACCTTTGTCTGCCATTTCATAGTCAATGGAGCATCTGTGTATATGTTGCTGTAAAGCGAACGGGTTGAACGGTTAGCAGAAAAGCCGTTGCTAATGTCATTTTCACCTGTACCATTATGTAGATATGGTGTAGCGCCCAAGATTATACTATTTTTGATAGTTGCTGCGCGATGAGCAATACCAGCGATAGTAGCACCGTAAGGATAGTTTTGATTTGATGCGAAAACGTTACCGTAAACTAAGCAGTTTTCGATATTAGCGCCTGCGCGACCAGCCCAAACTCCACTACGCTTCATATATGAATCAAATGGGCCTGCGATAAGACCATTGTTACGAACGTCAGTACCAGCAGCTGAGCTTGAATACATATAGTTGTTTACAATAGAACATTTTTTAACGTTCATATTCCAGTCGTAATATACACCGGTTTTGGAAATGCTCTTACCAACGATAAAGCCCATACCATAAGTACCAGTAAGATATGAGTTTTTAATGTTAACGTTAGAAATTGTTACGGTTTTTGTTGAAGCAGAGATAGCTTTGCTTGTGTCCTGTAAGGTTGCATTTAGTGCATCATCTACAACATGTACGTATGGGAAAAGACCGGCAGCATCAGTGCTTCCCTGTAATACTTCATCATAAAGACCATAGAAAGTAGCGCCGTTACCGTCAAAGTTACCAGCAAACGCAAAGTCACTTGCACATCCAAATGTAGCACTTGGATCGTTTGTTGTAGGCTTGTTTACATCCCACTTAAAGCCGCCATTTTCAACAAAGTATGCTTTAACTTCATTTGCGTCATCGCAATTCATAACAGCTGAAGCAGCCTTTTCTGACTGTAATACAACATTGTCGATACCATCAGCCAACTTGAAGTACTTATCCTTAGTAGCGTCAATGCCAGCTTGTGTAGCAATATAGTAAAGTTCTTCTACGCTGTTGATGATGATAGGAGAAGCAGATGTACCAAGCTGTTCGCCATCTTCTTCGTCAATAAGCTCATCATCATAAGCACCTTCAGCACTCCAAGTAATGGTAAGACCATTTAAACTTTCAGTGCTTGGAACGAGCTGATAGCCAAGTTCCTCTTCGCAAATTGTACAATAAGAATCTGCATATACAGAGTAACCATTTACTGTATCAACATTGATAGGTGAACCCTTTACTGCAACAACGTGTTCGCATTTTGCAGTAATATCGCATACGATATCAGCAGCGGTATATATAAATACATCGCCTTCGTTATCGTTACCATTTGTTAACTGCAATTTTTTAAGTGTTACAGGGAAAGGACCTGCAGTATTTACAGTTTTTGTAAACTTAAGTGTGATTTCAAGTGTGATTTTAGCGAAGTTGTCAGCGATTTCGTTAGCGCTGATATCCACCGCTTTACCGCCCTTTTCGAAAGAAAGGCCGTAGTCATCAGCTGCGAATGTTTCGCCATCGGCACGTTCGCCACCTGAAATTACAACGTTTTCGAGCACAAAACACTCAGACTCAACATCAAACAATGCGTTATAAATACCGCCGTTTAATATGTTTGTTGAGTCGATTGTGAGGTTAACGGTAGCTTTTGTTAAATCTTTGCTAACAGAAGCGCTTGACCAGCTGTAACAAGCTGAGTCCTCGGCGTTAGCAGTAATCAAGCAACCAAAAACCGCGCTCGCACAGATTGCTATTGTGAGAATTACTGATAGCAATTTGCTTGAAAGTTTCTTTGTCATGATTTCTCAATCTCCTTTTTAGGTATCTAACATACCTTGATTTTTGTTCTGCGCACCTGCGCAGAGAAGAAATATAGACCGCCGGATAACCCAATTTGCCCACTATATATAGTGGGGGTTATTGTATAAAATACAATAAGGGCATAATCGGCAAATATACTACTTTATAATATATCAAAAGTGTTGCTTTGTCAATATATTTTTATAATTTGTTAATTTTTTTAAACTTTTTTAAAATATTACCTTTTTTGCGCAAAAATAAAAATCCGCCAACGGCGGATTTTGTTATTTTTGTATTGCTTTAATTTGTCTTATATCATTGCCGATAAACTTTTTGGCTGTGTACTTTATTAGGCGTGATGCTACACGAGGTGTGTATTTGTTTGCTATGTCGCCCATTGAAAGATTTGTGTTTATAATGGTTGGTTTTCCACTTAGGTCGCGTGTGTTTATAATGTTGTAAAGCAAACTTTGTATATAAGGTGATACAAACTCGCCACCCAAGTCATCAATAACAAGCAAATCGCAATCAATCGCAGCGTTGTACTTTGTGTTGGTGTGGCGCTCAAAATGTTCGGTTTCCATTTCGCTAAACAAATTGTAAGCCGCGCCATATATAACATCAAAACCACGATTTAAAAGTTCATAAGTAATAGCCAAGGTAAGATGTGTTTTACCAAGACCTGTGTCACCCATAAAAAGTAGGCTTTCACTTGTTTTTGGATTAAAGTTTAAAACATATTCTCGACAAAGTTTCAAAATGGCGGTCATACGCTTACGAGGGTTGGCGCCATCAATATCTTCATTTTTGTAAAAATTAAGGTCGAAGTTTTCAAAACGACAAGTATCAAGCGGTAAACTTGAGGTTAAATCCTCGATAAGTAATTTTTTTGCTTGTGAGTGTATGCAATCGCAAATTTTTCCATTTATGTAACCGGTATCACGACAAGCATTGCATTCATAAACAACATCGGTAATACTTGCGCTTTTTAAAATTGCTTCGCGCAAAGCGGAAAGCTCGGTCATTTCGCTTTGAAGTTTGGCAAGAGTTGATGTATCGCCAGAAATGGCGATTGTTGCGATAGCGGCGCCGAGACTTGATAAACGAGAACTAATTTTTGCAAATTCGGGGTTTGTTTTTTGTAAGTTTTTTATAGCCTCATCAAACATAGCGTTTTTGTATCGCAACACTTCTTGCTGTTTTTGAAACGCTTTTGCGTAACTTTGTTCACGTGTCATAGGACAAGTTCCTTTCAAGTTGTTCAGTCATTATTTAGCATCTTTTCAAACAAATCCAAATCATAACCTGCGTAGTCGTTTTTTGTTGATTGTTTTGGTTTTTGTTTTTTAGATACTATTTGCTCGGGTTTTGTGATTGCATCTTTGTGCCAAGTTTCGATTATTTTAGCTATGTAGGCAAAAGATAGTTTTGTTTTTGAATCTATACAAGCATCGTAAGCCGCTTTGAGCAATTCGGAGCTTACGTTCCATTCGTTTATCCAAAGATTGCTAAGTTCGAGCTCTTTGGTGCTAGGGTTGCGGCGCTCTATACCAAAAGCGGTTTGCACCATCTGCCAAGCAAGGCTTTGTTTTGCCGACTCGGTAATAACAGCCTCGGCATCCATAACAGTTTCAACGCCACGACTTATCCAATTAGCTGCTGTTTTTTTGACAAAAGAAAGATTGCATTTACCTTCGCGAGCAGCAAAACCCAAAAGCAACAATATAACCGAAGCATCCATACCGTGATCGTCATAAAGAGATACCAACAATTGACTTTCGTTTTGTTTTAAATTTCTGCCAAATTTGAGTTGTGCCTCACGAAGCAAAAACATTAACTGCTTATCCTCGAGACCTCGTTTTATAACATCTGAACGAGAAGGTAACTCGGAATTTATGATAACAGTTTTAGGCTCGGTTTGTTTTTCTGCTTCGCCGAAAAGTATGTTACATTGTTGCCAAAAGTCGAGCGCATCGCAAACTTCGCTAATCGGTAAAGACAGCGCATCTGAAATGTTTTTTGGGTCTATACCGTTAGATATGTTTCGCATAAAAAACAATAAAACTTTCAGTTGGGTGTGGGTGGCCGTTTTTAAATATGTATCAGCAACCGCACTCGGAACAGCAAACGTGTTTCCAAATACGCTTGGGTTGATTGTGTATTTCATAAAAACGCCTCCCTTTTAAATAATGTATATATATTATATATAGGTAATTTTAGTTTGTAAAGATTAAAAAATTTGACCTAGTAATTTTTTATGTGAGTCAAAAAGTTGCTGTGGTTCACCAAAAGCGTTTCGGTAAACCTCGATAACAGCATCCCCAGCATAACCACGCTGGGTGGCAGTAGTTAAAAACTTTTTAAAATCAAAATTTCCTCCATTACAAGGAATCATACAATCGCTTTCGCTGTTGTGATCGCTTAAATGCAGATGCTTTATTTTGTTTCCTAAAAGATTTAAAACATCGTATGGTGAATAACCACCACGTATGCTTTGCTTTACATCTAGGCAAAACTGTACGTTGTCACCCAAATAATTAGACATATCCTCAAGTGTTTCAAGGCTACCCGCACGGAAATTTACAACATTTTCCTGAAGTAAGGTTGCTCCGTTTTGGCGTACAACCTCCGCTACACGAGCAAATCGGTCAAAGTAGCCGTGATTGTCCATTGTGCCATTATATTTACCGCCGTGCATAATAACATATTTTGCTCCTAGTTCGGCAGCAATTTCGCCATAGCGCTTATAAATATCAAGCCCTTCGTAAAAACGGCGGTCATAATTTGAAAAAAGCATAAACGATTCAGCAAGCGACATTGTTGGATGAATGCTTGATACAGTTATATCATATTCATTTTTTATTTTTAAAAGTTCACTTGTGAATTCGGGTTGCAATTCGCAATTAGCGTTAAAAAATATTTCGGTAATTTCTACGCCATTTTGCGCTATCAGTTTAAAACAATCTTCGGTATACATTGGATAAAGGCATGATGTTGATATACCTATTTTCATAAAGTTTCCTCCGGTGTGACAAAGATTGTTTTGTTGGTTGTATAAATCACCATTCCGGCTTTTGCGCCATTTGGTTTTTTAACATATTTTACAGGTGTATAATCTACGGGAACATTCGATGAACTTGCTGCTTTTGAATTTTTAGCGGCAAGTCTAGCGGCAAACAAGATTGTTTCATCGCTAAGCTCAGCACCAGAGCAAAGTACCACCACGTGTGAACCGTGAATGTTTTTTGTGTGGAACCACATATCATTTTTCGAAGCAAGCGTACAAGTTATATAATCATTTTGTAAATTGTTTTTGCCAACAATTATACGATAGCCTTCGCAAGATGTATATTCCACAAGCTGTGATTGTGGTTTTTTTCTTGACTGTTTTTTTGTAGTTTGTTTTATATATCCGCCAAGCGCTAGTTCCTCGCGTATTTCAGAAATATCAGCAAGATTTTTACAACGAGTAAGGCTTTCTGATACTGATTCTAAATATTCGATTTCTTTAACATCGTTATCTATAAGCGCACCGAGCGACTGAACAGCGGCGCAGCTTTTTTTGTAATCTTTAAAATACTTCGCAGCGTTTTGTTGCGGCGTAAGAGCCGGGTCGAGCGGTATTTCAATCACTGACAAATTTTCATCATAATAATTTTGAACACAAGCAACAGTGCTGCCTTGTTCTATTGCGTAAAGATTTGCTTTCAGAAGTTCGCCATTTATTCTAAGGTCCTCACGGTCACGATTGTCCGAAAGTTCTTTTTGGCGAATTGCCATTCTTCGCTTTGCACGAGTTATAAGGTTTGATAAAAGCTTGGTAATATCGGCAGATGCCTTGTGTATACGAGCGGCATTTTCACGCTCAAAATAAAAAGCATCCAACAATTCAGAAGGAGAATTGAATTTCTTTGTTGTGTAAAGACTGCCATATTGAGAAATAGGCATATAACAAAAGTCGGCCGGTGTTCCATCGGGTTTTGTAAGTATAACAAACTCGCCTGATAAAAGGTTGTCTTTTAATTTTTTTAAGGCAGTCGCTATACTTGGCTCATTTGATAACTCTCGGCAAACTAGCGGCGATACGCCCTCTAACGTTTGTAAAAACGCTTGCGATAAATCATCAGAGTTAATATTTAAAATTTGATTTTCAACCGTTTGTAAATCGGTTTCAAGAATATTCGTCTTGTTCTGAGAATCAGGATATCTGTAAGTAGCGCCCGACATAATAAGACGATCGCTTTTTTCTATATCGCTGCGATGAACAGCATCATAAATCTTTCCATCATCTCCAACAAGAATGATGTTGCTACTGTTACCAATTAGTTCGCAAATTATTTTAGGTCTTACTCTATCCCCCATCTCGTTGGTGGCATCAAAGGTAAATTCTATTACACGCTCAAGGCCCTTTTGCGAAACATCAACAAGCCTTGCCGAAGAAAAAATCTTTCGAGCAAGCATACAAAACATTGGTGGAGTGTCGGGGTTTTCATATTTTTGTTCGGTAAAATGTACACGCGCAGTACCAGACGCCGCGCTTAAAACAAGGCGTTTTACAAAACCTTTTTTACGCAGTGTTAGCACCAGCACATCACGTGTTGGCTGATAGATTTTATCTACGTGAGAGTCAATTGCTGATCGCAATTCATTTGTCACGGTGTGTAAAAATCCGCCATCAAAAGCCATTTTATCCTCCTAAAATATTTTTTAAATCCTCACTTAAAGCAAGGTAATATTTATACTCTTCTTGTTTATGAGTTACTTTCGATAAATCATTTGCGCATTTTTGTGCTATGCGATATTGCTTTTCTATGTACTTTATAGAGTCATCACAATCGGGATTTAATATACCAATTACCGATTGAGTAGCCGTAATATCATATGCGGTTCCAGAATAACGCACACACATTATTGAATAGATTTTTCCATTTTCGCTTAATGCCATTTCTTTTTCTATCGCAAAACCTTTTTGCGACAAAAACAATCGAAGCTCTTTGGCAGCCGTAGTAGGTTGTAATATAAGACTTACCGTGCTATCACATAAAAATTTTGCACGATCGATTATACCACTTATAACTTCGCCACCCATACCAGCAATTATCACCGTATCGGCATCATCACGCGTAACAGATGCTAGTCCATCACACAGTATAAGTTTTACATCTTTAATGCCTAGCGCTTGTAAATTTGTTTTAGCGGACTGTAATGGCTTTTCATTTATGTCGGTTGCCATAACATTTTTACACTTTTTTGAACTATATAAAAATGCGGGCAGATAGCCGTGGTCTGTACCCACATCGCAAACGCTACTGCCCTCATTTACAAATTCCGCAATAAGCGATAGTCTTTTACTTAATTCTAGCATTACTTATCTTGAAAATATGCATTAAGTTTTTCTACAAGTTCATCTGCATTTGCGCCGTGAACTGCACAAGCCTGTTCTATTGACTCGCCGCGTGAAGCTGGACAGCCAAGGCAATGCATACCAATTTCAAAAAAGTATTTTGCAGCGCCTGTATCTATATCCAAAACATCGCCTACGATCATATCTTTTGTAATTTTCATTTTATTTACTTCCTTTCAATATTTAAACTTAAAACAATTTTGGGTTTTCATCCAAATTGGTTCTTGTGTGATTAAATAATTTGCGATTGTCAAGCGCCCAAACTCTGCCTGAAAAATCATTAGGCTGAGCAGATGCAACTGCCTCGCGCATTTCAAAAATTCTTGCATCCATAAGGTCAAGTTCTGAAAGAACCTCGGCCTCTATAAACATTGGTCTTACTGCTGCGCCAAATTCAGGTTCGCCATGGTGAGATAGTATCATGTGTTGAAGAAGCACTGATACTCTGCGATCAATACCGAGACGCTCGGCGTATTTGTCGATCTTGGTCGCGCCCATAGCAATATGACCTAGCAAATTACCTTCAATTGTATAACCATCTGCAACACCTGCATCGTTTACATCAAATTCATCTATTTTTGATATATCGTGAAGTATCGCACCAGCAAGTAAGAGTTCACGGTCAATAAATGGATAAACCGCACACACACCTTCGCACAAACGAACGATTGATAATGTATGCATCAAAAGTCCACCGCGAAGCGCGTGATGAAGTTTAAATGCAGCCGGCCAAAAAAGTAAATTTTCACGATTATCAGAAAGCATTGTTGTAACAATGGTCTTTAAATTAGTATCTGTAAATGATGATGCTATATTCATAAGTTCATCATACATTTGTTCAGAACTATAACCAGATGTACGAACAAAATCTTCAATATGAACATTATCCGAATCTATCGCAGGTCGAATTCTTTCAATTCTTAACTGATCCGCGCCATTGTATTGCGAGATAGTTCCGCGAATTTTTACAAGATCGTTTGCCTTATATTCACCATGTTCTGCGGCTGTATATCGCCAAAGTTTTCCATTGATTTCGCCTGTGCTGTCGCCCAAGGTAAAATCAAGATAGGTGTCGCCTTTTGTTGATGTTTTTATTTCAACACTTTTTACAAGGCAAAAGCCGTCTACACGGCCTGTGTTATCAACAGGTGTAAAATTCATAATTACATTCCTTTACAATTTATTGACCGGTAAAATCACGATCAAATGTTATTACGCAAACGTAGGTTTTATCTCTTTCGCGTGCTTTTTGGCAAATTATATCATTAAGTTCTTTTTCACCAATTTTTACATCAGATGGAATAACAACATCAAAAATTAAGTTTGTTCGTGTATCAGATGCCGGTGTCATACGAAAATCATGAAGAGTCAATTTTTCATTGATTTCTTTAATAACATCCACCATTGTTTCACGAGCTTTTGCGATTGATTCATTATTTGTGTCAATTGGATCCATATGTATAACTAAATTGACCGCTAATTTTTCAATAACCAACTTTTCACAAAGGTCGATTTTTTCGTGACAAGCAACTATATTAGCATCGTGTGGAACCTCAACGTGTACCGATGCAAATTGGCGACCCGGTCCGTAGTTATGCACTATCAAATCGTGTATACCATAAAACTCATCAAAGCTTAAAATTATATCACTTATGTCTTTTATAAGTTCCTGTTCGGGTGGACCACCTAATATTTCATCGAGCGTATCACGAGCTGAACTAAATCCAGACCAAAGTATAAACAATGCCACACCAATAGCCATAACGGCATCAAGATTAAATGGCAAATTCGCAAATTTTGTGATTATTGCAGCTGCCAAAATAGCGCCTGTTGCTATGCAATCGTTTAGACTGTCTTTAGCTGTCGCTACAAGGGCTGTCGATTCTATTGTTTTTCCGATTTTTTTATTAAAGAAATAAAGCCAACATTTCGTAATTATCGATGCTATAAGCGCCATAATCGAAAGTGTAGAAAACTCAGGAGAATCAACGCCATCACGCAAAGCGATTGCTGAATCTTTTAACAATTCAAATCCTACAAGCAATATCAAAAACGATACTACAAATGCCGAAATATATTCCATTCTACCATGTCCAAATGGATGGTCACGATCGGCTGGTTTACCCGCAAGTTTAAAACCTATTAGCGTTACAACCGATGAACCAGCATCAGCTAGATTGTTTAAACCGTCCGCAGTTACAGACAACACTCCACCTAAAAGACCAATAAATATTTTTAGCGCACTTAGTAGTACATTAACACAAATCCCAACCACACTACCTAAATTACCATATCTATTACGCGCTTCAAGCGATTTTGTGTCTTTATAATCTTTTACAAAAAGTTTTATAAGCAACGCTGTCATTAAAGCTTTGCTCCTTTACTTCCTTTTGAACCAAAAGATACGCCTGATAAAATGTTTGTATCAATTGTAAAGGTTAGATTGTCACGATTTCGTTGTCTACGGAATGCAATCTCGACCAAACGATCAAGCATATCGGTATATTTTAATCCTGTTGCTTCCCATAAGTAGAATGCAAGAGAGCCCGGTATTGTGTTAATTTCGTTAGCGTAAACTTTGTTTGTATCAGTATCTAACAAAAAGTCTATACGAACTACACCAGAAGCGCCTATAGCTTTAAATATTTTGCAAGAAAGTTCTCTAATTTCTGTTGCCTTAGCCTCATCGATATCGGCAGGGATTTTTCTTCCAAGCGAAGCCATGCCTTTTGAAGCTCCACCATTTTTACCGCCACCTAGATATTTATCTTCATAAGAAAGAATCTCATCATTCATAAATGGCTCTTCGCAAACTGATGCTTCACATTCATCACTATCACCAAGCACCGAACAGTTAATCTCACGAAGATTGCAAATTGCTTTTTCTACAAGGATAACATCAGAAAAACTAATGCCAAGGCGAATTGCTTCATCAAGTTCATCTAGAGAATTAACCTTTGTAATACCAACGCTAGAACCTAAATTCACAGGCTTTACTATAAGTGGAAAACCTATTTGAGCATTGATTTTACTTACAATACTCTCTTTATCCAACGTATATTCTCTTGCGCGGAATTTTATACAGTCAAGAACAGGGAGTCCAGCTGACTTTAAAACATCTTTAAAAACTGCCTTATCCATACCGACAGCTGCTGAAATAATATCACAGCTTATATATGGCAAACCTAAAAACTCAAAATATCCTGCCATTGTTCCATCTTCGCAATTAGTGCCGTGAACAATTGGAAACGCTAAATCAACAGCTACATCTGGAATTTTTTTGAATTTTTTCTGATCAAGAAAGTGCATTAAAACTCTATCTTTTTCTTTTATAAAGGTTACTCTTTTAGCGGTTTTGAAAAGTTCTGGCAAATCGCGATAGTTTTCAATTTCAAAAAGAATATCACCTGTATACATTGAACCATCTTTTGAAACATAAACAGGGGTTATGTCATACTTTTCACGATTTATAGAGCGCATTGCTTGAACCGCTGAGATAATAGATACCTCGTGCTCAACAGTACGGCAACCGAAAAATACTGCAATATTTGTTTTCATAATAAAAACCTCTAATCATTTAAGATAGTTGTCGGGCAAATCATTTTCCCAAAGAACAACACTGTTATAATCAAGCATAGGTGTATAAATTTCTGTCGCTTCTTTAAAACTTGAAACAACATATACGTTATTTTGGTCGAAATCCGTAGTGTTTATAGCATCCATCATTGGTTTTGAACGTTCTTTTCCTACAAGAATTATTACATCACAATATTTTGATGCCTCAAGCCCTAACGCATAATTACAATCATATTCGCGAGAACCCAATTCAATTAGTCCGGGAGTTACTATTATCTTGCGTTTTCCTTCAAAAGAACCCAGTACTCTTACCGCCTCAAGGCAACCCTCTGGATTTGAATTATAAGCATCATCTATAAGCAATGAACCGTTTGTAAAATTTTTAAGTTCAAGTCGATGCTCTGTTGGTTTTAATGAACCAATCGCAAACTTTATATCATTTTCATTTACGCCTAAAATGTGTGCCATTGCAGCAGCAGCTAAAATATCACTTACCGAATGAACACCTAAAAGGCGAGTGCTAACGGTAAATACAGTTCCATCTAACCATAAATCAAATGTTGTTCCATCTTCACCACAAACTATATTTTTAGCCTGGTATTTTGTACCTTCGCCAAAATACACAACATCACTACGGCTATCACTTCTTTCCTTGATTCCAACACTATCAAGGTTAGCAAGTGTTATACCACCTTTTTTTCTAACAGCACTAGCTAGTTCAAACTTTGTCCTAAAAACGTTGTTAACTGATTTAAAGGTTTCAAGATGTTGCTCACCAACTGAGGTAATAATGCCGTAATCAGGATGCGCTATGTCGCAAATTTCTTTTATGTCACCAACATTTTTAGCACCCATCTCACAAACAAACATTTGTGTTTGTGGTTTTATATGGCCGCGAACAGTACGCACAACTCCCATAGGAGTGTTAAAACTTTGTGGAGTGCAAACGGTATTGTATTTTTCGCTTAAAATTCGATTTAGGATAAACTTGGTTGTTGTTTTGCCATAACTACCAGTAATTCCTATAACAGTCAAATTTTTATGTGATTTTAAAATACGCTTTGCATCATTTATATACCAAGCACCAACTGCCTTTTCGATTGGATATGTTACAAGCCAAATTATCGTTGTCAAAACTGGAGTTACAACTGACAACGCAACACAAAGTATACGAGCCATGTTTCCGAAAACAGTGTAATAAGAGTATATACTACCAAAAAGCACTACTCCTAAAATTACAATAGCTGTAATATACAATCTTTTTACTCTATCGGTAAAAACGAGTTTTTTAATTGATTTTTTATGTGTTTTGATATTCGAAAGAATTCTTACTACCAACAACACTATTGCAAGTATTAAGCACAACCATACTCTGTTTTTCAAAATAAATGTTGTAAGTGCACAATAAAGTATTGCGCTTACAGCAAGTTCCAGCGTATAAGAGCCGCTTACCCATTTAAAATATCTTGATAGGAAGTATGAATTTTGCTGTAACATTTGAATTTGACGATAAAGAGAAAATACTGCGCCAACCGTTAACAATAATAATGATACAAAAGGAATATATACCATAAGTTTACCTCGTTTTTATTTTATAAAACTTCTTAAAATTGCATGAGCCTCATAAGGCTTTTCGCAAAACGAAAAATGCCCTGTTCCCTTTATAACACAAAGTCCGGAATCTGATATAAGGCTTTCAATTGTTTTAGCATCCTCTAAAGGAGTTGCGGTGTCATTTTCACCCCAAATAAGAAGTGTTGGACATTTTATGTTAGGCAATATATCACGAATATCCGTGTTTACAAGTTTTACCAATGTTTTACGTAGCACTTCAGGCGCTGCATTATAATCTGCCGAGCCGTAATGTGCACGTGCTTTTTGAAGCAAATTTTCAGTATGATTTTTAAGCACCGGCAATGTTAAAACTTTTTTAATAATTTTAAAATTGCGAACACGCATTTTTTGTTTAAAACTCTTTTTAGGTATTAACCCAGCAGCATCAAGCAAAACAATCTTAGGTGGATTAACCTTTCCATCAGCTACAAGTTTCATTGTTACCCTACCGCCATGCGAATGGCCTATCATAATAGGGTTTTCTAAATTCATAACTGCTAAAAAGCTTAAAACAAAATCACAATAATCATCCACGTCCCAAGGTTCGCTCATTGTTTCGCTGTTTCCGCAACCTGGAAAATTAACTGCATAAAGTTTGCATCTGTCCGAAAGCGCAGCAGCTATTCCTCGGTAGGTATCAAATGATGCGCCCCATCCGTGAAGCAACAAAACAGGAATATCACCTGACCCAAAAATTTCATATTCAGTTTTAAGTCCCTTAATTTCAGTAAACAAAAAACCACCTCATTTTTACATACATAATTATTATATCATTTTATTTTATATATTACAATAGCATTTTTTATGTATATTAGGTAAAAATATTTTTGGTGATTATATGAAAATAAGGAAATTTTTAAAACCTGTGTTTATGGGAATAGCAGTTGGTGTAGTAAATGGTACTTTCGGCGCAGGCGGCGGTATGATAGCAGTTCCGTTGTTAAAGCGAAACGGACTTGACCAAAAGGCTGCGCAATCAAATGCGATAGCGGTTATATTGCCAATAACCATTATCAGCGCGATACTATATCTTTTAAAAGGAAATGTCAAGATTACCGACAGTTTTTACTTTATACCCACAGGGATTTTAGGATCGGTTATCGCAACATTTGCTCTTGAAAAATTTTCAAATAAATTTTTACAAAAAATATTTAGTATTTTTATGATTTACGCAGGCATTCGCCTGCTGACCAAGTGAATATTGGCGCCCTTTTAGCAGGGCTTTTTTCCGGAATAATTGGCGGTATGGGTATGGGCGGCGGTGCAGTACTGATTATTTATCTTACAGTTTTTAAAAACGCAGAACAGCTACAAGCTCAAGGTGTAAATTTATTATTTTTTATACCCATCGCAACAGTTGCGATTGTTATTTATATTTTTAAAAAACAAATTAAATGGAGTGTTACTATACCACTTGCAATAGGTGGGATTTTGGGCGCTATTGGTGGTTTTTTATTAACGGATTTGATTGGTGGTAATTTCACAGCAAAATTGTTTGGTGGTTTTCTTATTTTTCTTGGAATAAAAGAATTATTTAACAAAACAAAAAGTAACTCTTGAAAGAAAGTAAAGCCTATGCTATAATAAAAACGAATAAATGTTCGGCGAGGTGTTTTTATGGATAAGGCTCCGCTTACCCCAAAGCAAGAGGCTGTTTATAATTTTCTTGTTAAAAAGATGCAAAACGGAATCCCCCCTACCGTACGTGAAATTTGTAACGCTACCGGTATTAAATCCACTTCCACAGTACACGCTATACTTGGCGCATTGGAGGAACAGGGTTATATTTTGCGAGATGCAAAATATTCTCGAGCTATAAGACTTGAAAACGATTTTGAGGCATCAATGGTACCGCTTGTTGGTCGCGTTACTGCCGGTCAACCTATTTTAGCGGTTGAACAAATCGAAGACTACATTCCCTACCCAACCAAAGATGCCGAAGGCCTTTTTGCGCTTAAGGTTGTAGGATACAGTATGCGAGATGCTGGCATATTGCCTGATGATATTGTAATCGCTGACAAAAATGCGCCTTGTCGCAGTGGTGATATCATAATCGGTATGGACGGCGATGAAGCAACTGTAAAGCGTTTGCTTATTAAGGGTAACCAAGTAATATTTATGCCGGAAAACCCTGATTTTTCGCCCATTTATCCTCAAAAACCTATGGTGCTTGGTAAAGTGGTAGGTAGTTTTAGAAAGTATTAAGGTGTGTTATGCAAAAAATTGTTGAAATTTTTACCGATGGCGCTTGTTCTGGCAATCCAGGCCCAGGCGGATGGGGTGCTGTGCTTCGATACAATGGGCATGAAAAAGAACTTTCAGGCGGAGAAAAAGACACAACAAACAACCGCATGGAACTTACCGCTGTAATAAAAGCGCTTGAACAACTAAAAGAGCCTTGTAAGGTAACACTTACCACCGATTCTAAGTATGTTTCCGATGGTGTAGGCAAAGGATGGGCTGAGTCTTGGCAACAAAACGGTTGGCGCAAGGCCGATAAAAAGCCGGCTCTTAACCCTGATTTGTGGGAAAGACTTTTAGAGCTTCTCAAAATTCACAATGTAACAATAAATTGGGTGAAAGGCCATGCAGGTCATCCTGAAAACGAACGTTGTGATGAACTGGCTGTTGCTTTTTATAAAAACTTACAAAACAACTAAAAAAAGAGTGAGGTTTTATTCCTCACTCTTTTTTAATTGCTCTAATTTTTCTTTTGTCACAAGACCATCACTAAACGCCGTTGCGCTACCTGCTGTAACTGCCGTTTTTAAACAGTTTTTATAATCGCTACCATTAAGATACTCAGCCAAAAATGCAGCTATCGCACTATCGCCCGAGCCAACCGCGCTAATAACATCGCCTTTTGGTGCTTTTTGGACATAGGACTTGCCATCTTCATCAATTAATACTGCGCCTTTGTCAGACAAAGTTACCATTACATTCTTAGCACCTAGTCCTTGTAATTTTTGAGCATAATTTAATGCCGTATCAAAATCAGTGATTTCGATATTAAAAATCTCGCCTAGTTCATGATGGTTAGGTTTTATTAAAAAAGGTTTATATTTTAGTGTATCAAACAACAAATCTTTTTCAGCATCTACCACAAAATTTATATCTTTTGTTTTTAGATTTTCAAGTATGTTTTGGTATACATCCTGCGGTAAAGACTTTGGCACACTGCCCGAAATTACCAAAAAATCTCCTTTTTGAAGTTTATCAAACTTTAAATAAAGTTCTTCAAGTTCACCAAAAGATATATCCGGTCCTGTGGCATTTATATCCGTATCATTTAGTTTTACGTTTATTCGTGTGTTACCTGACACATTTACAAAATCGCACTCTATGCCATTTTGTTTCAAATGATTCTCAATTGCTGTGCCGATAAACCCACCAACAAAACCCAAGCATACCGAATTTACCCCAAACTCTTTTAAAACGATGGAAACATTTATTCCCTTGCCACCAAAACGAATTTGTTCGGTTTTAGTTCGATTTACTTGACCCAGCTTTAAATCATCAAGTGCGATATAATAATCTACCGCCGGATTAAAGGTTAAAGTATATATCATTTTATTTTACCTTTTCTTTAATCTTGCTGTAAAACTCTTGCTGAAGTCTTGGAACAACCGTATCATTCTTTACATTTGCGATTATTTCGGCAAGGTCTTGTACTGCTGCGGCAATAGCGATTTCACCTTTTTCCTTCGTTGCGGCGCTTGGTTCTCCCGTTACATTTTGTGGCCATTTATCATACCACCAAAGTCCTGTGTAAACGCGACTACCCAAATTGGCGATTTCGTGCTTGGGCTTTATTCTTTCAGGCACTTTCTGATATTCTAATTTTACACTGCCAGGCGCTGTTGCCATAACCAAACTTGTTTCACGCTCATCAGCATGTCCGCCGCGCTCAGTATCCCAAATATCCAAATTTGCAAAACGACCATCACCATAAGCAAAACAACTATACAAGGTATAATCTACCTCGCGGTCAAGTTGCGACATTGCAAAATATTGCAAAAAGTTAGTGTTGCCCCCGTGACCACTGACAATAAGAATCTTTTTAAAACCATTGGATGCAATCTGGTCAAGCAATTGCTCTAGCATTTGGCAAAGTAAATCTGTTTTAAAGTTTATAGCGCCTGTAAAACACGCCGCTTCATGAACTTGACCAAACCAATAGGTAGGAAATACAACACAATTTTCTTTTTGCGCTGCGCGTACACATATATCGTGACACACAAGACCGTCCGTACCAAACGGCAAATGGTCGCCGTGTCGTTCGAGACAACCTATCGGCAATATACAAAGTTGCTCTTTTTTAGATAATTCTTTAAAATCAGGGGGTGTTAAATATTCCCATCTTACTTCCATAATTAAAACCTCTATTTTGTATTAAACCAAACAGCCATTTTGCTTTCTTCGGTCCAAAGTTTACCAGCTGAAGCGTAGTCGGTAACTGTAAAATAGCCACCTTCGGTAGTTGGAATTTTTGCTTCTATCTCACAAGCATAAGGCGCTGTTTTTTCGTTTGGTATTACTATATCGACATATCCATCTTCGTTTACCTTTACACTAACAGCATCATCCACACTATAACCCAAACGATTTTCACCAGCAAGCATTAGTGGACCATACTGAATAGCGATATGATTTCTAGTAGATGGATGTTCTCGGTCAAAGGTCGGGCACATACAGTTAGCGCCCCAAATAACTTTGTTCATTAAAATTTGACTACCGTAAGCAATCGGCAAAATAGCCTTTGCTCTCATATCAAACTCAATTTCAACCACATCGCCCTTTGCCCATTTGCGATATATAGAAATATAACCTTTAGTAACGCTAATTTGTTTTCCGTTTACGTAGCAAATTGTGTTTTCGCTCCACTCAGGATTTCGCAAAAGAAGCTCAAACTCATCATCGCAATCGGTATCGATTGTGATTTTTACGCTATTTTCAACAGGGTATTTTGTATCAAACAAAAGTTTTACCTTTTCGCCGTTTGCAAGTGGTTGATTAACCTCGCCTTTTTCATAAAGGTTTACAACCACGCCGGATTCACTTGTAAATACAGCCGATTTCATCGCAACGCCTATACCAGCCGAACCAATACAAATACAACAACCGTAGTATCTACCGTCGCTGAATGGTTTAAGTCCACCTGTTCCGTTACCGCGAATTCCCGGGGTAAGAGGACTATAACTATCAAAAGGCATTGGTACCATTGTAAGTTCGGGATATAATTTTGCTGCGGTAGTATCGATAGCGTTATCGGTGTTTACAGCACCTAAATAACCATTATAAAGCGAACGCTCAAAAGCATCCATATACTTTGGATCACCTGTTATCAAATTAAGCTGATAGAAAAATTGCATTAAAGTTACGGTTACGCATGTTTCCTGTGCACGAGGATCACCACGATCGGGATTTGCCTGGCGAACAGTAGAATGGTCAAACAACTCGTGCGTACAACCAGCCGAACCAATAACAGTAAAGTCATCCTCTAAAACACGATTAGCAAAATTTATTATCGCTTTAAGATGTTTTTCGTTTTTAGTAATTCGGTAATATTCAAGCAGACCTACAAAACAAGATGTCATTTCGTAAGCCTTGGTTACAGGGTACTGATATGGATGCAACTCATCACGGTATGCAAGTTCAAAAACATTTTCTACATCCATACCACCACAAGCAACAATATATTCAGCAAAGTCTAAATATTTTTTCTCTCCAGTAAGTGAATAAAGACGCACAATTGGCTCAAGAATAGATGATGAATTAAGTCCGCGCCAATGACGAGTAAGGCGAGTTATAAGCAATTTGCCCTCGCTTTGCCAACCAATGCGCTTTGTAAGATAATCTACTTGTTTTTTCATACATTCAATTACCTTTTGGTTAAACTTTTGGTCATCACATATTTCTACGAAATATTCCATACCTAAAAGCACATATTTACGGCTCCATAAGTCCCACCCATCGTACTCTTTTTCTACGCTGTATGTGCTTATTCTGCCAAGCTCATCCTGACTTTCAACCAAGTCATTAACAGTATTTTTTAAAATATCAAAAAGTTCTTTATCTTTTGAATATGAGTAAACAAAACATGCACCTCGCATCATTTTGCCCCAAAACTCACCACGCCAGCCGGCATCGTGATCATCAGGCGAGCATCGGAATTGTTCCACAAAAAGTTTCCACATTTTTGCATCACGAAGCTGCATATCGGTAATAAGATTAATGCTTCTGTGGAGCCAACCTTCAAAGTGCGCTTCACGGTTTATATCAAAAAATTTATCGGTATCATTTCTTGGAAAATTTGCTGTTAAATTTCCATATATTTTCATAAAAATACCTCCTAAGACAACTTAAATTAAATATAATACATAAATTTTTAAAAGTCAATTAAAACACAGCTGGAATTAAAATCTTAAATGTTTGTATGGAAAAAAATAAATTTATATGCTAAAATAATAAAAATCAAAAAAGGAGGCGGTAAAAATGGAACTTAAAAACAAACTTACAAAACCATGGATTTTAATTGTAATCAGCGCAGTCTTATCAGCATTACCGCTTACTTTTGAAAATTTATTTTTTGTTTCTTGGGTTTCGTTCGTGCCACTTTTTTATGTGCTATTAAAACACAGTGGTGACAAGTTGCACCTTGCATTTGGACGAGGATTTTTATTCGGACTAATATACCATTTATGTATTTATTATTGGTTTTTGTGGTTTTATCCACTTGACTTTGTAAATCTTACTAGCGGATCATCAGTTGCGGTTGTATTGCTCGCATGGATTGGCATCAGTGCTGCACACGGTGCGCTGTGGTGTTTACCTTTCGTTGTTTGTGAATTAAGTTTCAAAAATTTAAATTACAAACCATTGCTTACCGCATTAGGTATTTTGTGTATTATCCTTGCACAAAAAATCCCCTACATTAGCGAACTTTCTTTTCCTTGGGCAAGAATTTCGCTCGGCCAATATAAAGCTACCGCGCTTATACAAGGCGCCTCGCTTTTTGGCATTGATGGGGTTGATATGCTAATACTTTTGGTAAATGGGCTTATTACACTCGCTATAATATCGCGCAACAAAAAACGAATACTATCGCTCGTATCAGCGTTGATTATATTCTCCGGAAATCTTGGGTTCGGTTTGGTAAGAATTAATATCACTAACAACAAACAACCCCTTACCATTATGACAGTTCAAGGCAGTGTTGAACAAAGTGATAAATGGTCAAGTGAGGGTGATGAGATTTGCTATGACATTTATTCCGACCTTACCAAAGAAAATATAACCGATGATGTCGATTTAATCTTGTGGCCGGAAAGCGCCGTGCCCAAAGTTTATAAATCAGAAAAATCACTTAAACAATACAAAAATTTATCAAAAGAACTTAACTCACCAATACTTGCCGGCGTTCTGCTTAAAAATGATGGTGACCACACCAATAATGCCACTTTGATTGACAAGGATGGTGTTGTCGCAAATTATGCCAAACGCCAGTTAGTTCCTTTTGGTGAATATATGCCATACCAAAAAGCATTATCAAAGCTGTTTCCGTATTTAACTAAACTTAATATTATTGAGGATGACTATGTATCGGGTGACAGCACTGAAATTATGGAAATCGAGGGTGGAAAGCTTGGTAATATTATTTGTTTTGAAAGCATTTATCCTGCCCTTACTAGACAAAGCACACTTGATGGCGCCGAGGTTTTAATCGAGATTACAAACGATTCTTGGTTAAAGGACTCCCCCGCTATGTACCAACACCTCGCACACGGAGTTTTCCGAAGTGTTGAAAACGGAAGATACCTTGTGCGCAGCGCAAATTCTGGTGTATCGGCGGTAATCGATAATCGAGGCAGGGTGATAAAATTGCTCGAACCTGATGTTCAAGGCGTAATAACCGACACGGTATATTTTAGCGATGAACAAACGCTTTATACCAAAACAGGTAATATTCTTTTTCCACTTTATTGCATAGCGGTTTTAATTTGGGCTACAATTTTGTATATTAAAAGAATAAAAAAGGTAGATAGGTAATTCCCATCTACCTTTTTTATTTTTATTAATTGTTAAAGCAGAGAAGCGAAACCTGACTTCTGTTAACATGCTATCGTTCTATTTTTTCACATATTAATTCAATTCAAAAACGACTTCTTCTGTTACGAGGATTTCCCTACCATCCAATGACTTTGTTTTAATTACAATAGGAAAAGACAATTCCAACTTATTCCCTTCAAATATATCGTATCTTGCCCCTCTTTCACCAATCGTATAATTGATTAACACACCTTTGTATGCCTCTTCTAAGTATTCATTTATTCTACGCAAAAAATCATCTATATTAAAATCATTAATTTCAATATGGTCGTATTTACCAACATCAAAAACAGCATAAGCACAAAGTTCGCCTTTTGAGTTCAACCAAATCGAAATACCATCAGTCGTAGGTATTCCATTGAAAGTCTTCAAAAACTGATAGTCCACTATACCAGAAATAGGTTCATATTTTTTGACTATATCATATTTAAAATCAGGATGTAACAAATCAAGATATTTTCTTGCATTTTCCTCCTCGTTTTTATTTGCACCAGAAAAAACTTGTATTCCTTCAAGATTTATAAAGTTTTTAATTGTTCCATCTTGGCTAATAGCGATTTCTGCTTGTTCGTTCTTAAAAACGTCATTATTCTCTCCCGTATACTGATTTATCTTGCTTTCATAATACGGAATATCAATATATTCAGTCCCCAAAAAACTAATAGACTTGCTTTTTATATTGTCTTTTTTATATTTACTGAATTGCGAGTTCTTATCAACGATATGCTCTTTTGTTGTTTGAGAAATATCATCAACATTAGAATTTCTAAAATACATTTTTGTAGTTTGGGCATCTACATTGATTACTTCTTTTTTGTTTTGTAAATCAGCATTAACATCGTCTATTTCCTTTGTATTTTTATTCTCACTATCCGTTTCAATTATTGATGTTTTTGATTTCTGTTGTATTTCAGAACAATTATATTGCTTAGTTCTACAAGCGCACAAAACCAATACGCTTATAATTAAAAAATAAATTAAAAATTTTTTCATAGTGGCACTCCTTTCACTATAAAATCACATACCTATGATACTAATTTTTGGGTCAAACTCCCTTTGATGTACGTATGTCCGTCCTCCAACCCACCATAATCTCCATTATGATCTACAAAAACAGCCGCAATCGCATCGTTTTTTGCTTGCGCAATTGTTTTGCCTTCACCACAGCTCACTAAAAATTGCTCCAACCAAGTATCTACTTGACTAGTACTTACTTCTGTCGTCCATCCTATTACAGTCATAGCACCTTTTTGGTGGGTAATATTAACCATATTTTCCGCACCTTCTCCACCTTCACCTGCACTACAACTTCCATAAATCACACAACGTTCACCACTAAGCGCACCATCCGACAAGGCTGCTATTTGATTATATTCTAAATACGATATTCCTTCAGTAGAATGGTTTAAAGTAAGATAATCTTTTGCACCATGTGTATGGATAACCCAAATCATTGAGTTTTTCATTCTATTAAGCGCTGTTGATGCTGTTACTCCTGTAAAAATACCATTAGTAGCCGTTACACCTATATTAGAAATTGCTGTTCTAACAGCATCAGTATAATACACACTTCTCGATTGCTCACCCTCAAATTTTATTCCATATAATGTTATACTACCATGTGGTGGTGCGTTGTTATAATATCCATCATAAAATGCGGGGTTTTCATTTGAACCATCTACTGCATAAAGAGTGACCCTCAGTTCTTCTTTGGGCAATGTTGACCAGTCAATAGGTATTGAATATCCGTAATATCCCGTACCATAGCCTGCCGCAGCTACATCTGGGCGGTAAATATTTGCTATTGTAGGCTTTGCTAAAACCGTTTCGCCATCTAATGTTCTAACATACAGGTGAACTTGTATTGAACTGTTTACAGCATCGGGTTTCCAAGCCCAACCGCTAACGCCTGTACTACTAAGGCTGTCAAGTGCTCCACCAGCCTTTCGCACAGTAAATGTTTTTGGTGAATTACCAAGATGCGGATTAGTACCACCATAAGCATGTATACCATACACACTTACAGTATATGTTCCCGATGGATAACTGCACCAATTCATATCATAACTAAATGCATGTTTTCCATTTCCATATCCTGCTGCATATAAATCCGCACGATACTGATTTGCCGTTAATGGAAACGCCGTTTGCGAACCTGTTGAATTATTTTTTATATAAACATGAACATCAATCGGTGTATCAGGCTGTCCCGTTTGATAAGCCCATCCTGATATTTTTGAAGAATTAACCAACTCAAAATGACCTATCGGATCAGGTGGGTTTTCTACCAACTCAAAACCCCAATGCTGATACAATTCACCAACATAATTAGATAAATATATATTGCCCGCCGAGGTGGCGCTTGTTCCACCAGCACTACCGTTAGAATTACCGTACGCCGCCAAATATAGATTTGGATTTGCTTTCATAGAAATTCTGTACTGTCCTTGACCTATTAATACAATATTAAATTGCTGAGAGGTAGGATCAGTTGGATTATATAATTTTATATTTTGGCCATGAGTAAGCGGAGCGCTACCTCGCGTTACATCAACAACACGATTGCTACCATCAGAGCTACACATAGCATAAATCATATAAGAATCACTATCGGCAAAATATACCACTCTAAATTTTTGTTCGATACTACCATCGGCGGTCCACTGGTATATATTTGCTCCGTTTGCATCAGTGCCATAATGAACATTCATATACTTACCGCTACCAACATTTTTAATACGGTAAACTGCGCCACTTTTTATCCCCGATGTTGCCGCCATGGTTGAAATCGAGTTATCCTGAACAATGGGTTCTATTTCAATTTCACTATCAGTAATTTGTGAATTTAAATCGGTTGCAATATTTAAATCCTCCGCCGATACATTAACCGAGAGTGTAACCAGCAGCGTTAGACACAGCAATACCGCTGTGATTTTTCGTTTCATTTTTTCTTTCTCCTTTAACTTTAAATGAATGTGTTTTTGTTTCATTTAAACTATCCATCGGTATCGCCGTCCTTTCTTACGGTATAATATTCCCTTTTATACCTTTCTATTAATAGGATAGCACATAAGCAACGCTTTGTCAATAATATTTTATGTTACAAAATATTGACTTTCCAAAACATTTTTAATACAATAAATATGTACTAAGCAAAGAGGTGAGTCCAACGGGTATTTCAGAAGGGCTTAAACGCGGAACTATCGAATTAACATTATTGACGCTTTTAAGCCAAAAGGATATGTACGGCTATGAAATTTGTCAGCAATTAAGGGAACTAACAAACGGACTTTACGTTGTAACCGAGGGTTCGCTTTATCCCGTGCTTTATCGTTTAATGGAAAAAGGTTGTATCAGCGACCGCAGTGAAAGGGTTGGCAAACGCCGCACTCGTGTGTACTATCACATAGAGCAGGCGGGTATTGACTATCTTGATGAAATCAAACGCGAGTATTTTTCAATGCACAACGGTATTTTGCTTGTGCTTGGTGAAAACGGGGAGGGCGAATAAAATGAAAAAGCAGTTAAAGGCTTATTTTAAAAATATAAAGAAAAATTTGCCCTGCGTAAACTCGGCAATGCGTACAATGCTTGACGATTTAAAGGTTTCGGCGGAAGTCTTTATCCAAGAAAATAATATTATTGACTTTGCCCAAATCGAGCAGCATTTTGGCGCAGCAGAGGATATAGCCAAGGAATTTGCCGTGGGTATTGATAATGCATACATAAAATCATATAAATTCAAAAAGCGTGTCACAACGATTGCAATTTCTATACTTGCTGCAATTTTGATTATAGTAGCATCTCTTGCAATATACATAGTTGTAAGCAGTGAAATAAATACAGTTGCTAACGAAGACACTACAATCACATACGAATATGAGGAAAACAAAAAATGAAAAAATTACTATCTATAATTTTAACAACCGTTATTTTTATTTCACTTTTTAGTTTTAACACCTTGGCAATTGAGTATAAAGAAACGACCGATAAAGAAATAATAATAAGTGAAACAACCGAATATTTCGAGGATGGCAGTTCAATAACCACCACAATAACTCAATTTTTAAATGAAAATCAAACCCGCGCAACCAAAACCGTTAGCGGCTCAAAAACAAAAACGGCAAAAAACAGCAGTGGTGATGTTTTGTATAAATTTAAAGTGACAGGAACCTTTAGTGTAAACGAGGGTGTTAGCGCTACCTGCACCGCCGTTAGCTGCAGTGCAAGTGATTTCGCAAGTGGTTGGAGTCTTGATTCATCAACTACAAGCAAATCGGGAAACACCGCCAATGCAACAGGAAATTTTAAATACAAAGTTTTGGGTATAACTACCAGAAACCAACAAACACAAGCTTCACTCTCTTGCAATGTAAATGGAGTCCTCTCATAAATATAAATATCTTTTTTACCCTCCAACAAAACAACGGGCTGACTCGTAACGAGTCAGCCCGTTGTTTTAGTTTTTGTTATTAAATAAATGGTAATAATAAACCGGTAATGCGCTCCAGCCGTGACATAGGCTTCCTGCACCGCCAAAGTCGGCTTCACCAAGCATTGTTTCCCAAAATGTTGTAGCGCCGTGGTCTAACATATATCCGTAAAGTTCACGGATTTCATTTAGGATAAACTCTTTATTATCTGGGTTCGCCGCAAGTAAAGCATCATATTTGTAAATAAGCATTGAAAGCGAGGTTTCAATTAAGTTTTTATCCTCTTTAATTGCTTTTACTGTACGCTCATCACCAAGCCCTATAAGCAAAGCAAACGAATTACCAAGTTGTGATTTAAAACTACGGTCATCGGTGCGAAGCACAAAATTACCATCGTTTTCATCAAAAAACTCATCGTTTATCGCTTTTTTAATAGCATCAAAATCACATTCGAATTCTATGCCGGCCATATCGCACATCTCGCAGAACATTTTGCCCGAATACACAAACGCGCAGTTAAGAATCAAGTGGAAGCAATCCTTATATTCATAACCATTTTGACCAGGAATTCTATCGTGGCTTCCATCACTCCACTCGTAAAAATTCCAATACGGAGCATTGAATTGGCGAATAAGATTGTTGCTTTCTAGCTTTTCTTTAAAGTTTTTCATTATTTTAAGCATTGTAGGCATTGCGGTTTCTAAAATTGTTTTATCGCCTGTATGCTTAATGTATTCATAAACCTCTACGGGATACATAACCGAGAAAAACGGAATTGCAGGTCCATCAACCGAAGGATATGTAAGTTCCAAAAATCCATCAGGACGAGCGCCACGCGCTATAAGTTCAAGACTGGCTTTGGCAAATTCGGTTTCACGGAATGTATAATAACCGCAAAGCATTTGATTGCGAGAGTCAAGCACATAAAGCGCTTGTTCACGCCAAGGGGTGTCTTCATAATGCATATTCATACAAAGTCGGAGTGTACGAACACAAACATCATATATTTTTTGATCAAGAGGATTATCAAGCTTTATTGGAGTTTCGGTAAGTGGATAAATATATGGCATTATACCAACCGATACAACCTCGATACCATCATCTAAAAATGCTTGGATATATCTACCTGACATTCTAATAAAATACTGCTCAAATTCGTGTTCGCCCTCGCATAACTCGAAATTAAAAGCAAATTCTCTATCCCAAATAGAATAACGCACACCGCCATCGGTTATATGCTGACCATAAGCGATTTTTGCTGTTCCTGGTTTTGCTGCTTTGAATTTAACTCGCAAATAACCCGCTGTTTCACGACCTAAATCATAAAGGTTTTTATCCTTGTCAATAAGATTGCCTTCAACAAATGGTAATTCGATGGTTTTTTTGACAGGGCGAGACTTGATGTTATAGGTCATATCAATCTCGACAGCAGGTATATCACATACATAACTACCCAAGCGCATGTCACTTACAAAACCCATTTGGCTAGAAACTAATTTTGTAGTATTTTGGATATATCGGTTATCATAACCACCAAAAACACCCTCGTGGCTGTATGCAACGGTAGTATCATCTACATCAAGTGTGTAAATAACACCTGCTTTATCCACGATATGAATATGGGTACGAACACCCTCGTATCTCGCAGTAAGAGTAAATGTGTTTTCGCCATCAATACAAAATTTGGTTATATCAATTTCATCATAATATTTTTCAAACGGATAACCTGCATACTGACCAAAACTTGCCACTTTACCGTTCACTTGCAAAACATAGTCCATTTCAGCACAAACTGTAAAGGTTGCTTTTTTGCCGGTAAAATTGAATTTTTCTTCAAAAACTACATATTCGTTTTGTTTTGGTTCGTGATTTATCCAAATCCATTTTGCATTTTTGTTAAACATTTTTATTCTCCTATCTACCGAAAACATTTTGGGTTGTTATGCCTTTAATGTGACGAGCATCATTTACAAGTGTAAATTTAGGCGCTATAAGTTCACCCACTTTACCATCAAAAACCACTTCGGTTATCGCGGTATAGTCACAACCAATAGTGTAACAAGCATATAAAAACGGAATATTAAAAATGTGCGATATCGCAGCTGTCGAAGCACCAGCGTGACTTGCGAGTAATATTGTATCTTTGTTTTCGGATGTTATTCGGTAATATTTCCCCTCGCGCTCGAAACCAAAATTTTTAAGCCAGTTGTCGAATTCACACGCAACCTTATTGTAGTCAGAGGCAAGTGTGACGCCTTTGTATTCTGGGTCACTTTGCCAATCGGCGTTTATGATGTCTTTGCCTTTTCGGGTCCATTCCTCTGCCAATGTCCACGGATGAACATAATCCTCGGTGTCTTTTACTCCCCATCTGATTTCTCGAATAAAATCAAGTTGGGTAACTTCTAGATTATGTCTGGCGGCTATATGCTCGGCTGTTTGTACAGCTCGACCGCAAGAGGAGGAAAACATTTTATCAATTTTTTCATCCTTTAATCGCTCGGCCGCCGCTTCTGCTTGGGGGTGACCAAGTTCGGTAAGACAGTCTTTTATATAATCGGGGTGACCGTGTCTAACAAATATAATTTTCATATTGTTTCCTCATATCAAATCATTTTGCTCGGTGTTTTTTCATACCAATTAAATGTTTTTTCTTTGCCATTAAGTAACCATTTTTCAGGTATAGCATTTTCCATCCAATCAAGCGGTATAAGAGTATCGGTTTGAAGCGAATTAATGCGATAAGCCTCTTTTAACTCGCAAAGCTCTGACTCGTTCATAACACCGGGTTTTGGGGATACAAACAGAGGTGTTCCGCTACAAGCAACAGCGGACAACCATTCCCTATTCATATTCCAATCAATTTCACCCATAATACCTACACAGTCAGCATCCGCAAGGAAAAACGCTTCGTGATGTAACATTCTAAATGCTAATGCATTTACACCATACTTTCGAACACGTTCCCACTCTTTGCCGCTTGTATCATCACCTGTACGATTAAGATGAACAAGACCTGCTGCTAAATGACCGATTACATTACAACCAAGAATAATTGCACGACCCTTTGAGGCATTGTAAATAACACGGTAAAAATCAAGTATAACTTCGGCTGTTGTTTTGTTACGATTATAAAAACACCAACCATCTTTTACAAACTCGCGTGGGCGTTCAAATCCCCAAAAGCCTAACATATCAAAGGTTGAAAAGTCGTGCTTTATAAGGGTATAACCCCAATCACATATTGTAGTAATAAGGTTTTCTACATATTTAAGTGTGTCAGGGTGTGATGCATCAAGATATTGATTATCCCAATTAGCGCGCATTTCGCTGTCTTGTGTAGTAACTTCAAATTTTCTATCCGAAAGAGGTCTAATCCAAATACCAGGTCTAGCGCCTAAATCTTTCATTTGACCGGCAAGTAATTTCATATCGTAAAACTTGCCCTCGCGCAAAACATCCCATGGAGCATCACAAGAATTTTTTTGCCAACCATCATCAAGTACTATGTAAGGTTTGTTTTCTAAATCGCCACAACACTCCATCAGCAGTCGTGTGTCTTGCAAAATTTCATCATGCGAAGTTTTACCATAAGCGTAGTACCAATTGTTTGTGCCGTAAACCTTATGATCAACAGTTAGTGGAGCATCGCATAGATGTTTGTAATAATCTTTTAGTGCATCAAAAGCCGATACATTTCGGTAATCAGCAAACAAAACATCACAAACCGAAAGTATACGACCGTCTAAAATAACACCTCGGCCACCACAACGAATGTCAAGCCAAAGGGTAACTCCGTTAGTGTCGTATTGCCACATACACATAGCGTTTGGCGCCGCTTTTACACCAAAGCACTCGGTATATCTGCCGGAAAAATCACGATTTTGGTCACTACCATTAGATACAGCGCAAACCCAAGGCATCATTCGGTCGGCAATTATACTTCGCCATTCTAGGTCGCAATACGCGCGTTCCCACGCATCGCCATACACCTTAATTATATCTGATCTTTTTTCTTGTGTTGTAAAATTCCAACGCAAAGTAACATATTTAACAGGGGTAGTATCAGCCGTAAGGTCAATATGTAACAAATCTTTTTCTAAAGAAAATTTTACAACAACATCTTCGTTTTTAATACACTCATTAAATTGATAATTATCATTGCCATTTTCAGTGTAAAGACATACATAATCAGGAGTTCTTATCTGCATAAACATCGCCCTTTCGCACGTCATACTATTTAATTTTGATTATATATTAGAAAGCACTTTTTTGCAATATCAATTTAGCCTTAAAACGATTTTTATGTTAGAAAAAAAGCGAGGATTATTCCTCGCTTTTTATAATTTTATTAAGTTTTGTCATAATGTCGTTGTTCGCTTCTGGTAAATGCCCAAAACGGAACTCCATACCCATATTCTCATACTTTGTTGTGCAAATTTTTCTAAAAGGCAAAAGTTCGACCTTATCAACACAGGAATAACTATTTGCAATTTGTTTTAACAAATGTATGTTTTCCTCGTTATCGTTAATTGTAGGTATTATTACCTGTCGCAAGGTGGTGGGTATTTTTTGCTTGTTTAGATATTTCAAAAACTCGATAGGTTTTTGCATTTCACAACCAACATACTCCATATAATCGGCATCATTTGTATACTTAATATCAAGTAAAACTCGGTCAGTAACGGTTAGCAGTCTTTTTACATTGGTATCTAAAATGCTACCCGATGTATCAAGGCATGTGTTTATACCCACGTTATGACAAAGTTTGAATATTTCGTATGCAAACTCACTTTGAAGCAATGGCTCGCCACCCGAAAGGGTGATACCCCCAACTTCACCAAAATAGTCCTTGTAATTTTGAGCCTTTTTAACTATTTGCTCTGCCGTGTACTGAGTACCTATGCCCTCTTCTAACGTATCGGGATTATGACAACAGCCACACTGCAAATTACATCCTTGCAAAAACACCACAAATCGCACACCAGGTCCATCAACAGTACCTAGACTTTGAATCGAATGAACAAAACCCTTTGCGCCGCTTTTTATCATACTGTTTCGTGGAATGTACGGCTTATAACCTCACGTTGTTGTTCACGAGAAAGCTTGTTAAAGTTAACAGCATAACCCGAAACACGAATTGTAAGGTTTGGATATTTTTCAGGATTTTCATAAGCATCCATAAGTGTTTCACGATTGAGCACGTTTATGTTTATATGATGTGCACCCTTTGTGAAATAACCATCAAGAATTGCAACCAAGTTGTTAATTCTTTCGTCATCTGTTTTACCAAGTGCTTCAGGAGTAATTGAAAATGTATTTGAAATACCATCACGGCAATCATCATAGCTAATTTTTGCAACTGAGTTAAGTGAAGCCAACGCGCCGTTTTGTTCACGGTTGTGCATTGGGTTAGCACCTGGTGCAAAAGGTTCACCTGATTTTCTACCATCAGGGGTTGCGCCTGTGTTTTTACCATACATAACGTTTGAAGTAATTGTAAGTACTGACAATGTATGAATAGCATCACGATAGGTTGCTGTTTTACGAAGTTCGGTAATAACCTTATGAGCCATATCTTTTGCGATTAGGTCAACGCGGTCATCATCATTACCAAATTTAGGGAAATCGCCCAAGGTTTCGTAATCAACGATATAGCCCTCTTCATTACGAACCGGTTTTACTGTTGCATATTTAATTGCGCTAAGCGAGTCAGCAACAACTGAAAATCCTGCTACACCAAACGCCATCAAACGCTCAACATCTGTATCGTGAAGTGCCATTTGAACCTTTTCGTAGCAATACTTATCGTGCATATAGTGGATTATATTCATTGTGTTTACGTAAAGATGTGACAACCACTTGATATATATGTCATATCTTTCCATAACGGTTTCAAAATCAAGTTTTTCACTAGTGATTGGTTCCATCTGAGGACCAATGTGAATACCGGTCATTGCATCATAACCACCGTTAAGGGCAATGTTTAAAAGCTTAGCTAGGTTACAACGTGCGCCGAAGAACTGCATCTGCTTACCAATTCTCATTGCTGATACGCAGCAAGCGATTGCATAGTCATCACCGTAAATTGGGCGCATTAAGTCATCGCTTTCATATTGTATAGAGTCAGTATCTTTAGAAACCTTAGCACAGAACTTTTTAAATCCATCAGGTAAATCCTTTGACCAAAGTACAGTTAAGTTTGGTTCTGGTGATGAACCAAGAGTGTAAAGTGTGTTAAGAATACGGAAGCTACTCTTTGTAACAAGAGTTCTACCATCTTCGCCCATACCGCCGACAGCTTCAGTAATCCACATAGGATCGCCGCCGAAAAGTTCGTTGTATTCAGGTGTACGCAAGTGACGCGCAATACGAAGTTTGATAACAAAATCATCAAACAATTCCTGTGCTTGTTGTTCGGTAAGTGTACCGTTTGCAATATCACGTTCAATATATATATCAAAGAAACTTGCAACTCTACCAAGCGACATAGCTGCACCATTTTGTTCTTTAATAGCGCCAAGATATGCAAAGTATGTCCACTGAATAGCTTCGTGTGTGTTGGCAGCAGGACCACTTATATCAAAGCCATGTTGAGCCGCCATATCTTTAAGTTTTCCAAGGAAAGAAATTTGCTTAAAGAGTTCTTCATCACAACGAATTGTTTTTGTGTCAAATGCTTTATCAGCCAACGCTAATTTATCTTTTTTCTTTTCTTCAATAAGTCTATCAATACCATAAACAGCTACACGGCGATAGTCACCAATAATACGACCACGACCATAAGCATCAGGCAAACCTGTGATAACATGGCACTTACGAGCTAAACGCATTTCCTCGGTGTATGCACGGAATACGCCCTCGTTGTGAGTGGTACGGAAACGGAATTCATCCTCGATAGTTTCAGAAAGTTTGTAACCATACGCTTCACAAGCCTGACGTGCCATACGAATACCACCAAAAGGACTTACACCTCTCTTTAATGGGCGGTTTGTTTGCATACCAACAATAAGCTCATTTTCCTTGTCAATATATCCTGGTGAAAAACTTGTAAGCGAAGAAACGGTTGCTGTGTCTATGTCAAGCACACCGCCGAATTGGCGCTCAAGCGCAAAAAGCGCTTGTACCTTTTTCATTAAGTTGTTTGTACGTTCGGTAGCACCTTCTAAGAAAGATTCATCACCTTTGTACTCTGTGTAGTTTTTTTGAATAAAGTCACGTACGTTTATTTCATCCTGCCATACGCCTTCTTTAAATCCTAACCAATTTTTGTGTTCCATATATTATACCTCCTGTATTATGCTGTTTGCCCAAAAAAAGAGCAAATCAGTACATTTTACTGACTTGCCCAGACGGTCGGCACTAATTGATGTTTTCATCAATAAAATCTTTTACATTCCCTCTGCGACAATTCGCAAAATTCCGTCAGTCATGCAAAAGCGTTAGTTAGTATCTGTATTATAATACACAATATATAGTTTGTCAATGCAAAATTAAAAGAAAATATTGTGTTTTTGTCAAAAAAACACAAACTATTGACATTGCGAGCGACAATATGTACAATATGTAGTATGCATAATGTGTATATTGTGGGGTGCGATTTTGAAAAAAATTAAAATTTATAGTGAAATTATATACGTAATAGCGCAGTTAGGGCTCACTTTAGCCGTAGCAATAATGGCAGCGGCGGATTTTGGCGTATCTATGATCGTAGCACCCGCATATATTGTAAGCCAAAAATTCACAATATTTACCTTTGGACAATGGGATTACATAATTCAGGGCGTATTATTCATAATATTTTGTGTTTGTATGAAAAAATTTAAACTTACCTATTTCGTATCTTTTATTACCTGTGTAATTTATGGCACCATATTAGATGTGTGGCGCGAAATTATACCTATATTAAATCCTGCTGTAACTGCACCTGGAAGTATGGATTTGTGGGTACGAATAGTTATGTTTGTTTTAGGCGAACTTCTTACGGCGTTTACGGTAATGTTGTTTTTTAAGACATACATTTATCCACAGGTTTGCGATTTATTTGTAAAAGGTATTGTAGAAAAATACGGACTTAATCAAATTAAATGCAAACGTATTTTCGACCTTAGTTGTTTAACACTTTCACTCGTTCTTACGCTTGTTTTATTTAAAAGTTTTGTAGGAATAAAACTTGGAACAGTAATAATTGCTATTGTAAACAGTGTGCTTATTGGATTTTTCGCAAAACTGTATGACAAATATTTCGAAACTGTCGAACTTTTTCCAAAATTCGCAAATAAATTCAAATTTTAAAAAGGAAAATTTATATGACTTATAATGAAATAAAGAAAAACCAAGATATTCGCAATTATATATCAGCCGCAGATGAATCCTTATTAGCGCTTGGTTTTACCGAGCATAGTTTTGCTCACGTAACATCTGTCGCTGAAAAGGCAGGATATATTTTATCTACCTTAGGTTATGATGACAGAACAGTTGAGCTTGTTAAAATTGCGGGTTATCTTCACGATATAGGAAATCTTGTAAACCGAATCGAGCATAGCCAAAGTGGTGCTGTTATGGCATTTAGAATCCTTGATAATCTCGGCTTTGCTTCAAGCGAAATTGCTGATATTGTAACCGCGATAGGCAATCATGATGAAGGAACGGGAGTTCCTGTAAGCGAATTTGCCGCAGCGCTTATTTTAGCCGACAAATCAGATGTTAGGCGTAATAGAGTTCGTAATATAAAAAAATTAAATTTTGATATTCACGACAGAGTGAATTATTCAGTAACAAGCTCAGATCTTACGATTGCGGATGATAAAAAAACAATAACCTTAACTCTTACAATTGATACGAATTATGGCTCGGTTATGGATTATTTCGAAATTTTTATGGAACGAATGATTCTTTGCCGTAAGTCAGCAGAAAAATTAGGACTTAAATTCCAACTGGTTATAAACAATCAACAATTACTATAAAAAAACAAGCAAGGCTTTAACACCTTGCTTGTTTTTTATTTGTTAACGTATTCAATAAATTTGATAAATGCCGCTTGACCTTTTTCATCACGCTTAAACACACCTGCGTCTTCAAGTACTTTAGAAAACACAATACCGATTTCATCTTTGATAATCTTATCAATATTGTCAGCGTTTATATCAGCATATTTTGCCTTAATCTCATCTGCCCAATCAGCATGTTTTTCAATGCTTTCAATAGCTCTGATATCAGCGCCCTCAAGCATAGCTTTTTGAAGTTCAGCCATTTCATCCTTTAGACGAGCAGGAAGCACCGCAAGACCCATAACCTCGATAAGGCCAATATTTTCTTTCTTAATATGATGAAGTTCTGGATGCGGATGGAAGTATCCAAGTGGATATTCCTCGGTGGTAATATTGTTGCGAAGCACTAAATCAAGTTCGTATTTACCATCGCGCATACGAGCGATTGGCGTTGCGGCGTTGTGTGGCTCGCCATCAGTTTGAGCAAACACAAACACACTTTCATCAGTATATCCTTGCCAAGTGGTGAAGATTTTATCAGCAAGATCGATAACTCGTTCTGCGCTGTCGCCTGTAAGTCTAATTACTGACATAGGCCATTTTACAAGACCTGCGGTAATATCTTCATAACCTTTGAATACTATTGGATATTCAATAGGCGCTTTTTCCATAGCAAAGCTATAACGACCACCTTGGAAATGTTCGTGGCTTAAAATTGAACCACCAACGATTGGCAAACCAGCGTTAGAACCAATAAAGTAGTGTGGGAACATTTTTACAAAATCAAAGAGTTTACAAAATGCTTTTTTGTTTACAAGCATAGGTGTATGCTCTGAATTAAGTAAAATGCAGTGCTCAGGATAATAAACGTATGGTGAATACTGCATAAACCAATCTTCATCAGTAAGGCGAACAGGAATTAATCGATGATTTTGACGCGCCGGAAAATTAAGTCTTCCAGCATATCCTTCGCACTCTTTACAAAGCAAACACTTTGGATAATCAGATTGTGGAGCATTTTTTGCTGCCATAATCTCCTCAAGGCTTTTTTCAGGTTTTGAAAGATTTATTGTAATATCAAGATCACCATATTCGGTAGGAGAAAGCCATTTAATATCCTTTGCAATTCTATAAGTGCGAATATAGTCACTATCTTTTGAAAGTTTGTGATAATAATCGGTTGCGCACTCAGGAGATACGTTGTAGCGGCTGAAAAATTCAAATTCAACCTCTGATGGGCGTGGCATCATTAGACCCATCAATTTGGTATCGAAAAGGTCCTTAGCTGTTATATTATCTTCAATAATTCCCTTTTCAACCGCATAGTCAAGAATTGCACCAAGTGTGCTTTCTAAATCAACATCTGTAAATTCTTGCTCACACTCTAACTCGCCAAGTTTTAAAGCATCGACAAGTAGATTTGTTACATAGATTTGGTCGCGATTTGTAAACAAACCTTTTTCAAGACCATAGCATATAAGTTTTTTAACTTCGGCTTGTATCATATTGTCACCTTTTTACTGTATAGTTGGCTTGCAGGTTGTTTTGTCAGCAATGCAAACCCATGAATTACCAGCGCTTACTTTAATTTCGTTACCATCGGTATCAGTAAATTTAAATCCATCAGAATCCTTGCCCTTTGACCATTTTATAAACTGAACAGTACCGTTTGTAATGTAGTAACCATCGCCGTTTGAGAATTCAACCTTACGATGTTTGCCATCAGGATAGTTAGATATTGTTGTAAGAAGAACAAACACGTTTTTAACTTGTGCTTCTGCTTTTGTGTAATAGTCAGTAACAACTGTGCTTCCTGTAAGTCTTGTATAAAGACCTGTTTCAGCATTGTATGTGAAGTTGGTCTTTTGTGCTGGGAATGGAACCTGAACATCTGTAGCAGCGCCGCCATCAAGAGCAAGTTCTTCTTCAGTAAAGTTTACCCAAGTATCAACATTTGAAGCTGCCATATCAAATTTTCCATCAATGTTTTCCCACAAATCTTTTGCGATAGCATAAAGAGTATGTTCGCTTTGAAGACCATTTGGAATTCTCTGAGCGCCCAAAGAGTTTGTATCAATGCTGATATGATCTAAATCTTTAAGATGTGGTTCGCAGTATGTTGGGTCTTGTCCACAATGAATATAAACAGCATCGTGTCCCATTGCCAAATCAACATAAGGATAACGAGCGGAACGAACAGAACCGATTTTTTCAAGTTTTGTTATATCTTGATAAACAGCCATAAGACGTGTAATGCCGCCCTCAACTTCGGTTTCATAAACGATATCAGCATCAGCTATACCTGTTTGAACCTTTTGAGCAACGCTTACATTGTTCACCATAATAGCAACTGGACGCTGTTTTATAGCCTCGGCTGATACATCCTTAATGCCTGTAAGAGGGTTAACAGAAAGTTCTTTTCCATCATCTTGAGTCACACCTTCGTAATTTGAAAGATTGTCATACACAACCTTTTGGTTACAACCCACAGCAAATATCATAAGCACAGCTAAAATAGCCGCTAAAAATTTTTTGAACATAAAAAATCCCCCAAATAAATTTATATCTAACATTATAATATTTCGCTGCTATGTTTTCAAGGGTTTAAACAAAAATTTTTATATAAATTTTAATATATTTGGTATTGTTTATTTTACTGATATACTGTATAATGGATTTGATTAGAGAAAAATGGAGTGTTATGTTTTGAGCAAAACAATATATTTAGACAATAGCGCAACAACAAAACCTTGCGAAAAAACTATAAAAAACATAAATATTGCGCTTGTCGATACTTGGGGAAATCCATCAAGTCTTTACGACATGGGATTTCACGCTCAAAAACTTGTTGACCAAACAAGAAAATCTGTTTCTTCTCTACTTAAATGCAACGAAAACGAAATATATTTTGTCGGCAGCGGCACCGAAGGAAATAACACCGCCTTACTAGGCGCGGCTTATGCACGAAAAAAACGTGGCAACAGAATTGTAACAACCTCTATCGAACATCCATCTGTTTTGGAAACTGTTAAGCGCCTTGAAAACGAAGGCTTTGAAGTAGTTTTTGTAAAACCACAATCAAACGGCGTTGTATCGGTTGAAGATTTAAAAAATGCAATCAATAAAGATACTATCCTTGTTAGTATTATGCTCGTTAACAACGAAACAGGTGCAATCCAACCTGTAAAAGATGTCGCAAATATAATCAAAACCTCAAATGCACCCGCGCTGCTTCACTGTGATGGTGTACAGGCTTTTGGTAAAATGCCCATAAACATTAACGAATTGGGTGTTGATTTGTTTACTGCGAGTGGTCATAAAATTCACGGACCAAAAGGCGTAGGCATTCTTTACATCAAAAAAGGAGTTACAATAAAACCTTTGGTTACCGGTGGCGGACAAGAAAAAAATATGCGTTCAGGCACCGAATCGGTACCACTGATTTACGGACTTGATGGCGCAATTGATAGTCTTGGTAATATAAACGAAGCTTTAAAGTCGCAAAAAGAAATCCATAACTACGCAAAAGAAACGCTTGTTAGCACTGGATTAGTTACAATAAATTCTCCCGAAGATGCGCTACCTTATATTTTAAATATCTCGGTAAACGGATACCGCTCGGAAACGTTGCTTCATTTTCTAGAGGCGCAAAGAGTCTACGTATCATCTGGTAGTGCTTGTGCCAAAGGCGAAGGCAGTTACGTTTTGCGTGAAATGGGACTTAGCAAAAACACCGTTGATTCAGCGCTACGCATTAGTTTTTCACGCGATAACACAAAAGAAGATATCGATGTGCTAAAAGAAGCGCTCATCACAGCAACTCAAAAATTAAGAAGGTCTACAAAATGAAAGAAATTATACTTATAAAAGATGGCGAACTAGCCCTTAAAGGTCTTAATCGCCGACAATTTGAAGATAAAATGGTGGGTACTATTCGCCGCAGACTTAAAAGTTTGGGCAAGGTAGTTGTCGAACGCGCTCAATCCACAATTTATATTAAACCACAAGATGATGATTTTGATTTTGCTGAAGCGCTTGATCGCATGAGCCGTATATTTGGTATTGCGGCATTCAGTCGTGCTTGTGTTTGCGAAAAAAATATGGATGATATTTTATCAAAAGCTCCCGAGTATCTTTCCGATACTCTTCGCAACATCAAAACATTTAAGGTTGAAGCAAAACGCGCAGACAAAAACTTTCCTTTAAAATCACCCGAGATTTGCCGTGAGGTTGGTGGTGCTATTCTTCGTGCATTCCCCCATCTTCGCGTTGATGTTCACAATCCTGACGAAATTATTACTGTCGAAGTGCGTGATTATGCGGCTTACGTTCGCGGTGGTCAGATAAAAGGCGCCGGTGGTTTACCTGTTGGCACAGCAGGTCGTGCTCAAGTTTTAATTTCAGGCGGTATTGATAGTCCTGTTGCGGCATACACAATGGCAAAACGTGGACTTGTGCTTAATGCGATTCATTTTGCTTCTCCTCCTTACACAAGCATTCGCGCAGAACAAAAAGTTCGCGATTTGCTTGGAAAGGTTGCTCGATACAGCGGTGTTATAAAACTTGCAATAGTTCCATTTACTGAAATTCAAGAAGAAATTGGCAAACATTGCCCCGAAGATTATTTCACACTTGTAATGAGACGTATGATGATGCGAATTGCATGTCGTGTATCCGAAGCAGATGGATGTTTAGGACTTGTAACAGGCGAAAGTTTAGGTCAAGTAGCAAGTCAAACATTACCTGCTATTGCCGCTACCGATGAAGTGTGTACTATGCCTGTACTTCGCCCACTCATCGGCATGGACAAAGAAGAGATTATTGCTATTTCTAAAAAGATAGATGCTTTCGATATATCAATACTTCCTTACGAGGATTGCTGCACTGTGTTTACACCAAAGCACCCTCACACAAAACCTAAAAAAGGTCAATGTGAAGAAGCAGAAAAAAACCTTGATATAGAACCTCTTATTGAACGCGCTATAGCAGGAATAGAATATTCGTATATAGAATAATATTTAAAAGTGGGAAAATATGGCAGGAAAACATTCAAGAAATTTTTTCGAAAAGAAAAGCGAAAGTGTTAAAAAAGTTTTAGATGCAAATTCTCAAACACAACATAACATTTCAACACCTTTCAAAGTAATAATATCCATAACTGCATTAGCCTTATGCGTTTCACTTGTTTTAGTTTGCGCTTATTTCATACCTGGCAAACTTCACGAAAATTTGTTGCGCACAGCCGAAACTCGATTCGAAAACGGATCTACTCATCAAGAAGGTTTGCAGATACTAGAAAGTTATAACAGTGATATTAAAGCTTGGCTTAAAATCGACTCATTGGGTATTAACTACGCGGTATGTCAAAGTGACAACGACAGTTACTATATGAATCACAACCAAGATGGCAAAAAAAGTCGTTATGGTGCATTGTTTTTATCATCGACCGACACATTTAAACGCAATGGAGATAAAAACATTGTTATATTTGGCAACAACATGAAAGATGGCTCTATGTTTGGGTCGCTAAAAAAATATCGCAATCTTAACTTTTACAAACAAAATCCTAGTTTTGAACTTTATTACGAAGACAAGGATGAAAGTTATGTAGTTTTTGCGGTTATGTTAATTTCCTCATTGGATAATGACTCAGGAAATTACAATCCATCAAAAAGTTATTTTATAGATCAAAACGAATTTAATCAGTGGTTTACTGAAACCCAAAGCCGCAGTATTATAAGCACAAATGTTACCGTGAATTATGGCGATGAGTTTTTAAGCTTAGTAACCCCAGCAAACGACTTTGATGGTGCAAGACTTGTTGTTTTGGCTAAAAAAAGCACCCCTTGGGAAATTTCTCAAACCGATACCGAAAGTGCAAGATTTAATTCCAATATTAAATATCCGAAAATTTGGTATACCGAAAGAGGTCTTGAGTACCCATATTAAATAAAAAAATGAAAGGAACACTAAAATGATACAAAATTTAAAGGTGGACATTATTTATCATTCTACTCCTTCCGATTTTGAAATGGAATTTAATTTATGTGGTTGTTGTAGAATGCGATTACTAAACGATAAGACTACTGATAAAAAAGCCTTTATCAAATCTTTGACAACCGCTGTTTCACGCAGCCGTGTGATAATTGCCTGTGGCCCTCTTTTTGGCGCTGAAGGACTTATAAAAACAGTCGCAAAAGCAATTGGAAGTCACGCTACACCTTGCGACAATGCAACCTATGGCATAAAAAGCGATGAAATAATCGAAATCATCGGCGGCTCAACACCTTTGGTGACACCTGATGGTTATTTTGGTGGATGTATTATTGAAAGTGGTCCACAAACAATTGTTTTGCTTACCGAAAATCGCAATTTCCGCAAGGCAATAATGCAAAATCTTATTCATCCATATATTGAAGAACTTTGCTACACTCCAACAAAATCGGTTATCTCAGCTCCCGCCAACCAAAGCGAACCTGTAACTGAATATATAACCGAACCTGATTTAGAGTACGATACCGAAACAGATGTAGTTGAAAACGTGTACGAAGCATCATCTTCAACCGATGAAAATGTTGTTGAATTTGTTATGGATGAAGATGTTGAAGATAACACAAATGAAGATTCTCAAGAAACCACACCTCAAAACGATGCTTTCTTTGATAACTTATACACCGCAATCGAGTCAAAAGAGGAGATAAAAGAAAGATATGAACATCCTTATGTTCCCTCTGAAAGTGACAATATGTTTTTGACAACTATTCAACCAACGGATGATGATTATGAGGATACCCACGCTCATTCAAACGCAGATCTAAAAGCTATGAACGTATCAATTGTAATCCTTGTTTTGCTTTTATTATTATCTATTTTGGCACTTGTTTATCTTGTTGTGCTAAAGCCAATGACTATGGGTGTTTCAAGTGCAGATTATATCAAAGAAATTTTCAATATTGCAAATAGCAGTACGCTGGTTTAAAGGAGTTAGTTTATGAACTTATGGAGTAGTACCATAGGCAAAATATTTATGACATTTATAATCTCGATGGTGCCTGTAATCGAGCTTCGAGGAGCTATTCCAATCGCTGTTGGAAATGGCCTTGAATATTGGATTGCCGTTCTTGTTGCTATCATTGGAAATCTTCTTCCTGTACCATTTATTATTTTGTTTATTAGAAAAATATTTGAGCTTATGCGTAAATGGTCATCAAAGCTTGACAGTCTTGTTACCAAACTTGAAAAACGTGCCGAAAGCAAATCAGATGTTGTTCAAAAATATGCTTTTTGGGGATTGTTTCTTTTAGTTGCAATCCCACTCCCAGGAACAGGTGCTTGGACGGGCGCTTTGGTTGCGGCAATGCTTGATATGCGACTTAAACGCGCATTCCCGGCAATAGCGCTTGGTGTTATCGGTGCCGCAGCAATAGTAACATTCGTTACATTCGGCGCTGATAAATTGTTCTTTTAATTTAGTATTAAAATTTTTAAAAGTCTTTAGGAATTTTCCTAAAGACTTTTTTATTTATTAAATATCATTTATATTTCACTTTTAAAAATCATAAAATGTATTAAACTAAACATACATAAGGGTGATATTATGCGAGAAAAAACTCCACAAGATTATGCTAACGAACTTTTGAAAATGTATCGCGAAAACGCAGAAGTTTTAGATAATACTCAACAACTAGCTCCACAGAAACCAACATTGCCGACAACATCTTTTGAAGATGGAACAGGCGGTTTGCAAATAAATGCAACAACTCTTAGCCGACTCTACCCTGTAAAAAATGCACTTGTAACAGTTTTTACAGGAAATCCCGATAATATGACAGTTATTGAAACAGGCATCACCGATGAAAGTGGAAAAACCGATGTCTTTAACCTTAAAACGCCGCCTCGTGCTGACTCACAACAAGCTGAAAACGGAGGCAATACACCTTATGCTAGTTACAATGTTTCGGTACGAAGCGATGGCTATGTAGAACAAATCGCCATGAATGTGCCTGTTTTCCCTGGTGTTGTTTCGGTTCAAGGAGTTGACCTTTTGCCAATATCTGCTGCGGGTAACAACACAAGCCCTCAAATAATCCAAGAAGGCAACAACTACAACTTGTAGAAAGGTTTGATTTTATGCCCGAGGTATTAACACCCGTTATTCCACAAAACATAACCGTACATTTGGGCGCTCCTGATGCAGCAGCCCAAAACGTTACTGTAAACTTCGTTGACTATATAAAAAATGTTGCCTCTAGTGAGATTTATCCCACTTGGCCCGAAGATGCCATCAGAGCCAACATTTACGCTATTATCAGTTTTGCTCTCAATCGAATATATACCGAATGGTACCCATCGCAAAATTATAACTTTGACATAACCAATTCCACAGCATTTGACCAAGCCTTTGTACCGAACCGAGAAATTTTTGAAAATATAAGCGTTATTGTAGATGATATTTTTAATGATTATGTAGTCCGCCAAGGCGAAATACAACCGCTCTTTACCCAATTTTGCAACGGAACAACATCGCGCTGTGACGGACTTTCACAATGGGGAACAGTTGACCTTGCGCGAGCAGGACTTACACCCTACCAAATTTTACAAAACTATTATGGTCAAGATATCGGCATAGTTGAAAATGCACCTATTTCCGAAATAGAATCTTCTTATCCCGGAGTCCCACTTCGAGTTGGCGACTCGGGAAATAATGTAAAAATCATTCAAACCGAGCTTAATCGCATTGCGCAAAACTATCCAGCCATACCTAAAATACGAGCGGAGAACGGTATTTTCGGTGTTGATACCGAAGATTCTGTTCGCAAATTTCAAGAAATTTTCGGTCTTCCTCAAACAGGTGAAGTCGACAAAGCGACATGGTACAAGATAAAGCGATACTACGTTGGTGTAAAAGGTCTTTCCGAACTCGTTAGCGAAGGGGTAAGCATCAGCGAAGCTCAAATCCCCTTTTCCACTCAGCTACGCGAAGGCTCACAAGGAATCGGTGTAAAGACTGTTCAATATTATCTTAATATCTTAGCGTATTTCAATCCATCACTTACAGCACCACCTCTTGACAGCATTTATGGACCTTCCACCACAAACGCAGTTCGTGTTTTTCAGCAATATTATGGTTTGCCTGTAACAGGTGTCGTTAACACAGCCACCTGGAATGTGCTTAATCGCATATATTCCGAAACGGTAGAGTTTTTGCCTGAGGGCTATTCGGGGCAATTTGCCAAGCTTTATCCAGGCTATCTTTTAAGCGAAGGTATGAGCGGAGAAAATGTTCGTGATTTACAAACATATCTTTCCCTTATCGGACAAAATCTTTCGGCCATTCCTATAATACCCGTAACCGGATATTTCGGTCCGCAAACACGTGCGGCAGTAATCGCATTTCAAAATGCATTTGGCATAAACCCAACCGGTGCTGTCGGTGCGGTTACATGGAACACAATTGCACAGCAATATGATTTTTTAATAGGCGACAACTAATAATAATTTGTTGATTTTTGCAAAAGATAATACAAAAACAAAAGTTGGGAGAATTGTATTGTCTGGCAGTGTAAGTGATTATAAAAACGTTTTTTTGAGTGGTAATATTGATAAAGATATCGCACTTTTTAAAGATATTTTTAGTCGAGATGCGGTGCTAAGAACACGCGAAATTTTAATTAGCGAACAACTAAAATGTTGCCTTGTTTATATGGATGGTATGGTAAATTCAAGCATTCAAGGTGAAATGGTAGTAGAAGCATTAGTCGAAAGCGTACTACCAACAAATCAAACCATCACCTGTGACTTTATCGCAAAAAACTTGCTCTTTGCAAACGAGGTCGCCGAAACCGACAGTTTGCCCGATATGCTACGGGCAATACTTTATGGTGATACAGTGCTCATCGCCGATAATAACAAGTCAGCGCTAACCATCAACACAAAAGGTTGGCGCACACGCGGCATCAAAGAGCCCGATTCCGAGCGTGTGCTTCAAGGTCCGCGTGAAGGTTTTGATGAAGCAGCTATGTTTAACCTTGCTATGATACGCCGAAAACTTCTTACACCCGACCTTTGTATCGAGCTGATTAGAATTGGTCGCCGTAGCGATACGCCGGTTTTTATTTGTTATCTTGGCTCTCTTGCAAATCCCGACACAGTAAAAGAACTCAAAAATCGCCTTAAAAAAATAGACATTGATGGAATTCTTGATAGCAACTACATTGCCGAAAATATACGCGATTGTCGGCATAGTCTTTTAAAAACAACTGGTTCTACCGAACGCCCCGACATTGTTGCGGCACGACTTCTTGAGGGAAGAATTGCGCTTGTGGTAGATGGAACACCTGTTGTGATGACATTACCATATTTGTTTTCTGAAAATTTTCAATCGGATGAGGATTATTATATAAATTTTATGTTGGCATCTCTTGCTAGGGTTTTGAGGTGGTTTTGTTTTTTTGTAACAGTTAGCGTACCCGGTGTTTTTGTGGCATTAGTTACCCACCATTTTGACCTTTTGCCTACTCACTTTGCCTTGACTGTCGCGCGGCTTCGCTCGGGAGTTCCAATTTCGAGCGCAGTAGAATGTTTAAGCCTTATTTTAGCATTCGAAATTTTAAAAGAAGCAGGACTTCGCATGCCGCAAAACCTCGGCCACGCGCTAAGCGTAGTCGGTGGTTTGGTTGTCGGACAAGCCGCTGTTGAAGCGGGAATTATAAGTGCGCCTATGCTAATAGCTGTGTCTTTCAGCGCAATAGCCGGACTTATGGTACCAAGGCTTATGAGTGCTGTGTTTTACTGGCGCATATTTATTGTTGTAATGTGTGCTGTGTTTGGTTTGTATGGATTTTTTATTGCTTCAACTGTATTTATTTTACGAGTGTTTAGTATAAAATCATTTGGCGTAGATTATACCGAAGCTATTGTTAACCCCAATTTTCAATCATTAAAAGACACCTTTTTTCGAGCATCTTGGCGCAGTATGAAAACCCGACCACCATTTAACAAAAACAAGGTTCGAAAGGGGAATATCAAATGAAAAGGTGCATAGTTTTTTTGTGTGTATTTTGTGTTCTTGTGTTGTGTGGTTGTAGTTATCGTGAAATAGACCGTGGGTATTTGGTAACAGCTATTGGCTTTCAAAAAGAAAATGTGAAATCCAAAATTTATATCGAGGCGATTTCATCATCCGATGTTAACGACAGCCCCCCTACACGCGTTGTGCTAGAAAGCGAGGGCTCTAACTTTGAAAACGCATTAACCAACCTTAACCGTTCGCTTGTAAAGCCATTATATTTCGAGCAATTAGGCGCCGCCGTTATCAGTGGCGACCAGACCGATGAAGGCATTTCGTTTTTAAAAAGCATAAAAAACATAAACTATGGTATTTTTGTTGTAAAGACCGATGATATTGACTTGCTTTTTAAATCGCAAACTCCAAGTGGTGTTTTGGGATATGACATTATAGGCCTTATAAAAAATAACGGAAAATTTAAAAATCAGTTGTACCAAAACGGCAGATTGGATTTTTATCTTCCATTAGTAAATTTCAGCTCTGACAAACTGACTTTAATGGAGGACACACTATGACCAAAAAATATTCGACACACCTCTTTTCGCTTTGTGCGTTATTCGTGTTAGGGAACAGTATTATTTCATCCTCTGTTTATAATTTAAGCATTCTTGGACTATTTGTTTCGTTTGGTATTTCTTTTTTATTATTGGTTTTATCTTATTTAGTTTTCAAATTTTTTAAAAAGCAAAAAATTATATTTCAAATTTTTCTATTTACGCTTTGCGCAACGGCAATTTGGGGCGCTGTATCTGCCTTTGCTGAGTATGTTGTATTTCTAAATTCAAATCAAATGCCGCTTACAGGTATATATCTTTTATCGGTTGTGTTGATTGGCGTTGTAATTTTTATGTGCACTTGTAGTATATCTTCCATTTATAAATACTGTCTTTTTTCGGCTGTTATTTGCGGTTTGGTTATTATCGTTTGTTTTATAGGCGGTGTTAAAAACTATGATTTTTCAGTGATAAAAACACCCTTCCAAAAGCACACTTTAGCGCTAACCGACTTTTTGCCCATAATCATTTTGCCTATATTTCCCAAATTCAAATCACAAAGTTTTAAAGGTGTTTTCTTAGGAACATTATCCGCCTTTTCGGCAATTACCGTCTGCTTTTTTCAAACGCTTTTAACATTAGGCAGCGTAAAAAATGTAGATTACCCTTATTTAAAAGCTGTTAGCGTTATATCGTCAGGCAGTCTTTTTACTCGGCTTGATGGACTTGTGTATTTTTTGTTTTTTGTGACATCGGTCGTAAAAATGGCGGTATGTATAAAAGCGATTATTTTAACAACCAAATATTTAAGTTCAAAATAAAAGCGCCTCAAAGTGGGAGACACATCGTAAAGAAGTTTCTCCCAATTCTCTTTTTATATAAAAATTGACACTTTCAACTTGAAAGTGTCATAATGGGTTACATAATTTGAAATAATACACATCTCAACGATACATACAATTAGTGTTATTGTGAGACCGGTCTCACAGTGATATTTTTCCTTGCGACAAAGTGATATTAAAACCTTTGGTTTTAGTTATATTATATTCGCCCTACAGCTCGCGAAGCGAATATCACTTGAACTTTAGTTCAAATATCACTGCGAAGCAATATAACTCGCCTTTGGCGAATATAACTGAGGCACACTTCCATACGGAGTGTGCCTCTTATTGAGGCGCTTTTAAATTACCAAAAACTTATTCAATTCTCGAACCTAAAAATCTAGCCGCAACTTCAGCCAATTTTATATCGGTGTCGGTAAGGGTTGTATACCCATCTTTTTCAAGAAAAACCACGCTACCGGTTATATCCCCTGCCGAAATTATTGGAGCCGCAACACAGATTTGGCGCTCACAACCATCAAGTGCAAAAACAGGTGTAGTATCATCTTTTAAAAACATTTGACGCTCTTCGGTAATTTTTTCAAGCTGAGCGCTAACCGGTTTTTCAAGTAATTCACGCTTTGGCGCACCGCCCACAGCCACGCAGTGATCACGGTCGCAAATAATAACTGCCAATCTGGTAGCCTCGGAAAGCGCCGCAGCATAATCGGCAGAAAAAGATGTCATCTCACCCATTGGCGAATACTTTTTGAAAATAACTTCACCATTACTGGTAAAAATTTCCAACGGGTCTCCCTCACGGATTCGCATCGTTCTTCTAATTTCTTTTGGTATAACCACGCGACCGAGGTCATCAATTCTTCTAACAATTCCAGTTGCTTTCATATATAAATTCTCCTTTAATTTCAAATCGTGATACTATTATTTGTCAACAAAGAAAAATTATACTTTCGTTTAAAAATCGTTTGTTGACTTTTTCAACTAAAAATGATATCATAATATCAAGATATTATGATATCATTTTGGAGGGTTGCAGATGAACAATTCCAAGACTCCGACATCAAAAAAAATAGGTATTCCCTTACGATTAGAGCCTAAATTGTACGAAAAAATGATGGATAGAGTTCAAAAAAAGAAAAAAGAGCAACGAGGATATAGTATTAATCAGTTGCTTACTGAATTACTTGAAAAAGAATTAAAGGAGAATAAATTATGATTAGAACTGATATAATTTCTACTATAGGAAGAGAATATCTTACAACTAACATAGAAAATGATGAGTTTAGTTACCCCAAAGCATATAAGGAGGCGGGGCTAATCTTTTCTCCTATAAAAAATTCTTCTGGTAGAAAATTCGAAAAATTAGATATTCGTTTTGTAAAAGATGGAATAACTGTTCTTGTGGAAACCAAACAACAATTTGTTGACCTTGACGAAGAACAGCTATCTGCTTATGTTGAATATGAAAAAGCGCTTACTGGAAATAAGATAATAGCAATATTGGCTAACACTGAAAACGATAGCATTAAAGTTTGGCGTGGTGTTGTTTCTAACAATACTATTCTTGAAAAAGAAAATTCTTTGCGTTCGATGAACGAATATATAGATTTCTATACTTCAAAAATTAATGACAAAGAAAAAATTATGTCAAATACATATAAGCTAAACAAAATGTTGCACAAGCACGGAATTGCTGAAGAATTGAGAAGCCAATTTGTAGGCACCTGTTTGTTAAGTTTAAAAAATGGTCTCGATTATAATATCCCCTCATTATCAGCTTCCCAAATAAGAGCTCGGATTAAAGACACTTTAGAAGATTTATTAACCAACGATATTAACAAGGCAGGAAAATTATCGTTATTAGAAAAAAATGTTCTTCTCTCGCAAGATATAAGGGCATTACCTGTTGAGAGTTTTCGTGAAATATTAAAATATATAGATAAAAATATTTTGCCATTTATAAATGATAAAAGCACTTCAGGACAAGACTTATTGAACCTTTTCTTTGTAACATTCAATAAATATGTTAAAACCAATAAAAATCTAGCTTTTACACCGGATCACATCACTAGTTTTATGGCAAAAATCACTGGAATAAATAAGCACTCTGTTATTCTCGATCCTTGTTGTGGAAGCGGGTCTTTTTTGGTGAGAGCTATGACACAAGCATTAGAGGATTGTTCGACGGAAAAAGAACAAGATAAAATTAAAAAGCAAAATATTTTTGGTATCGAATACGATGAAAATATCTATGGCCTGTCTACAACTAATATGCTGATACATTCTGACGGAAATTCCAACATAGTCCAAGGCAGTTGCTTTGATTTTGAAGAATGGATACAGGCAGCAAAGCCAAACGTAATTTTAATGAATCCTCCATACAATGCACAAAGAAAACACATGCCAAAAGCTTATACAAAAAGTTGGAGCAGGGACAAGAAAGAGGATCCGTCAAAAGGTCTATATTTTGTTAAATATATAGCTGATACACTGAATAAAGTAGATCTTCAAGCAACTCTCGCTGTCTTACTGCCTGTTGCTTGTGCCATTGGCACTAGCAAAGTAATAGAAAAACTAAAAATCGAAATTCTAAAAGAAAATACTTTAGACGCTGTTTTTACTCTTCCAGGTGATGTGTTCCATCCTGCTGCTGCGCCTTCAGCGTGTTGCATGGTCTTCAAGATAGGAAAAAGCACACTGACATCAGCAATCCTGCTACGTTTTTTGGGTACTATAAAAACGATGGCTTCAAGAAAAAGAAAAATTTAGGAAGGGTAGAACAAACAGACGTTAATGGTTATAGTCTTTGGAATCAAATAGAAAAAAATTGGATTGAGCTTTATCGAGATAGAAAATCAGTAGATGGTCTCTCTGCAACACAAAGAGTAACCGGTAAAGATGAGTGGCTATGCGAAGCATATATGAAAACTGATTACTCAACCTTAACCGAAGGTTTATTTCAGCAGACAATTAATAACTATATGTCGTATTTAATTAAATTTGGAAAATACCCAAACGCTACTTTATCACCTTCTTCTGCCCAGAAATTAAACATTGTTGATTGGAAAGAATTTTTTGTTTTGAAAACAGATAATACCCCTGGACTATTTTTGATTGAAAGTTGTAAATGTGGATGTGCAGGTGACCTTGACGACGGAGAGGATTTAAATTATATAGGCGCAAAAAAATCAGATAATGGTGTTATGAAAAAAGTAGCAAAAGATGAGAATTTATTATCTACGGGCAATGGTATTTTATTTATATGCGATGGTGAAGGTTCCGTTGGATACACTAATTATATGGATGAAGATTTTATAGGTTCCACAACTACCTCTATAGGCTACAATAAAAACTTAAATGTGTATAATGCCTTATTTATGGTAACTGTTTTAGATCAAGAAAAATTTAAATATTCTTATGGTCGAAAATATCGTGCAAACTTAGAAAAAATAACAATTAAATTACCAATCAAATATAATAACGATAAAACGCCGTATATTGATGATACACATGAATATTCTAATGATGGTTATGTCCCTGATTGGGATTATATGGAGAAATATATAAAATCATTACCTTATGGAGATAGGATCTAACAACAAAAGCGAGGTGAAATTCACCTCGCTTTTGTTATGTATAAAAACCGCCGAAAAACCCTGTTTTGACACCAATGCGTTCAATGGGGCAAACCGGCGATAACCCTAGTGTTTATGCGGTTTTCTCGACTTTTGTCCTATTATACCATATTCCTCAATTCTTCTCACAATTCCAGTTGCTTTCATATATTCATTTCTCCTTATCGACATTTTGTAGGGGACGGCGAAAAAACATCGATATCCAAACGGGATGTCGTAAACGCCATCCCCTACAACAAAATTTTCAAATTGTTATGTTAGTATTTGTGATTAAAGGGAATTTATATTTGCTATTTATCATTTTTTGATTACAACTAACGGTTGTAAAATTTACAAATACCAAACGCTTGAATATTTTACTAAATGCAATTATACTTATGTTAAAGGAGTTGATTTATAATGACATTAGGAAAATCAATCATTAAAATACGCAACGCCATGAATTTATCGCAAGAACAATTTGCATCTATTTTTGACGTATCTCAACAATCGGTACAAAAGTGGGAAAGTGAAAATTCCTCACCTTCACTTGATAAAATTATACAGATTTCAAAATATTTTGGTATTTCTTTAGATGCGTTGATTTTAGGAAATGACAACCGCATCGTAGAAGAAATGAAAAACTCTCATCTTGTGAAACCACAATATGAAAATATTCATGAATGGGAGTTTTATTCTTCAAATCTTTTAACCGAATATGCGCAATCTATAGAAGAAGGTTTAGATATTGAAAGGTATAAAGATATTTTTTCTTCTATAGCTAAATTACCCCAAAACGAAATTAAGAAAAAATTTGGTGATGTACTTTACGAAATTATAAGTAATGCAAACCAACGAAAAGATTATCCGTATATAGAGCCTTCAGATTTAGAAACTATCCAAAATTTAAGAAAGTCCTATTCCTATGAACCGCAATCGGAAATAAACATTGAAGATAAGATTTTTGGTGCTTGGTTAGGTAGGATTTGCGGTTGTATGCTCGGTAAAACTTTAGAAGGAATTCGTACCAGCGAACTTATTCCATTTCTAAAAGCAACAAACAATTTCCCTTTACATCGCTATATTTCACAAGATGACACAAAAAATGAAATTACTCAAAAATTCGTATTTTCAATTGTTAACAGACCACTAGCAGATTGCGTTGATGGTATGCCAGTAGATGATGATACCAACTATACCGTTTTATATCAGGAAATTATTGAAACATATGGAAAAGATTTTACTCCTTTCGACATAGCTCAGACTTGGTTGAAACTTCAGTCTAAAGATTCCTATTGTACCGCCGAAAGAGTTGCTTTTTGTAATTTTGTGAAGGGTTATGCCCCACCTGAATCAGCAATTTACAAAAATCCTTATCGTGAATGGATTGGAGCACAAATTCGCGCAGATTACTTCGGATATATTAATCCCGGCAACCCAGAACTTGCCGCAGAAATGGCATGGCGTGATGCATCTATATCACATACTAAAAACGGAATTTACGGTGAAATGTTTGTGGCGGCAATGCTCAGTATTGCTGCAGAAACAAATAATATCAGAGATATTATATTTGGCGGTCTTGCTCAAATTCCTCATACCTCCAGACTTTATGAAGAAATTATGTTTGTTTTGAACGCTTTCGAAACAAACATATCTAAAGAAGAGTGTTTCAAAACAATCCATGACAAATATGATGAATATACTGCACACGGTTGGTGTCATACCATTCCAAATGCAATGATTGTAGCTGCATCACTTCTTTATGGAAACAGCGATTATGGCAAATCTATTTGTATGGCGGTAGAAACAGGATTTGATACGGATTGTAACGGTGCTACAGTTGGCTCAATTTTAGGTATGGCAAATGGCGTTGATACCATTCCTGAATATTGGTCAAAACCAATTAATAATACCTTACACACTTCGATTTTTGGTGTGGGTACTGTGAAAATTAGTGATAGAGTAAAAATGACATTGAGGCACATAAATGAAAAATAAAATACTTGTAATAGGCAGTGCAAATATAGACCTTGTTATACATTCCGACAAAATGCCCAAACTTGGTGAAACCTTGATTGGAAATAATTTTCAAACGAATGCAGGCGGCAAGGGACTTAACCAAGCCGTTGCAATAGCAAAGCTAAACGGTAATGTTTCGTTTTTAGGAGCAGTTGGGAAGGACTCTAACGGCGAATTTTTACTAAACACCTTAACGGAATATGGTGTAGAGTTTAAGGGAAACATTTCCGAAAACGCACCCACCGGCACCGCAATGATAACCGTTGTTGGCGGTGATAACTTCATTTTGCTGGATGCCGGTGCTAATAAAACCATTACCCCTGATGTTGTTCGCGAGAAAAAGGAGCTTATTGCCAAAAGCGATTTTTGCGTTTTACAGCTTGAAATTCCAACCGAAACCATTTTGGAAATTTGCAAAATTGCACAAGAAAACTGCACAAAGGTAGTTTTTAATCCCGCACCGTTTAAACAATTACCCAAAGAAATATATTCTTTTGTAGATTATCTTATTCCAAACGAACACGAAGCCGAATCTCTTACAGGAATTTGTATAGATAGTAAGGCTTCGATAATAAAAGCAATAGAAAAAATCAAGCTGCTCGGCGTAAAAGATGTTGTTATAACTTTAGGTGACAGAGGTTGTGCTTATACCGATGGCAACCAAGTGGTTTTCCGGTCTGCAGAAAATGTAACAGCAGTAGATACCACCTCTGCCGGAGATTGCTTTATCGGTGCGCTTATATCAGTGCTTTCTAAAAACAAGCCTATTTCTGAGGCGATAACTTTTGCTACCAAAGCGTCGGCGATCACCGTGACGCGCGAAGGAGCAGCAAAATCAATTCCCTTTGCAAATGAAGTGGAATAAACCAAAAGCGAGGTGAATTTCACCTCGCTTTCGTTATGTATCGGTCAAAATATGCTATTTTCGTCAAAAATTTTTCTTCAAAAATCGCCCATAAACCCTGTGTTTATAAGGCTTTATCGCACTTTTGTGTTATTATTACACGAGCCTCAATTCTTCTCACAATACCTGTTGCTTTCATATATACAAAAATCTCCTTGCTTTACAAATTTGTACTGTTAGTATCTGTAAACACACGAGATTTATACTGTATAACTTTACTTTTTAGTTAGAGTGTGATATAATCGAGAAAACTTTTTTAAGGAGAATATTTTATGGGCAAAATTTCAGAAATTTTCAACTTCGATAACATCGGTTCAAAAATCAAAAATTTGGCAAAGTGGTCTTGTTGGATTACCATTTTACTTATTTGGATTGTTGCTCCGATTTCGTTTATTGCTTTGGTGGCTGATGATTGGACTGCTGAATTTTGCTGGATTCCGCTTGTTGGCGCTATTGTCGGTCCTGTTTTCGTGTGGATTGGCAGTTGGACAATGTACGCCTTTGGTGAGTTTGTTGATGATATTCACGCTATGCGTGACAAAGAAGGAACTACAGAAGAGGTAAAAGCAAAACGCGAATTAGAGGCAAGAATAAAGCGCGAAGCCGAACTGAAAGCGCAACAAGAAGCGGCCGAAAGGGCTAAACGTGAGGCAGAAGAAAGAGCTGCTCAAAACGAAAAACATTTAGACGATGATGAAATTTTATACGACCAACATATTTGTTCGTCCGAGGAGGAGCTAAAACAGTATATCGAAAAAGTATTAGATGAAAAATCTAGACCAAAAGAACTGTTAGATTTATACTGGAAGTACAAGAAATATGTTTATGGATATTATCCTGCAAGTGATGTAAAAAAAGCATTAGGAGAAGTAATTAAAATTTGCGAAAAAGAAGAGTATGAAGGAAATTCACAATTGATGATAACTGTTTCTAAAAGAAAATTGTCAACTTTATAAAAATAGCGGAGTGATAATCACTCCGCTATTTTTTATATCTATTTACCTCGCTATGTATAGCCCAACAAAACGTTTCTTCCTGTGTCAATGAGTTATCCAGCGGCTCTCCCTCTCTTATCCTCATAGTGCGACGGATTTCTTTCGGTATAACAACACGACCCAAATCGTCTATTCTACGAACTATTCCAGTGGCTTTCATATATAAAAACTCCTTTGTTGATTTGATAACATTGTTATTATCTGTCAACAAAGGAGTTTTATACTAGATTTAATCATTTTCACAATACACTGCCAAGATTTACTCTTAAAAATCATAGAATAAATATTTTTAAATCTCAATATAAAGCATAACAATCCGTACTATTTAGAATATGCCTAATCGAATTTTTCCATAAACATTCCCTCAAGTTCTATACCACCCTCAACCTTTTTAGCAGTATAGTGTTCTGTTTTGCCGTTTGAATATCCCTCCCACTCATTATGGTGTAATGAAAAAGTTATATTCGTATCAGAGACATCCCAAAAACCACGCATAACATCATTGTCTATATCACTCCTATGTTCTACTGTTCCATCTGCACAAAATTTAATTGCTACTGTATATTTTGCACTTTCATCTTGCATTGTTATGCGATAAGTTCCAACTATTTCTTCACGAAGCGCAGATTGAGCATTTGTAGCCGCATTAACGATAGAGCTTGTTTCGGTAGGTTCGCTTGATTCGGTTGAGTCACTTGAATTGGTAGAATCACTTGTTTGATTTTCAGTCGAAGTGATTTGTGAATTGTCGCTCATTACATCACTTGTAGTGTTATCTTTGCTACAAGCAGTTAAGCAAAACACGAAACAAATTGATAAAATTATCGCTAAAGTCTTTTTCATTTTATCTATCCCCAATCATAATGGATTTTATGATTGTATTATAAATCAAATGGCCAATTATTGCAATATCGATTTATATCTTTCCACAACACTATGTATCGCAATGCAAAACTTATCGATTGGTGTCAATGTTGTCAGTAGAGGGTCTCCCTCTCTTATCCTCATAGTTCTTCTAATTTCTTTCGGGATAACAACACGACCAAGGTCTTCAATTCTTCTCACAATACCAGTTGCTTTTTAATATATAGTATGATATAATTAAAAAACAAACTGAAAGGTTGATTTATTATGAAAAAAAGAATTGTAAACGCAGTCCAGCTGTTATTAATTATCGTTTCGTATATTATGCTATCTATTGCTAATATAAAACTTGTTTCAGGTGGTGCTGTTTCTGTATTAGGCGCATCAAAAAAATATGCTTTACAGTTTTATCCTATGTGTGTTTTATATCTCGTTTGCGCTATAATGTGTATCGTTTCAATAGTATCAAAAAAGGCTTATAAAGACGGAAAAATACATAGTATATTAGCTGTTATTTTGTTTTTTATCACCAATTGGAATATGGCAACATGTGTATCAAGTGATGAAATTGCTGTAAACAATTTCCCTGTTTTAGCTTTTGAAATCATTTTATTTCTAGCAGTTGTTATTTCTTTTGTAAAACGTTCCCCACTAATTGCTCCTACAGTTTCTGAACAACCACAAGTAGTTAATAATATTCAAGAAACAAGCAATGCCGATGAGCTTTTAAAATATAAAAATCTTTTAGACCAGGGTGCAATAACACAAGAAGAATATGATAAAAAGAAAAGCGAATTATTGAATCAATAATTATAACAAGCGAGGTGAATTCACCTCGCTTGTTTTTTATAATAATTTACTTTTAAAACAAAGTATGCTATAATTAAATAACAGATTAGTTAAACTTTTGATATTTTAGAACGAATTTTAAAAAAGGAGGAGAAATATGACTTTAAAAAGTGATGCTCTTTTTTGGAAAAAGAAAGAGTTTGTTTCATTTTTGCTGAGCATTCTTGTATTTTTTATTCATTCGTATTTTGCACAGGACATTGTCAGCGACAGTTTTATTTCTGTTGTCAATCATAAGGTTTCTTACTTTTTTTCTTGTTCTATTACTCAGTTTGCTGTACCTATGTTTTTTGTTTTGTCGGGAATATCTTTTTTCAAGGGTTATGACAACAAAAAATATTTAACCAAAATTAAAAGCCGCTTGTTTACATTGGTTATACCGTATTTACTTTGGAACACGATTTGGATGCTTTGGGAAATTTTTACTTCTTATTCGTTTGTTTCAAAATTTTCCACAAATAGCGAACCCTACCCTTTGACCTTAACAAGTATACTAAAAGGTGTTTTTTTCTACGGGTGTAACACTCCGTTTTGGTTTATATTCAATTTAATCGTATTTTCATTTGCAGCACCGATTGTATTTTTGATTATTAAAAACAAATATGTAGGCATAATTTCCATCATGTGTTTATCCATAATATCGTTATTTGGAATACAACTGCCAACGAGCGTGTTTTATTATCCTATGGCTATTGTTTTTTATATGATTGGCGCCATTATTGGTTATCATTTCTTTGATTTTGTTTCAAAAAAATCATCAAAACCAATGCAAATTGCTTCTTTAATTTTCATTTTGGCATATATTATAGCTAAAAATATAGCACCACAGGAAATACATATTAACAACTATTTAATCCAAACCATCGTATATACCCTTGCGGCATTTTCTTTATGGAACGTTACTGATATTTTTATCGAATGTATCAAACCCCGCGCAATCTATCGCCGCTCGTTTGCGATTTATGCGATGCACCTTAACATAGGCATAATTTTACTTAAATTATTTTCGTTTTGCACCCCACAAAATGAGTGGCTTGAAATTCCAAAATTTATAGTTATGATTGTTTTAACACTTGTAATCATAAATTTTATATGTGCTTTTTTAGAAAAGTTTGCCCCCAAAATTTACGCAACACTTATGGGAAATCGAATAAACAAAAATTAAGCGAGGTGAAATTCACCTCGCCGCTTTTTATACATTAAATAAAAACATTTATTAACCAATAAAGTGTTGGTATTGTCAAAACAGAAAGCACGGTTGTACCTAGTGTAAAGACAACCGCATTGTCGGAGTCACCGCCAAATTCATCAGCAAAGGTAGCTGCAAGTCCTGCTGTTGGCATAGCAAACGCAACAAACACGCCTAAAATTATGCTATCCATAGGAAGATCTATCGCAACCGACTTTAAGGCAATTAACGCCGCTGTTATGACAGCTGGGAATACAATCAATTTTAAGAATGAAACGTAATAAAGTTTTCCGGATTTAAAAAGTGACGAAAGGCTAACAGCGCCTAATTTGATACCCATGATAGTCATAGAAATTGGGGTAACTACCGAACTGAAATAATCGGAGAATGTGATTACCTCGGGAACGTAGTCGCTCACCTTTAAAAGATTAAATGCACAACCCAAAACAAATGCGATTAAAACAGGGTTTAAAAATGCTTTTTTAAAGCTTATATTTTTCTTGTCACCTGTGGTAAGGTAGGCGCCTAATGTATACATTAACACATTGTTGATAATGTTAAGTAGTATCAACACTGTAAAAACGGTTGACTCTCGACCAAACACAGCAATCGCAAGTGGTATGCCTAAAAATCCGTTGTTGGCAAAAACCGAACAAAAACGCATCATACCGGCTGTTTTTTCATTGCCTTCCATCTTGACAAGTGGTTTTGATGCAAAAAATATAACAAAAGTATATGCAATACCAATCAGCGCAACCACACCCATCATTAACAAAGACTCTTTATTAAAAGTCAAATTATTAACAACACCCGAAAAAATCAGAAATGGCATTGCCAAATACATCAAAATTTTTGAAAGAACTCCTGATTGCTCGGGCTTTAGGATTTTGCCCTTTACTAAGATATATCCAGGAATAGCAAGTGCCACAAAAATTAGCACATTGCGCAACATAATTATAAACTCGCCCATAGTTAGCCTCCGATTTGTACTTTTGATAAGCTGTTTGTTTTTTTTAATTTTACATCAAATCAAAGCAAATATCAAGGTTTTAAACAAATTTGATAGTTGTGTTTTTGTGCGCTTTACTTTTTTAAAAATTGTGTTTATAATATATATTGTTATATTTGAAAGGGGGATTAGCTATGCTTAAAGCGATTTGTGATATAAAAGACCCTGATTCTTTTTCAAAAATAGAACCTATAAATTCTAAGTTTTTTTGCCTTAAAGATGGTGAGTTTTTTGATGTCAAAATGCAGTATCCGATTTTAAATATTAAAAGCGCTGTGAAAGAATGTTATGTGCGCGAGGAAGTCTTTGAGCGATTAAAGATCGCGCAAAACAATCTTCCACATGGATTAAAGCTTTGTATCTTGGATGCGTGGCGACCTTTTGCATTGCAAGAAGAACTTTACCAAATATATTCAAAGCAAATTATTACACAGTTCAATTTAAAAGATTCACCTTTAGAGGTCAAACAAAAAGTAATAGCAAAGTATGTATCTACCCCCGTAAAAGACAAACTTGAACCTGCTGTTCACACAACGGGTGGCGCTGTTGATGTTACGCTGATATGCGCCGATGGCACCCCTCTTGATATGGGAACAACATTTGATGCATTTAGCGAAAAGACAAAAACCAATTACTACGAAACGCATCAAGAAAACACTATCATTCGCAACAATCGCCGCATTTTGTATAACAGTATGATTTCTGCCGGATTTACCAATTTGCCTTCGGAATGGTGGCATTATGACTTTGGAAACAAGTTTTGGGGGTATTATACTGACACACCCGCGTTTTATTCGGGAGTGTTTGATGTAAATGAACTTTCAAAGTTTTTAAATCTTACCGATTAAATTTATAAATAGCACTTGAAAACAAACGATTAGAGTGATAATATGAAGCGGGAAAGGATGGTGATTTGTTTGGTTTTGGCATATGTTTTCACTTTTTTAAAAAATGCTATTTACGGAACAACTAATTTTTTTACCAAAGGCCTAAACTCAAACAATATTGATGCCATTGATATTTTAGCTTTGCGCTTTTTGCTAAGCTTTTTGGTTTTGTGGTTACTCAAGGTCACAAAAATAGTTAAAATAAATATTGGTATAAAAGATTTTTTCAAAAAAACCGAACGCCATCAATATATAAAACCTTTGTTTTTAGCGGCACTTTTTTCGCCTGTTATCGAAATGCTTTTTGAAACGACAGGCTTTACAAAAACCTCGGCTGTTACAGCGGGTGTTATTTTGTCATTGATGCCTATTTTTGCTTGTGTGATTGAAAGTTTGATTCTTAAAGAGAGCACAACAACAATGCAAAAAGTGTTTTTAATACTCGGTGTGGTTGGTGTTATATATATCGCAGTAAACACAAATACCTCAAGCGGTAGCGATACCTTGTTTGGAATATTTTGTTTGTTTTTGGCGACCATTGCGGGACCCACTTATTTGGTTTTTTCACGGCAAAGTTCAGGCAAATTCAAGCCTTTAGAAATCACCTATTTTTCTTGTCTTTTAGGCACGTTTGTTTTTAATGCTATGAGCGCTGTAAAACATTTATGGCAGGGCGATATTATTCATTACTTTGATCCGTATTTTAATCCTGAAAATATTCTTGGATTTGTTACACTTTCTATCATATCCACCATTTTCTGTACCCTTATGAACAATTTTGCTATGTCAAAATTGCAAGCATCAACCGTATCGGCGTTTGGTGGTATTTCAACGGTTGTTACAATCCTTATTGGCGTTATTTTTCTTAAAGAAACATTATACTATTTTCATTACATAGGGTTTGCGCTTATATTTATAAGAATTATCGGCGTAAGCTATATCGCTATAAAAAAAGATAAACAAAAAATATCAGGAGGAAACTAAAATGATATTTGGTGTTTTAAAAGATATTAAAGAGGGCGAAAATCGTGTTATTTGCACACCGATTGAAGTTGCTTCGATTGTTGCGGCAGGACATACTGTTCTGGCTCAGCGCGATTGTGGCGTAGGCTCAGGTTTTTCAAACGAAAAATACGAAGCTGCGGGCGCTGAGATTGTTGATACAATGGAAGAAATGTATGCTCGTTGTGATTTTCTTGCCAAGGTTAAGGAATTATTCCCCTGTGAATATGATTTGTTGCGCGAAGATCAACTCGTTTACTGTTGTATTCATCCGGCCGGTCACCCAGAAGAAGTTGATGCTATACTCAAGAGCAAATGTATCGCTCTTACAGCCGAAGACTCGCACAGATATGGTTCGCCAAACTGTGAAGCCGCAGGTAAGCAAGGTGCACTTTTTGGTCTTGAATCTATGTTAACTATAAATGGAGGCAAGGGCAAATTCGTCGGTGGTTTTGCCGGCGCTCCAGGTATGAACGTACTTATTCTCGGTGGCGGTGTCGTTGGTCAAGGTGCACTTTCTGTGCTTCATGCCCTTGGCGCAAATGTTACAGTTATGGACATTAACGCCGGTGTTTTACGTATGCTCGCAGACAGATATCATCAAAAAATTGATACTATGTTCTGCACCAAAGAAGCGATAGCATCTTTGCTTCCACAAACTGATATGGTTATCAACTGTGTTAAATGGCCAAAGGAGCGTAAAGACTTCCTTATTGATAAAAAAATGCTCAGCACTATGGAACCTGGCAGTGTTCTTGTTGATATTTCAAACGATGACCCGGGCGCTATTGAATCAAGCCACGAAACACATCACGACAACCCTCGTTATGTAGTAAATGGTGTTGTACACTACTGTGTAAGCAATATTCCTGGAGCTGTTGCGCACTCGACATCCGTAGCGCTTGCAGCCGAAACATTACCAATGCTTCTTAATATTATGAATAACGGACTCAAAGAGGCTTGTGTTAGTGATGGTTTTATTCGCCGCTGTCTTACAGCTTACAAGGGTTATCTTACCCACGAGGAAACAAGCGCCATCCAAAACAAACCTTGGATCAAGCCGGAAGATATTTTGGAAATTGCCGATCGCAAACTCGATTTTGCGCCACCTGCAACTACCACAAGAAGCAACAACTTTATAAAACTTTAATAATACAAAACAAAACCTCGGATTTTAAAATCCGAGGTTTTTCTTTTACCGCCAAGTGCTAAATTTGTTGTCTAGTATAGGAGTAACAGTATCAATATAATTTTGGATTTGTGAAAAATCATATCCCGGGATTGGTGTTTCTTCGGTGTTCCATTTTGCAGTTTCACGAGCCAACACTTCAGCAGGTATACATTCATAAAAAGTTCTAAACTCGTTCATTACATGGTCGGTATCAAGCACTTCTTCGCGCAATTCAAAATAGCGCTCTGCTATTTCTTGCTTATAAAGCACTTCTATACGTTTCCATAAAAGGCTATCGCCACTGCCAAGCCAACCACTTTTGTAATTATAAAGTTGATCTCCCTTCCAATGTGTACCCCAAGTTGTGTCAAGGTCATAAAGGCTTGGATACCACACATTGCCATCGTATGTTACGAGTAGCATATTTTTGCCACGATTATCAGGCATCCAACCATACATCATCATTACATAATAGTTAAGCGTTGAATCTAAATTTAAATATTGATCAAAATTAGCTTTAAATTCTTCATCACTACTATTAAGAACGAAATCAACCAAACTCTGAACTTTTCTAAGTGTCTCATCATCTTCGGGACCAGCTTCAACTGTCCAGTCTTTAAGGTTGGTAGGAACAGATTTAAACAATACAGGATCGTTCCAGTTTTCACCGCAAATTACAATGTGATTTGGATTGTCTTTATCCATTCCAAACATCCATTCATCTTTAGGGATATTCATTGTATAAAGACCGTGAAATTCACCATTTATATATATTTCAACAGGGAAACCATCGATTGTACCGTTGTGCGGAGTATTTGTAAGCAAATTGTATTTTGCTTGAGCTTGACTTGCAAGTCGCGCGGTAACGATATTTCTTGAATGTGTTTTGTCAATCCAGTTTGCCTTTAAGCAATATTTGCTTTGTTTTCCCCAGCCGACATCTATTTTTTGTTTGGAAGAATAACTCGAGTCTTTGTAAAAATTGATTGTGTAATTTTTCTTAGCATACTGTGTGCTGGAACTTCCTTGAATCTTTATTTTAGCCGCACCGTTAACTATTTGATCTTTGCTCCGATATTCAAAACCTATATCGCATTCTATTTTTTTGTTCTGCTGGCTAGGTTTAGTTATTTCTGACATATCACCTGTGAAATAAAGTTTAGGACAATATGTTGGATCATAATCACCACAAAGAACACCATTTATAACATTAACACATTCGCCACGAACATACTTATGGCCAAGCGAATTTCCTCTTGATTTACCACACAGCGTACACTCTTGTTGTTGCGTGCAAGTAGGGCCGTTATAAATATGAATGCACACTTCTTTACGTGGAAGAATGTTTCCCAAATAATTGTTATACAATATCTGAGCGACCTCGCAACGTTGTGTCATATCAGAAGGTGCTAGTGTTTGAGATGTCTTTCCGCTTATGATACCTTTTTCAATAGACCATAATATTGCTTTATTTGCAAACTGAGATACATTTTTATAATCTTTATACTGATTATTAACATACGCTTCAGTAGATTCACTATAACTTGTATCTAATCCCTTTTTTTGAGCATATCTATAAAAAAATGTTATAATTTGTTCTCTTGTTGCATTATCACCAACACCAAAATAACCATTTTGGTAACCGCTTACAATACCTTGTTCTACACCCCACATTATTGCTGCTTTATAATAACATTCAGGGTCATTTGGCACATCAGGAAATGAAGATGAAACATCCTTGTATTCATCTAAGTTTACATCATCAAAACGAGCAAGCATTACTAAGAAATCCTGACGCTGTATGTTTTCTTGCGGAGCTAATTTGCCGTTTTCGTGGCCACTCATTATTCCTGCGCCCAAAACGTACGCTGATGCATCGTTATACCAACTACTTGATGCTACATCAGGAAAAATCTTTGTTGTTTTAATTCGCAAAACCAAATCTATATTTGTAGAAAAAACATTTTCAACCGGACATTTAAGTCGAACAATATACTCATTATCCTTAACTAAAGGCCAGCCACCTTTTTTTTCGTTAAATTTTACTTCTACTCCGTTTTTATCGGTAATAATTACATAATGACCCGTAAAATCCGGTAATTTAGTAGTAGATGCTATGTCATAAATTCCTGTTCTGGTTGGTATTTTTTTCCATTCGCCAAAATAATCAATATTATCTTCATAATCTACAAAACAGTCATTATAATTATGGGTATATGCATTTCTTGTAGCATTACAAATATTGCAGGATACATCACAAGCGTTTGTGTATACATGATTCTTACAAAGCTCATCCGCGCTGACGCTAAAACTTCCGACAAACAAGGTCGAAAACACCAAAACCGCTACTAATAAAACAGATATTGCTTTTTTCATTTTCTCTTGCCCCCCAATATTATCTAAGTAAATTATAACATTACAAATTAATTTTTGTCAATTATATTTTCAAAAGCAAAAGCTACCATAATTTAATATGGTAGCTTTTAATAAGTAATTACGATTTAATAGCGCTTTCTACTGTTTGGCGCACTTCTTCCGCACCTGTTCCTTTAAGCGCAGAAAAAGGAATTATTGTAATTCCATCGCCAAGTTCGCCGAGCTCTTCTTTTAAAGAAGCAAGGCGGTTGTTAAACTCGGTTTTGTTAAGTTTGTCACACTTAGTAAGCACTACTGCATACGGAATTTCAAAATGGGCTAAAAATTCAAGCATTGAAATATCAAAATCCGTGGCAGGATGTCGCATATCTATAAGTTGCAGACACAATTTGATATTACGGTTTGTTCTAAAATACCCTTCCATCAATTCTGCCCAACGCTCACGTTCGCTATCGGCCACCTTTGCGTAGCCATAACCAGGCAAATCGACAAGGCGAAATTCATCCAACTTGTAAAAATTGATAGTAACAGTTTTACCTGGGGTAGAACTTACCCTTGCGATAGATTTGCGATTGAGTATTTTGTTTATAAGAGAAGATTTTCCAACATTTGATCGGCCCGAAAAACAAATTTCAGGCAATGTGGACTCAGAAAGTTGTTCTAATGTGCCAAATGCGGCTTCAAAATCTACTTTGCTCCAATTCATTTAAAGCACCTCAGTTTCTAATGGTTGCGCCATTTGTTTTGTCGCTTGGAATATATGTTGGATTTTCTACAATTTCATCAACAATCGGTAAAAGAGCTTTATCAATAATATCGGTTACATATTGTACGGGTACGAACTCAAGGTTTTCTCTAACCTTTTCATCGACCTCATCGATATCAGGAATATTATCGTGTGGTATAAACACACGTTTTACTCCACCACGGTACGCAGCCATTGCCTTTTCTTTTAAACCACCTATTGCAAGAACGCGGCCTCGAATTGAAACTTCGCCAGTCATAGCAATATCCCTACGAACAGCCCTGCCTGTAAGGGCTGATATAAGCGCTGTAGCAATTGTTACACCTGCGCTCGGACCATCCTTTGGAACAGCCGATTCAGTAGCGTGAATATGAATATCCTTTGTTTTATAAAACTCGGTATCAATGCCATACTTTGAGGCATTTGCCCTTACAAATGTTATTGCAGCTTCGGCAGACTCTTTCATAACTGTACCAAGATTACCGGTAAAAACTGTCTTTCCGGTGCCATTTAACACAGCGACTTCCATCTGCATTATTTCGCCGCCAACTTGTGTCCAAGCAAGTCCGTTTATTATACCGATTTCATCTTGTGGAAGTATAACCTCGGGACGATATTTTTTGTGTCCAATCATTTTTTCAAGGTCAGAAAATTTAATATTAACCTTTTGGGCACTTCCCTGGGCAATTTGTTTTGCTGCTTTTCCACAAAGCGAACCCACTATGCGCTGTAGTTTTCTAACACCTGCTTCGCGAGTGTAAAAATCTATAATACCATAAATAGCATTGTCGGCAAATTTACAATTTTTAGTTGTAAGGCCATGCGCCACAATTTCGCGAGGTACGATATGGCGCTTAGCGATATTAAACTTTTCTTCTCTAGTATATCCATCAAGCGACACTACTTCCATACGGTCCAAAAGCGGAGCTGGTATAGTATCGAGAGAGTTTGCGGTGGTAATAAATACCGCGCGACTTAGGTCATACGGAATTTCAAGAAAGTTATCAGTAAAATTGCAGTTTTGCTCAGGGTCTAATACTTCGAGCAAAGCACTTGCAGGATCACCTTTGTGATCGGATGCTAATTTATCAACTTCATCAAGTAATATAAGAGGGTTTGATACACCTGCATTTTTGATTGCGGTTAAAATTTTACCTGTCATAGCGCCTATATAGGTCTTTCTGTGACCGCGAATTTCAGCCTCATCATGCATACCGCCTAATGATATGCGCTGATATTTTCTACCCATACATTCAGCGATGGTTTTTCCTATAGATGTTTTACCAACGCCCGGAGGGCCATACAAGCAAAGGATATTGCCCTTTGACTCTGGTGATAAAGCGTATACCGACAACATTTCCAAAACACGTTCTTTAACCTTTTTCATACCATAAAAATCACGGTCAAGAATTTTTTGTGCTTTTTTAATATCAACAATGGTATCGTCACATTTTTTCCAAGGCAAATTCAAACAAGTTTCGATATACGCGCGTGAAACTGTACCTTCGTGAGCGCCTTGAGGCATTTTTGAAAGCTTGTTGATTTCAGTATGCAGTTTTTCTTTTACACTGTTATCAGCATCAAGCAATTCAGCTTTTTGATGATATTCTTCAATTTCTCCTAACGAATCATCACCATAAAGTTCTTCACTGATAGCGCGCATTTGTTCTTTTAAATAATAATCGCGTTGATTTTCATCAATATGGGCGCGAGTTTTTTGACCTATGCGATTATCAATTTCGGTAACTTCACGCTCTTTTTGAAGTAATTCAAGTAATATTTTAGCTCGTGTCACAACATTAAGTTGTTCTAGAACGTATTGCTTGTCATCATACGGAGCCGGAATATTAAATGCTATAAAATCACATAATTTTCCTAAGTTATCATTACTTGCTATGTTTAAAATTATATCTTCAGGCAAATTTTGAGCAACCATAGCGTAACGTTCAAACTCATTACGAATGCGCCTGATAAAACTTTCTATATAAACCTCGCGATTTTTTATAGGTTTGTCTTCGCATTTTTCAATAGTAGCAACATAATGTGCACCATTATCGGTAAAATTAATATGGCACGCACGATAAACACCCTTAACAAGTACCTTTGCGCCACCATCCGGCATTTTTAAAACCTGACGCACACGACAAAGACAACCCATCTCATAAAGATGGGTAGCATTTGGATCCTCAACCGCTATATCTTTTTGTGTTACAAGATATATCGGCACATTTTTATCCATTGCAAACTGAAGCGCATTAACGGATTTTTTTCTGCCAACATCAAGTGTTAACAGCATATCAGGGAAAGCCACAAGTCCGCGCAAAGCCATCGCCGGAAATGTACCTGTGATTTGTTTTTCATCTAAAAGCATATAAAATGGGAACTCCTAAAATTTTTATTTTGATATTACAGCAGCGCTTAAAGCGTGTTCTTGAAATACAAAAAGAACAGTGTTTTCTTTAAATTTGTATTCTAAAACGGTCATATCCATATTGGCAGAACCCGGCAAGAAAAACAACTCGCCACTTTTAGCATTTCGTTCGGTAGCTTCAAATCCTGCGGCTGCCATTGTGTCACGAAGTTTGGTAGATACAGTACCAGTGTTAAAACCGTACACATCGCCAAATTTAACAATGTGTGTAATACCTGATTTTTTATCATCGGTAACATAAGCACAACTTACATTGCCATCGGTCATAACAGTGTACTTGCCCGACTCAAAATCATAGTAAAACGCCTCGGCTTCTTCATCAAACTCGCCTTCACCGTTTTGATACTTTGAATACTCTGCGCTAAGTGATTTTAGTGTTTTATCTACATCATCACCAAGTTTATAATCAACATCATTTATTTGGCCAAGTTTAGCATAATATTGCACATCAATATTGTGTTTTTCTTTTTTTGTATTCTCACCGCCGCACGCAGTAAGTGAAAGCACAAAAATCATACAAAGAACAAGACTTAATATCTTTTTCATTTTTATCTTCCTTTATTTTTTATTGGCTTTATTAAGAAGCTCGTTGCGTTGATCCCAAAGATCTTGGCTTAAATCGACATAGTAACTATGTGGCTTTTCAAAACGTTTAACTTCATCCCAAAGATTATTAACAAGCTCTTCACGCAAAGCAGCAATTTCTGATACGCTAGGTGACTCGTATACCTGTTTGCCTTTTTCAAAAATTTTTACCTGCAATTTACGAACATAGAAATCCGTAACAGTTTTACGTTTCCATGTGTATGTTGGGTCGAAAATTTCGTAAGGCTTTGAATCATCTATCTTTTCATAATTAAGGGTAATTACGTCAGCGATTGCTTTATTTGTGTTTTTATCATAAAGGCGCCAAGGAATCTTAACACCCGGAACAGTAATTTTAGCAATGTTTTCGCTAATCTTAATTTTAGGGGTAATAACTCCATCTTGTTCGGTAGCAACAAGCTTATAAACGCCACCAAAAACCGCCTCACTTGATGCAGTAATAAGGCGTTCGCCAACACCATAACTATCGATACAAGCACCTTGTATATCCATATCGCGAATAAGATGCTCATCAAGCGAGTTTGAAACACAAATTTTCGCATCAGGATAACCGGCTTCATCAAGCATTTGGCGCGCACGTTTAGAAAGGTACGCGATATCACCACTATCAATACGAATGCCAAGCGGACGATAACCCTGAGGTTTTATTACCTCATCAAAAACTTTTATAGCATTTGGAATACCCGATTTTAAAACATTGTATGTATCTACAAGCAACATACAACTATCAGGATAAGTTTCGGCATAAGTCTTAAAAGCAGTGTATTCATCTGGGAAAAGTTGCACCCAACTGTGTGCCATTGTACCAGTGACTTTTGTACCAAAGTCCTTTGCAGTTTTGATATCAGATGTGCCACTACAACCACCAATTATAGCCGCTCTTGCGCCATAGTATGCGGCATCAGCACCTTGAGCACGGCGTGCACCGAACTCCATTACAGGACGGCCTTTTGCAGCGCGAACAATACGATTTGCTTTAGTAGCAATAAGAGACTGATGGTTTATAGTAAGAAGTACCATTGTTTCAATAAGCATTGCCTGAATTGCAGGACCGCGCACTGTGACAATAGGCTCATTTGGGAATATTGGGGTTCCTTCCGGCACTGCCCAAACATCACACTCGAATTTAAAATTGCTCAAATAATCTAAAAATTCATCACAAAATAGATTCAATGACTTTAAATACGCAATGTCACTTTCATCAAAATGCAAATTGTTAAGATAATCTATAAGTTGTTCGATACCCGCCATAATGGCATAACCACCAGCGTCCGGTACGCGGCGAAAAAACATATCAAAATATGTAATGGTATCGCGCATATCACTTTGCATAATTCCGTTTGCCATGGTCATTTCATAAAGGTCCATAAGCATGGTTAAATTACGGTTGTCCATTTTCATAACAGGCCACCCTTCCTTTTTACATTTTTTCTGGGGCGTTAATTTTTAACATATCAAGCACGTTTTTGATAACAATGCCTGTAGCATAACAAAGGTTAAGTCTTGCTTGAGTAAGTGCCTCATCTTCACCCTTTACTCTACAAGCAGCATAGAATTTGTGGAACTTGGTTGCAAGTTCGTTTACATAGTGAGTAAGGCGCGCAGGGTCATAAGTTTTTGCTGCACTAACAATTTCGTTTGTAAGAGCAGAAATGTGAATAATAAGTTCTCGTTCTTCAGCAGCTTTAAGCATAGATAATTCTTCTGCGGTACAGTCACGCTTGGTAACACCATCTTCTGCCAAATTACGCAAAATGCTACAAATACGTGCATAAGCATACTGAACATAGAAAACTGGATTGCTGTTAGACTCGCTAACTGCCAAATCCAAATCAAAGTCAAAGTGAGAATTTGGTTCACGAAGATTAAAGAAAAATCTTGCTGCATCAATTGGCACTTCATCAAGAAGTGTTACAAGCGTGATAGCCTTACCTGAACGTTTTGATGCTTTTATAACCTCTCCATCACGTACAAGTCGAACCATCTGCATAAGAACAACATCTAAACGGTTTGCATCTACACCGAGAGCTGTAAGAGCAGCCTTAAGGCGAGGCACATAACCATGGTGGTCAGCGCCCAAAATATCTATCGCCTTATCGAATTTACGAACTTCTAACTTGTTGTAGTGATAAGCGATATCAGGCACAACGTATGTTGGAACACCGTTTGCACGTACAAGAACAAAGTCCTTGTCACAGCCAAAGTCGGTAGCCTTAAACCAAAGTGCATCTTCTTGAACATAGGTATGACCGCTCTGTTTAAGAAGTTCTATAATACGAGCAGCTTCACCGTTATTATGAAGAGTGCTTTCTTTAAACCATGTGTTGTATTCGATACGATATTTAAGAAGGTCATCTTTGAGTCCCTGAATATTTTTAGGAAGAGCAAATTCAACGAGCGCTTTGCGGCGTGTTGCTTCATCGGCTGTCATGTATTTATCGCCATTAAGTTCAGCAAAAGCTTTTGCGTGAGCAATGATATCTTCACCGTGATAAGAATCTTCTGGCATCTCAATACCATCAGCATAAATTTGTTGATAACGCAAATCAAGAGAGAGACCAAATTTATTTATCTGGTTACCTGCATCATTAATATAGAATTCACGTTCGGTATAGTAACCTGCCGCCGCCATTACAGCTGCCAAGCAGTCACCTAGTGCGCCACCACGTGCATTACCGATATGCATAGGACCTGTTGGGTTTGCTGACACAAATTCAACAAGAACCTTTTTACCCTCGCCATAATTGCTTTTGCCATAATCACTGCCCTTGGCAATTACATCGGCAACGATATCTGCGTAATATTTGTCTGATAAAAATAGATTTATAAATCCTGGACCTGCGATTTCATATTTTTCAATAATAGTGCCACTAAAATCAATGTTAGCCATAAGTTTTTCCGCGATTGCACGAGGCGCCAATTTAAATGCGCGAGCCCAAACCATCGCTGCGTTTACTGCGTAGTCACCATTTTTACGGTCAGCAGGAACTTCTACCTTAAAAGGCGCAAGTTCGGCTTCGCATAACTCACCTTTTTCTATTGCGACATTTGCCGCATCAATAAGCATTTTTTCAATTTGTTTTTTTGCTTCATTTACTAAAATTGACATTTTATCTTTCCTCCACAAAAATCTCTACCTCGTTATCACTAAGAGGTTGTAGATTCATATCTATTGAATAAACCATTTTTACCATACCGCCACGGTCGGTCATATTGCTTTTTATTTCTTTACCGTAAATACCAAGTGTCAAACTTCCTTGCGGTATGGAGTAAAGGCAATTGTTTCGCTCACCCTCGGTTATGATAAGGCGAGAATTTAAATCTCCACGCCGATCTAAAATTACGGTTTTGTTTTTTTGTATTGTCAACTGTGTTTTGGTGTTAGCACCTGACTCGGTAGGATCTTCAGAATAGGTGATTATATAATCGCCCTCAAATTCTCGCAAAGTTCCTTCAGTCGAAAGTTCTATCACCGCTTTTTCATCATCGATACCCTGTGTACCCTTTACTTTTACTAAAACTTTTTTCATACCTTTTCTATATCTACCTGTTCAACATTAAAATCCTTGTTATAATCACCCAACAATATATTAGCCGTCTTTTCAAACGAAGCTGTTTTATCGCTAACATAAAATTGGTGTGTAGCTTCTTTTTTACCGTCATTCAAACCATTTGATTCTTCAAGCATTTGCTTGACTGCCTCAGCGGTAGAAATACCCATATTGATAAGTGTTACTTTATCACCTAAAATTTTTGCAATCGTATCAGATAGTACCGGAAAATGCGTACAACCCAATACCAACGTATCTACTCCTGCCTCTATCATAGGCGCTAAATAACGCTTTAATGTTTCGAGCGCTACTGTGTCATCGGCTGCTGTCCAGCCCTCTTCCACGATAGGAACTAACAGTGTACCTGATGATTCAACAACTTGTGCTGTTGGCAGCAATTCTAATATTTGCTTTTTGTGGGCGCCACTATTAATTGTAGCCGAAGTAGCAAGAATACCAATTTTGTTGTTTTTTGTAGCTTTAACAGCTGAATGTACCGAATGTGATACCACCTCTACAAAAGGAACTGGCAAAACCTGAGATGTATCAGCCGCTACTGATGACACTGTGCCACACGCAGCAACAATAAGTTTTACATCGTGCGAAAGCAAGAACTTTTCATCTTGAAGAGCGTATTTTTTTATTGTGTCACGACTGCGTGTTCCGTAAGGCACTCGGCCTGTATCACCAAAGTAAACAATGTTTTCTTGTGGCAACAGCTTTATAATTTCACGCGCAACAGTAAGACCGCCAAGTCCCGAATCAAAAATACCGATAGCTCGATTATCAGACATTAGCCATACCCCTTTCGAAATGTGGTTCACTATACCAATCACCGCTTTATAAACCGGTGAACATTGTATAAGTATTCATATTATATTAACATATAATATGTTTTTTATCAAGGGAAAAATTAAGTTGCTTTCTCTTTTATAAAACTATATTTAAATAAAGAATAATGTGTATTGAAAATAGCTAGATAATATGTTAAAATATTGTGATTAAACTTTTGGCGGTGATTATATGAGCGAACGTACAATAGCAGCTATTGCCACACCTTTAGGTGAAGGTGGCATCAGCGTTATACGAATATCTGGCGAAAATGCAATTGATGTTGCAGAAAAATGTTTTTTTGCCTTTTCGGGTGAAAAGTTGTCTAATATGGGCGGCTATCAAGCGGCTTACGGTAAAGTAACCGATGAAAACGACAACATCATTGATGATGCGGTAGCGCTTGTTTTTCGAGCACCCAAAAGTTATACCGGCGAAAATGTTGTAGAAATTTCTACCCACGGTGGCTCAATAGTTGCTCGCCAAGTTTTACGAAGAGTACTTTCTTTCGGCGCCGTTTTGGCAACCGGTGGCGAATTTACTAAACGTGCCTTTTTAAACGGAAAATTAGACCTTACAAAGGCCGAAAGCGTTATGGGATTAATAAGCGCTAGAAGTGATGCAGCGGCAAAAATTTCGCGTGGCGCGAGAGATGGCCGAATAAGCAAAGATACCGATGATATTTTAAACAAACTGCTCGAAACAGCAGCTTCTCTAGCAGCGTTTGCCGACTATCCTGATGAGGATATACCAAATCTAAATGAAGAAAATTTTTCAGCACTACTTGATGCTTGTTATAAAAAATGCCAAAAGTTAATTTCCACTTATGATACAGGCCGCATCATTCGCGAGGGTATAAACTGCGCCATCGTTGGTAAGCCGAATGTTGGCAAATCTACACTTATGAATATGCTTTGTGGCAGCGACCGTTCAATAGTTACTGATATTGCGGGTACAACTCGCGATGTTGTAGAAACAACTGTCAACGTTGGCGATATCACCCTTAATCTTGCCGATACCGCAGGTATACATCAAACAGATGATACCGTTGAGAAATTTGGCGTGGATAAGGCTATTCAAAAAATTGAAAACGCCGAATTATTATTGGCTGTTTTTGATAGTTCATCCTTAGTCGACAATGATGATAAACAACTCCTAGATAATATTCGCAATAAAAAATGTATCGTAATACTTAACAAATCAGATCTTGATACTAATTTTGAAAAAGAATGTTTAGATGGTTTTGAAATTGTTGAAATTTCGGCAAAAAAAGGCAGTGGCTATCAAGAACTTTGTAGTGCCATAAGTCGCGTATGCAAAACACAAATGCTTTCTCCTGATGATACAGTTCTTATTAACGAACGTCAACGCGACTGTGTAAGTCGAGCATTAAACTCTGTATGCGCTGCACGAGATGCTTTAGCTATGGGTATGACACTAGATGCCGTTGGCGTATGTGTTGATGATGCTATTGCAGCGCTGTTAGAACTTACTGGCAAACGAGTTACAAATGAAGTTTGTGATGAAATATTTAAAAGATTTTGTGTAGGTAAATAAACTTATGATTAAAGAATATTTAGCAGAACAATATGATATTGCTGTAATCGGTGGTGGTCATGCAGGTATTGAAGCCGCATTGGCTCCGGCAAGACTTGGACTTAAAACAGCAATGTTTACAATAAATCTTGACTGGGTCGGCAATATGCCTTGTAATCCATCTATCGGTGGAACCGCCAAAGGACATCTTGTGCGTGAACTTGATGCCTTAGGTGGCGAAATGGGTAAAGCGGCTGATGCTACCACACTTCAAAGTAGAATGCTTAACCGCGGCAAAGGACCTGCGGTTTATTCATTGCGTGCTCAAATTGACCGCCGCGAATATTGTACATACATGAAACACGCCGTAGAACGCCAAGAAAACCTTGATGTAAAGCAAGCAGAAATTGTACACATCGAAAAACGTGATGATGGTCTTTGGCACTGCATCACTCGCCTTGGCGCCGACTATGCTTGTAAATGCGTTATTCTTGCGACCGGAACTTTTTTGGGCGGTAGAATTTACATTGGTGAGGTTAACTACGAAAGCGGACCAGACGGAAATTTCCCTGCGACCGAACTTTCAAAATCACTAAAAGCTCTTAATATTCCACTACGCCGCTTTAAAACAGGTACACCTGCGCGTGTAGATCGTGCAAGTATTGATTTTTCACAACTTGAAATCCAAGATGGTGATGAGCAAACAACTCCTTTCAGCTTTTCGACCACAAAGCAACCTGAAAACAAGGTTGTTTGTCATATTGGTTATACAAATGATGATACCAAAAAGGTAATACTTGAAAACCTGCATCGTTCACCACTTTACGCCGGAGACATCGAAGGTGTTGGCCCACGTTATTGCCCAAGTATTGAGGATAAAATAGTACGCTTTGCCGACAAACAACGTCACCAAATGTTTGTTGAACCCTGCGGTGAAAACACAGAAGAAATGTATCTTCAGGGTATGTCTTCATCTCTTCCAGAAGAAGTGCAACTTAAATTTTATCGCACAATAAAAGGTCTTGAAAATGTAAAGGTTATGCGTGCGGCTTATGCTATCGAATACGACTGTATCGACCCGTTAGCTCTTTACGCTACACTTGAAATCAAGGAGCACCCCGGTCTTTACGGCGCCGGTCAATTTAACGGTTCTTCCGGTTATGAAGAAGCGGCTGCTCAAGGTTTTGTTGCGGGTGTAAATGCTGCGCATAAAATACTTGGTCGCGAACCACTAATACTTTCTCGTTCTTCTTCCTATATCGGTACTCTAATTGATGACCTTGTAACAAAAGGCTGTTCTGACCCATATCGTATGATGACTTCCCGTAGCGAATACAGACTACTTTTACGTCAGGACAACGCAGATGAACGACTTATGCCGATCGGTTATTCATTGGGTCTTATAAGCGACTATGAATACGAACGATTCTTGGAAAGAAAAAACCAAAAAGAACAAGAAATTGAGCGCATAAATAAAACCTTCTTTGCCCCAAAAGAAGATCTAAACCAAATGCTTCAAGAAAAAGGTACTGTTCCTATCACAACCGGCACTCGACTCGCTGATTTAATTAAACGACCACAACTTGACTACAAATGTTTAGCACCTTTTGACAAAGATCGCCCTCAGCTTCCTGATGATGTTTGCGAAAAGGTTGAAATAGCAGTTAAATACGAAGGATACATTAGCCGCCAACAAGCGCAGGTAGATGAAATGCTACGACTTGAAAACAAACCCATACCGGCTCAATTCGACTATTCAGCAATCAAAGGTTTGCGACTAGAAGCTGTTGAAAAGCTAAATAAAGTTCGCCCCGAAAACATTGGTCAGGCATCACGCATTTCAGGTGTTAGCCCTGCTGATATATCGGTACTTCTTATCTATCTTTCAAAATAAAATTCAAGAGGTTTTTATGATAAACTTTAATATTGAAAAAATTATTCCTGTTTGTGAAGAATTCGGACTAACCCTCAATCAGACAGCCATTGACAGACTAAACTCCTACGGTAACTTGCTTGTCGAGTGGAACGAAAAAATGAATCTTACCGCGATAACCGAGCCGGAAGAAGTTCTTTACAAACACTTCTTAGACTGTTTATTGTTTTTTAAAAATGTAGATGTTAAAGAAAACGCATCGGTTATTGATGTTGGCACCGGAGCAGGTTTTCCCGGAATGGTGTTAAAAATCGCCCGTCCTGATATAGAACTTACACTTATGGATGGTCTTAATAAACGTCTTACTTTTTTAAACGCTGTACTTAATGAGTTAGGCTTAGAAGCAAAAACCGTTCACATGCGCGCCGAAGATGGAGGTAAAAATCCGCTTTATCGCGAAAAATACGATATTGCATGTGCTAGAGCTGTAGCAAACTTACCCGTGCTTTGCGAATACTGTATTCCTTTTGTAAAACTCGGTGGACAATTTGTTGCAATGAAAGGCTCCTCCGCATCTCAAGAGCTCGAATCTGCAAACAACGCTTACAAGATACTCGGTTGCGAAAATCCAAAAATTATATGCGAAACTTTACGAGAAAATGAGGCAAGAGCCTTCATAATTTCAAAAAAGAAATCGCAAACTCCACCAAAATATCCACGAATGGGTGGTAAAATAGCAAAAAGCGCCTTATAAATAGGCGCTTTTTTATTTTTTATGTCATATTTGCACGAGGGCTTTTGCTTTACAACAAATAAAAAATCAATTAAACTTTACTTGCAATCAAACAAAGGATGTGAAAAGCATTGCATACCTTCGCGGACAAAAAATTACTAATGATAAAACCTGATGATATAATCCCTAGCGCTAATCAACCAAGAAAAAAATTTGATACATACGAATTACAATCGCTAGCTGATTCTATTACAGCCAATGGAATTATTCAACCGCTAACAGTACGAAAAGGTGAAAACGGAAAGTATTTACTTATAGCCGGAGAACGCCGATTGCGAGCCGCAAAAATGGCAGGGCTTAGGCGTGTACCTTGTGTTTTACACCGAACTAGCGATTTAGTAGCTTCGCTTTATGCAATTACCGAAAATATGCAACGTAGCGATTTAAACTTTTTCGAAGAAGCCATTGCTATACAAACTCTAATAAACGATTTTCGTCTTACACAAGCCGAGGTAGCAGTTCAACTCGGAATGGCAAACTCCACAGTGAGCAACAAATTGCGGCTTTTGAAACTTTCAGAAGAAATGCAAAATAGAATCATATCAGCAAACCTTACCGAGCGTCACGCACGAGCGCTTTTACGCCTATCAGATAGCAATCGTGAAGATGCGCTTCAAAAAATAATTGCAAATGGGCTTAATTTGTCACAAACAGAAGCTCTTATTGATAGCATTTTAAACCCAATTCAACTAGAGCCTGAGTCTAAAGACAAGCCTTACACCCCTATTCGCAAAGCGGCTATCGGTGATATAAAGCTTTTTTCAAACAGTCTTTCTAAGCTTCTTTGCACGATGCAGAATGCTGGGATAACAGCTAACTCGCGAAAAAGGGAAACTGAAAACTACGTAGAATACAAGGTGCGTATTTTTAAAAACTCACCCCAAGCTACGCAACTTAAAATTTGTTAAAATCTGCAAAGGATACCTCTGTCCCCTTGGTGTCTGCGCGGTTTTAAATGTCTTGGTTTGTTTCTGCACTGCAAATCAAGACACCCACCATATTCATCCCCATACACAAACAACCCCTCAAATGAGGGGTTGTTTGTGTATTTATTCTATTTCTTTGGTTTCGTTATCTATTGCATATTTTTGAACAAGCTTGGTTAACTTATCCTCTACCTTTGCAACACGCGCATCCAACAAAAATATTTTAACAAGCAATAAAAATATTATTGCTACAAAAATAAAGTTTGATGGTGATTCAAATCCTACAAAATCTGATATGGAAAAGATTACTCTTGGGAAAACCGACATCAAAAGCAAAAACAAACAAAAGAATAACCAATATAATGTGTCACCGATTTTAAACTGTGATTTTTTGATTTTTCTAAGTACAAAAATCGCTGTAACCACACTACCAACAATTAAAGCGATAATCAAACCTCTGTTCATCATCCTACCCCTTTCTAAACCATTGCAATATAAGGATTGATACAAACATACGCATCATATAGTTAACTGAATTAGCAAAATTGAGATAACTTTCACCTGCTATACGATCATGCATTTCAACCTGAATTTCACTAAATGTAGCGCCGCTTCTCACAAGTAATGCCACTGTGTCAGGTTCGGGGCCTAAGTCTGCCGCTAACGCAAGTTTTTTGATCATTTTTTTATCAAACATACGCATGCCCGATGTTGGATCTTTTAAATCCTTGCCGGTTGTAAGTTTTATTGCAAATTGTATAAGATTGCTACCTAACATTCTAAGGGATTTTGGTTTCTTTTCGGCAACGAAACGAGAGCCCACCACAATATTATATCCCTTGTCAATTTCTTCGACCATTTTAGCGATATACTCAGGGTCGTGTTGACCATCACCATCAAATTGTATAGCCGCATCATACCCGTTTTTATAAGCATACAACATACCTGTTTGCACACCTGCCGCAAGGCCTAAATTTACAGGATGACTTACAAAATGATATCCTTTTTTAATGCATATTTCTTCGGTATTATCACGAGAACCATCGTTGATTATAAGATAATCGTATTGTGGGCATTTTTCCTTAATAGTAGTTACTACTCGTTCTATATTTTCGCCTTCGTTATAGGCTGGAATAATGATAAGAACCTTCATTTT
>JAZRKK010000066.1:0-51361 GCA_045646305.1 Acutalibacteraceae bacterium
CGCCAACAGTAGCTGTTTCAACCTCGGTACGCTTAAGTCCCTGATACATAAATAATTTTGCGATTTTTACACGTGAATTGGTACCATCTTTATGACAAAGCGCTACTGTTTGTCCAACATTTACAGTACCACGAAGCACACGGCCCACGCCAATTCTACCAATATAATCATCATATTCAATGTTCGTAAAAAGAATTTGCAATGGAGCATCACTATCTCCTTCTGGAGCATCGATTTCTTTTACAATTTCTTCAAAAAGAGGTTTCATATCAGTACCTGGAATATCGGGGGCATAGGTCGCATAACCATCGCGACCAGAAGCAAATACAACAGGAAACTCAATTTGATCCTCATCAGCGCCAAGTTCAATAAATAAATCCAAAACCTCATCAACAACTTCGATAGGTCGAGCCATTGGTCTATCAATTTTATTTATAACAACAACGGCCTTTTTACCAAGTGCCAATGCTTTTTTAAGCACAAAGCGCGTTTGTGGCATACATCCTTCAAACGCATCGACAAGAAGTAATACACCATCTACCATTTGAAGTATACGCTCTACCTCGCCACCAAAATCAGCATGTCCGGGAGTGTCAATTATATTGATTTTTACCCCGTTATACATAACACTTGTATTTTTAGAAAGTATTGTAATGCCACGTTCACGTTCAAGGTCATTTGAGTCCATAACTCGCTCATCAACCGATTCATTTTCACGGAAAGTACCACTTTGCCGCAAAAGTTGGTCAACAAGGGTTGTCTTACCGTGGTCAACGTGCGCAATTATTGCGACATTTCTTATATTTTCTCTTTTTTCTAAAGCCATTTAAATGTCCCCTAAAATAAATTTAAAATTATTTTGTATGTTCATCAATCCAATTTTTATACCAATAGTATGAATCCTTTGGTATACGTTCTTGTGTTTCGTAGTCAACATAAATAAGACCAAATCGGTCACTATAACCCTTTGCCCACTCAAAATTATCCATAAGTGACCATTGGAAATAACCTCTTATATCAACACCATCTTCGGTTGCTTTTTCAAGTTCATTAAGATAACGATTTAAAAAATCAATACGATTTGGATCATGAACCTTGCCATCAAGTGAAACAACATCATGAGCCGACATACCATTTTCGGTTATAAAGAAAGGTAACTTATATCGTTCGTAATAAAATCTTGGACCCCAACGAAGTGCCTCGGGTGTAATCGGCCACTGAATAGCAGTTTTACCATTTCCTACCTTGCGAGCAACATATTGTGGATTACCATTTTCATCAGCACGTATTTCTTGTCCGTTATAAATATTATTTGCGTAAAAATCAAGTGGTTGGCTTATAAGTTTCATATCTTCTTCAGTAATTTCAGGAAGATAATCTTTATACATACGAAGTCCATCTTCTGGATATTTACCAAGAATAACAGGATCACTCCACCAAGATACATTCCACATAAGACCTCGCCTAAGAGGTGGACACTCAAACATTGTTTTTCTAGCAGCCTCTATATCAGCAGCATTTTCACTTGCAGGATAACAAGTAGTACCTGTTGGTGCATAACCAACTTTGATTGGTTGTTTTGCATTTTCACGTAGTGCTATTACTGCCGCACCATGCGCTTTAAGAACGTTATGACACATTTTAAATATATCCTTGTACATAACATTATATCCAGGCGCATGTTGACCAGACATATAACCAGCGCCAATAAAACATTGTGGTTCGTTAAAGGTTATAAAGTTAGTTACTCTATCTGAGTAAAGTTCAGATATTTTTGCGGCGTACTCGGCAAACCACTCAACACTGTCATCATTAAGCCAACCGCCTTTTTTATGGAGTTCGTAAGGATAGTCCCAGTGGAAAAGTGTAACATATGGTTCTATACCATTAGCGATAAGTTCATCAATAAGATTTGAGTAAAACTCAACACCCTTAGGATTAAGCTCACCTACGCCATTTGGAATAAGACGCGCCCAGTTTATGGAAAAACGATACGCATTTATACCAAGTTCTTTCATAAGTTTTACGTCTTCCTTGTATCTATGATAATGGTCACACGCAATGTCGCCAGTATTACCTTCGAAAACATGATCGGATTCATGACAAAAAACATCCCATACATTTTCGCCCTTACCGTCTTCGTTCCATGCGCCCTCTATTTGATATGAAGATGTTGCAGCGCCCCAAACAAAATCCTTTTTAAATGCCATAAACATACCTCCACAATTATTCAATTTATTATATCATAGCATCTTTATAATTTCAATAACAGTTGACAAGTAAATTCATTTTTATTAAAATATTTAAAGACAAAATATTTGAGGTAATTTAATGAATATAATCTTTCAAACTTTAGGCTGCAAAGTTAATCAATACGAAACCGAAGTAATGCGTGAAGCACTTGAATCTTTGGGCCATTCTACCGATAAAAATCAATCTGTAGATGCCGTTATAATCAATTCTTGCACTGTTACTGCCGAAAGTGATCGCAAAACTCGACAATTAGTACGCCGTATGCGCCGTGAATACCCAAACGCTGTAATTGCGCTTACAGGCTGTATGGTTCAAGCTTTTCCTGAAGAAGCCAATAATTTAACAGAAGCCGATATTATAATAGGAAATCGTGATGTTTCAAAATTAATTAATGCTATTAATAAATATAATAATGAACGAATTTTTGATGTCGAACCACATCAAAAAGGCGATTTGTATAATACTATCGGATTAAGCCATTTTAATGAGCGTACACGCGCTTTTATGAAAATACAGGATGGCTGTGATCGTTTTTGCACTTACTGTATCATACCTTATGCCAGAGGTCGTGTACGTTCACGCTCGGTTGAAGACATAAAAGCCGAAGCAAAACGACTTTCTGAAAACGGATTTTGCGAGATAGTTTTAGTAGGTATTAATCTTACTTCTTATGGTAAAGGTGAAAATTTTAGCATTTGTGATGCTGTTGATGCTGTTTGTGAAATTGATGGCATCAAACGCGTTAGACTTGGTTCGCTTGAGCCAGACCATATAACCGATGAAATGCTATCACGTTTCAAATCCCAACATAAGTTTTGCCCTCAGTTTCATCTATCATTGCAATCAGGTTGTGATGAAACACTAAAGCGTATGAACCGACACTATGACACTGCTTTTTATGAAGATTTGGTTAATAGAATACGTGCTACATTCGAAAACGCAGCTATAACCACAGACATAATGGTCGGTTTTGCCGGTGAAAGTGAAAATGAATTTAGCCAAAGCCTTGACTTTGCTAAAAAAATTGGTTTTGCAAGATCACACATTTTCGCTTATTCACGCCGAAATGGTACGATTGCTGCAGGGCTTAAATCCCAAGTTAACAATTCTGAAAAACAAAAACGTGCGCACTTAATGGCCGAAATAACAAAACAAACAGAAAATAAGTTTTTAAACTCACAAATTGGTTGCGTATTCCCTGTTCTTTTTGAAACACAGGAAAATGACACCGCTGAAGGATACACTCCAAACTATACACGAGTTATTGTTAAAACTAAAAAAACGCTTACAGGCGAAATTTTAAATGTTTTAATTAAATCTGTGCATGATGATTATTGTATCGGAGAACTAATATAACTAAAGCGGGGTTCTACCCCGCTTATTTTATTTTTTTATATAAAAATCCTTGACAAAACAACTAGTTTGATATATTATATCTTAGACGCCGCTGTGGTGGAATAGGCAGACACAAGGGACTTAAAATCCCTCGGTAGCGATACCGTACCGGTTCAAGTCCGGTCAGCGGCACCAAACCCCAAGATTCTTTCTTGGGGTTTTTGTTATATTGTTTTATAAAAAACGACCAAGTTATACTTGGTCGTTTTTAAATAATTCAAATTCTTTATATAGCTCTTTACGCTGTTTGGCGCCTAATACAGTTGACACACCATCAATGTTTCTTTTACCAATAATCACCAAGTAAAAATATTTGCAAATTGTCATTATCCAACCTATTGGTAATAAAAATTTATATTTATTAATAAATTTGAAATCATTTTTAGACTTTTGGTTTATCGAAACCATCAATTGTACAGCAAGTGATTTTTTACCTTTTTCGCCTGTTTCTCTATCAGATATATATTTTATCTGGCTATATCTTTCGGTGTCTTTTTTTCCAAAATTACCACCATTCAATATATCAATGATAATTTCATCTAGCAAACTGTCATCTGCAGTTCCTGCCCACTCTTTTTCAACACAGCCTAAATATTTTACACAACACAAGGTAAGCAACTGTGCAAAACGCCAAAGTCCCATTTGCTTTAATGGTTTTTCAAAAGCATTTAAAAAAGCTTCGTTTGATAGTGAATTTATAAAAACAGCCCAATCGCACAAATGGCGCAAACCAACACCTTCACTAGTTAAATGTGATGCTGTATGAAGCAATAAAATTAATCCATGGTGAAACAATGATGGTACTACACAACTTCCGTTTGACATATCAAAACAAGCACTTTTTTCAATAATGTCTGTCAAGTATTTATTTATTATATCCCCTGTTTCATTTTTAGGGATACCGTTAATATGTCTATGGAGTTCACACACCATACCATCATTACGCTTATAGGATATGTGCATACTATCGTTATCGATTCTATCAGAAGTTACAAAGCCTATCTTTCTAAGCGCAGCATCAGCACTTAAAATATTATCGGGAGATACAAGTACGTCGACATCACCCATCATACGAATCATCGGTTCCTTGTAGTATGATGCCGATGCAACACCCTTTATCACAGTGTACGGAATATTATTTTTAAATAAAACTTGATGCACCTCATTATGTGCAAATTCTACACGCATATTTTTAGCTATTATTTGCGAAAAAAGTTTGTCAGTATTGCTGTCAGCATTAGTTTTTATGCTTGGGTAAATCGTCGGTAACACTGTCTGCTGAATAGCCTCATCGATCAAGTCTTCAACATTAAAATTCGCTGGTAAATCATACTTTTTACCAAACAATGATTTTCCACACAAATTCAAAAGGATTTTTTGATTTTCGCTAATATTACAGTCCATCAAATTCTCCTTTCGTATTTTCAATATTCGTATATAAAGTAAATAAGAAATCGTACCTACTGCCGCGCCAAAAGTATTAGCAATGACATCATCGGTCTCACATTGTCCTAAGTGATAACAATATTGCAAAAGCTCTATACCAAACGATAATACTAAAGCAAAACAAATAGTTATAAAAATATTTCGTTTATATGGTTTTTTGGATAGTATATATGGCATACTAAGCCCTAACGGCACAAAAAGCAAACAGTTCATAAAAAACGAACGATACAGTTCAGGTTGGTTTTTTGCTAAAATAAATGTATAAAATGGTATCATTTGAACTTCATATTTCGTTGATGTTCTGGATATTAAAGTCATATAAATTAAAACAATAATATTAACACTCAATAATAAAACATTAGATATCTTTACGTGTTTTTTACTTAGCAAAGCGATAATAGACCATAAAAAAATAAAGATAATTGTAAAAATAAATAATGAAAATAGATTTTGCTTATAAATATATCCAATTAAAAACATAATACCACTCAAAAATTAAATTTATCTGTGATGTTTAAAAATTATTTTTATTAACAACTTTTAAAGCTAATTTTATAAAATCTTTATTAACAATGGCGTTTATTCCAAATACAACTACACCGTATATAACTGATAATAAAACTCCATATTTAATAAAGGAAATATAATTATTTATTTCAAAATTTAAAAAACCTCTAAATAAAACTGTTAATCCAAAAATCAAATAATTTGTTCCAAAAATCACAATTGTTTTTAAAGATGATCTTTTCATAATCACTTTGTCCGCCAAATAATTAGTATAAATTACTTTAAGGGGCAAAGCAACAACAGTAGCTAAAACTACACCATATATTCCCCAAAAATTAACAAAAATTACAGATAAGGTTGCATTTATTATTGCTTCTATTAAAGAAACTCTGCTAACAGGTTTTGCATAACCCGCAATGCCTGTTAAATTACCTGAAACATATCTGCTCCATGAAAATAGTTGCACAAGGCAAAAACACAAAGGCAACCAATACAAATTATACTCGGCATCAACAACGCCATTAGTATATATACCAATAAATGATTCAGTCAACAACAAAGCCACACACATAAAAACAGTAATTATAGCCATAAAAAAACTATTAAATAAGTCGTGGATTTTTTTGTATTTCTCAATACTTTCGTGATAAGCTCTACCTAGCAAATAAAAAACGCCATTATATGCAGCATAATTTAAATTACTTAATGCCAAAAATATTATATTATTTACAGAATACACACTTGATATTTTAGTTGATGTGAACAATGACAAAACGATTAAATCAGTAGATGAAAACATTGTCCACGCTAATTCTGTAATCACATAATCGTTTCTGTTTGGCAAAGAAATCTTTTTATCTGACAAAGAATAATTTACCCATGTATACTTCTTTTTAAAAACAATTTGATAAAAAAGCAATTTAACAAATGATAAAACAAAAAAGCCTAACTGAATATAGACAATGTTAACATAGAAAAGCGCAAATAAGATTTTTACTGTGTAACCGAATATTTTTATAGACAAATCTATAATTGATTTTATATAAGTTTTTCCATCAGCTAATAAAAGCATAGATGGTGTTTGGATAAAATAAAACGTTATAACACCAGAAAAACCTTCAAATAAGACACATAAAAATATTGTAATATAATTCAAATCACTTTTAATTACAAAAGGTAAAAAAACTGCTAAACAAATTACTGCTATACCGTACAAATAAGTTACTTTTCTATAATATGTGCGTGATGCAACAAGAACATTAATAACTTCTTGTTTATCTTTGTTTTTTAACGGCTTATATAATGCGTTTAAAGTAGCTTGACCTATCCCTGCTTCTAACAAGGCTAGGTATGTAAATATTTGTGTTATAGTACTAATTAATCCATTTGTATCAGAACCATAATGAGTCAATAAAATTCTTGGAATTAATAGGCCCATAACAAGTATAAGCACATTACTTAAAACACTAACAACTAAGTTAATTGTCACTTCTTTTTTTTGCATTTAATCAACCTTTGCATCATTTTCTTTTTAATATTCTAAAATCAATTATATCCCTTATATGATATAAAAGTTGTCTTTTACCATGGTCACCGTATTTTTCGGCTACCTTTTTATAACCATATTTAGAAAAAAGTTTCCAAAAATCATCATAATAACAACTTTTTTTGTTGGTGCGTATAAGTTATGTTGTTTCAACATAGATGTTTCGTATTTTTTAATGCGAATTTTAGTTTCAATATCTTCTAAATATTTTTTTGCTTTTTCAGTATTAAACATCACCAAAGATACGCCTTGATTATCAGAAAAATCCACATCAATATTTTCTATACCCCAGAAATCGCCAATTGTTATATCACCAGTTCTATTTAAAGAAGAATATCGACACTTATAACAAGATGGTCGTAGCATTAAATCTTTTGTAAATAACTTAACAAACGACATAGTAGCTGAATTTTCACGAATAACTAACCCATTCTTAAATTTAGCAAGTATATGATATCCGTGCCAACCGCTATTTTTATCACGAAAAGTAAATTCAGAAAGTTCTGAATTGTATGTTTCCTGTAATTCGGAAACATATTCTTTCCAAACTTTTGGTGAAGGAACCCCATGACATACCAAATCAATTGTTAACAATAAATTAGTGTCAACATTTAAACTTTCTAAAAAAAAGTTCAAAGCATTTACTTGACATGGTGTTCCAGAAAAAAGCACGTTTGTTCCAGATTGTAAATAATGTTTTACTTTTTTAAAAACATCTCTTAAATCACCTTGTACATATTTACTTCCACAAAATTTATCCCTCTGTTGTGCTGTGCTCGCCACATCAAATACAACATTAAATTTTTCATCATATTTTACACCAACACATACACCGTTATCTTTTAAAATAGAATCCGATATTAATGTGAAAATTCCACCTGAAGAAGAATGCTCCCTTATTTCATCATTTGCTTTTATACCAAAACAAAATTCTGATTTATTATTTAATTTATTTGTTTCTTTTCCTATTTGACATACTTTAGCACAAAGACCACATTCAATACACAAAGCGCTTGAAATTTCAGGATAATAAAAGCCATTAACATCTTGTTTTAAAATAATTGCATTTTTTGAACAAATATTGCTACACGCGCCGCAACCATAACATTGATGCTTAGAATCAAATAAGTTCATTATCAAACGCCTCCCTGTATATATTTTTAATTTTCTAATGTTTCAAACAAATTATTTATTGACTTGTTCTTTAGCTGCGCTACTTTTTCATTAATTGCTTCCCAATTATATGCTGAAGTTATTGATGAGTTAATATCTAAAATCTCATATTGTTCGATACTTATATCTCTAGCGATATCAGAAAGCCTAGAATTAGCATTTATTTTCTCTTTTGAAAGCTCATATTGGAACGGAATATTAAAAATCAAAGAAAAAGCTAATGCGTGAAATGAAGTTGTTATTACTAATTCGGCATTCAATAGCAAATTTAAAAATTCTATTGGTCCCGCATTATTAACTTTTGTAAATTCTTTATCAGCATTTCTTCCTGCATCGACAAATAATATTTTTAAATTTCTTTTAGCTGCAATCTTTTTTGCTCTCTCTAAAGCATTTGTCTGTTGTGCAACTATATAAACAAAAATATATTTTTCTTTAGGTTCTGAAATCTCTAAATCTAACTTTTCAATCCATTGATCTCTACTCAATAAAAATACAGGATCCAAAACAGTATTTGCATTAAGATTACAGTATAACTTATTTATCATATCAGATGCTGTACTTTCTCTAGTTAATAGGCAATTAAATTTTTTTAATAGCTGATATGTTTTATTTTCATCCCAATCAGAAATTTTTGCTTTACCGAAACTTACCGCATACGAATATGCTTTTCCTTCTTCAGCAAATGGTAGAAAATAATTATAGTCAAATCCTGTAATTATTGGATTCCATACTTGATCACTTCCGACAACAAAAGCATCTAATTCTTTATTCGAGTCTTCAATGTTATTTGGAGTGTACATTTTAGACATTTTGTAATAATTATCAAAATAATTAAACTTGTTTTTTCTAATTATCAAATCTCGACTAAACCGAGGAAAAAGTATCTTCTTAGCTAATTCCTTTATTCCTCTTCTTTCAAAATAAAAAGATTCTATTTCCTTGCATCTATAATCCAATATATATGCATCCTCTTTTTGGTTAATTGTATCCATCAAAGCAAATGCTTGTAATTTGGCTCCGTAATTTAATGCTCGGTGGAAAGTCATAATTCCAATCTTTTTCATAATATGTGCACCCTTATTTTATTATCTTTTTTTACTTTTAGACATAATAATTTTTCTGACAAATTTAATATTAAATATAATAAAAATGGCAAACAACTTTTCTTTTAGCGGAATAAATTTTGCTATTTGCAAATATGTATATTCTTCTTTTAGTGTCTTTCTATAAAGTTTTTCATGTTCAATATCATTATAATTATAGTAAATCATTTCATATAAAGAAAAAAAGGCCATATTTGCTAATTGCGCTTTTGCTAAATCTCGTAACTCTTTTGAAAAAGAACTAGCATCACTAACAATTAAGTTCCATACTTCTATACAATCTTTTCTTATCGGCTTGTAACTGCCGCCACCAGAAGCGCTATCATCATGAAGAACAACATGATACAAAACTTTGTTTGTCAAACAAATCGAATTTGAATTCAAAAGAACTTTCCACAAAAACAAAGCATCTTCACCATATTTTATAGAATCATTAAATCTAATATTAGAAATTGCTTCACGCTTAATAAGTTTATTAACTAGAGAACCATTAATTTTTTTGTGCATAATAAATTCTGATAAAAATTTTTCACGTGACCAAATTTCAAAACTTGAAATATCAGTCCTTAAATTTTTATCATATTGACAACAAGATATATCAGCATTTGATTTTTCGATGTTTTGTATAAGCACCTCAAGCATATCAGATTCTATCCAGTCATCAGAATCTATAAACATAATATAATCGCCTTTTGCTAAATCTAAACCTAAATTTCTTGTATAAGAAACCCCTTTGTTCTCATGCGAAAACAAACTAATACGACTATCTTTTACAGCATATTTTTTTATTAATTCGAGTGAATTATCGTTTGAACCATCATCAATTAAAATAAGTTCAAAATCTTTATATGTTTGATTTAATATGCTATCAACACACTTGTTTATATACTTTTCAGCATTATATACAGGTACAATAACAGAAACCATTATGAACTCCTTTTAATCAATTTCGACAAAGAATTAATACCATTAAGAATATATTGATATATAAATGCGCCTACTAAACTTAAAATCACTAACCAAATAAACATTAATATCGGATTTTTAACAAGCAATAATATTGGTTTAAAGATATCACAAACATAAGTAGAAAAGAACACCGCATGAAAGAACCAAATGCCTGTTGAGTATTTACCTAATACAGAAAAGATAACATTTATTATTTTTACATTACTGATTTTTTCGAAAATATTTACAATAAAATAAATAAGTAAAGGCGCATAAAAAACATCTAATAAAAATCCAAATACCGAAGAAACTACTATACGCATACCAAATATTAAAATTATACCTAGAAAGCTTAAAAAAGGATTACAAATACATTTGATTTTATTGTTAAAAAATTCAAATACATTATGCTTTGCTATTAAATATCCAACTAAAAAACAAGGAAAATATAACATACAACTGTACAAATCATGTATTATTGTTATGTTTTCGTAATTAGGAATAAAGTGTAATGATACCTCTAAGATATATGGAACACCAATAGCTATAGCAAAATTTATAATAGGTTTAAATCGAAAACATTTATATACTAAAGTCATTGTTAACATGCAAAACACATAAAAAAACACATACCAAGCAAACCAATTAAGATTTGGAAGTAATGCAAAAAGCTGAACGAATAATTTCCATGGAGTGAGTGCCCAACCTTTAATAAGCGCAACGGGAATGAAAAGAGTAAATAAAGATATCCAATAAATCTGTAATAATCCCCATATTTTTTTAATTCCGTATTTAACAGTTTTTTCTTTTGCAAAAAAATACCCATATCCCGAAAGAACAGCATATATAGCTACACATATTTTACAAGCTGTTCCAAACAAACTTACCATATTGGGTAAATCATCAAAAAATGGAAAAACAATAAAATGATGCATTAGCATAATTAAGATAGCGACACCTTTTAACTTTTGTGTTATCGATTTACTCATATAAAAATCCTCTTTTAACTATATCCAAATGTTTTATAATAAAACGCTCCACTGCTTTTAGCAGCTTGTAACCCTACCTCAGAATCTTCGAAAATTATCGTGTCGCATGGCTTAACATCAAAATATTCCATAGCTTTCAAAAAACCTTCAGGATCAGGTTTGCTTTTTTGAATATCATCATGAGTTATTATTAAATCAAATAAATCATTAATATTAAATTGGCCCAGAATATCATAACAATTTTCTTTTGAAGCAGTAGTAACAAGCGCTATTTTATATTCAGGCTTCATAAGTTTGATAATATCAACCAAACCACAGTTAAGAACCGCTTTATTTAAATACTTTTTATATGCTTCCTTTTTCGCTGCATGCATAGCTGAAAGCACTGATTTATCGTTAGTTGTAATTTGTGGTAAAAAATCAAGATAATGCCTACCATTACAAAAACTACAATAATAATCATAGTCAATATCATAACCAAAGCCTGCAACAGCTTCTTTATAAGCGTAATAATTTATATCTTTAGTATCAAATAAAGTTCCATCTAAATCAACAATTATAAGTTTCATTACTTACCTTTCTTAAATTAATTTTTTAAAAATTGAATTATTGCTTTTTACAATTGCAAAACCTAAAAATGCTGTAAATGCTATTGTAATAAAATAAGTTGGTGTTTCTGAGAAATTAAGTTTTTCAAAAATATCAATAAAGAGAATGTGACTAAAATACGTAAATGATGCTATCCCAGATGAGTATTTTGCCAATTTTGCTGTTCCAATTTGAGGATGCTTTGTAGAAAATAGAATAAGTAAATACACTAAGGGATATGTAGTTAAGCACAAAGTCGTACTATTTTTTAAATCAAATATTTGAAGAAATAGTATCTCGAATATGTATGCAACGAGAAAAACAACTAACAAAATTTCACAATTCTTATATACCCATGAACAATTACGGTTTTTATTTTTCATTCCATACCCTACCATAAAAAATGGTATTATCGAAAACAACCATTCTGATTGCATATTAATATTTGTATTTATCATTCCTAAAGTTTTTGCTATCAAAGGAATTTTGAAAAACACATTCCCATAACCAAACATCATTATACCTATCATTAACAAAAAGAAACTTAAATAATAAAAGCATTTCAAAATATTTTGATTTTTTGATAAAAACCATAACAATATAATAGTATATAAAATTGCCAGCATATACCACAGATGATAATAACCTTTAAAAAGATACATTACAACATAATACTTAATTGTTAAATTATCATTGTTAAAAATAATTTTAAAAATAAAATATATTACACTCCATAAGGTATATTTATAAAAATACTTAGCAATTGATTTAGAAAATTGAGGTTTATCGCTTTTAAAAAAGTAATATCCCGCTACTGCTGAAAAAATGGAACACCTAACCTAGATAATATTTGTGATGGAAAATAACTTACTATTGCACTATATTCTACAAAAGGATTACTATGCAACGCCACAATAAAAACTGCCATTACTAATCGTAAAAAATCTATTGAAAAATTACGTTGTCTCATATTAAAATATCACCTTATTTACAATTCGATAACCTTGTTTTCAAGGTCAATTCCACAAGCAATAACTTCTTTTTTTTCTGAATAAGGACAACCATATATAATTTTTATAAAATCAAATCCTGCATTTTTTAAAATTTTATTAGCTTTGATTTTATATTCTTCATTTTCTACAGTATAGCCAACAAAAGAAGCTCCTCTTTCTTTTAATGCCGCAAGTTTAATTTTATTGCTTTCGGAAATCGAGTCATTTTTTCCAAGTATATTATCAAGATCAACAAAATACATCGCATAATCACGTTGCATTTCTTGCCAAAGGCGTTCGTCACCCCAATTTTCATATTCAAGCGACTCAACATAACGAAAAACACGACTAGAATATCCAATTAAATAAGAAATTATATGACTTAAATACAATTTAGAAATAGGGTATCCTGAATCGTTTAGCCGTTCATATGCATTAATAAATTCATCCGACTTTTTAAAACCATAAAGGCCTAAACAAATTACATCAGAACGCACCTGTTTTTCAATAACATCTAACAAATTTCCTTGCTCATTTACAATTAAAAAACTTTTGTTGCGTAAATTATGTATATCACGTTCCCAAGTATTTAAATCAAGTCCGGCTACAAAATTACCTTGAGGTATAGTATTAGTTTTTAGGTAATTGTCAGCATCTTTAACCACAAATGCACCATTTATATCAGCTTTTTTAATACATTGATATACCGTTTCTGCAGGACCTGATGTCATTTTATCAAGTTCAATAAATTCAATAGGATATTTTTTTACTTCATTATTTATAATTGTTTTAGCGCTGTATTCTTGTTCATCAGAAGCCAAAATAACTATATAGATTTTTTGGTATTCTTCGCTATAAACACCCTCTATACTGCGCTCAATGAGCAATTTTCCATCTGGATGTCTGTTTAAATATTGAGGTATACCATTAATAATTTTTCTACCAACACAAGGAACTATCAATGTGCGCATTATTGTTGTTTCCTCCTTGTTTAATTACTCAACTTATTTATTGTTTCTATCACTAAACTTGTTTTTTCACCCAAAAAATTATATGTATGCTCATCCTTTGTGTACGGAAAAATACGAACTAATTTTTGAAGCAATGAATAATATATTTCAATTACATATTCATAATTGATTTTTTTGATTTCATCAATCAATAAATCATGAAAAACAACCAATCTCAAAACTGTGTTCATATTAGCCTGTTTTTGAAAACGATATGACCACATTACATATACATCTTGTAAAAGGGTTCCGATATCCAAAAACCAGGAATCATAAAAAGAATCTAAAAAGTCGATTAAATACAATTTGTCATTTTTTATGATTATATTTTCCAATGTCATATCACCATGACATACCGAAGGAATCAATTTACCCCAATCATGAGTTTCCAACATATCTAATGCAGTATTAATTACATCGTTATTCTTATTTGCAAGATTTTCTCTCAAAGAAGATAATTTTTTAGCGAAAATTTCTTTTGTTAAATTATAATTTTCTTGTGAAACAGTTTGTTGCGTATTAGGCACTAAACTCTCTACCAAAGATTTAACTAAACCCTTAATTTCACCAATTTCCATAGTCTTTATGTGCTCAGCCAATGTTTTACCCTGAATATATTCCATATCGAAGAAAAATAATCCATCTTCAGTATAACCTTGATTATACACCTCAGGTGCATGAATTGAACAACTACAAAAATTCTTTTGCTTTTCGCATTGAATTTTTAATCTTTCGTTATAATCACTATCTTTAGATATCTTACGAACAAAAGCATATCCAGAATCATCTTCTATTAAATATATCTGACAACCAGAATGTCCACCCAGATTATATTTATTCATTTTATACCTCTTTCCAAATAGAATATATTTTTTAGTAATCTATTCTAATTCAGTAAAATGTTGCGAAGTTTTAGCAATATCATATTCCGCAGGAGTACCAAAAGGAACATGAAAATCAACTGTATAATTTTTTACTTCTAGATTTTCTTGGCACATAACATTATAAATGCCGCTAACAAAAAACTCACTGTAATTGCAGTTTTTTAAATACTTTTCTGCTAAATCGCTAAACATCTTTGCGTTACGAACTACATAGGCTCCGCAAATAGCATTATTGCTAACAACCTCTTTTTCAACAGTGCCTACAATGCGACCTGTTTCATCATATTTTATATAACTAAATTGAGGCTGATCAGAATTAAAAGTAATCAATGCACCATCATAATCCCAGTTATCTAAATTCATATCATTAGAAAAATCACTGCAAATAAACATATGGTCGCAATCATTAAATAAAATTGGATTATCATCACAAATATTTTTTATACCAGCTAAACAGGTCATAACAGGTCCTGATTTAACCTCTTCAAAATCTACAGCTTCAATCTTAGCATCAGGAAAATACTTTAAAATCACCTTATCAATACCAAATTCTGATATGTGCTGATTTAATACTACAAAAGTTATATCAGCCAAGTCGGTGTGTTTTTCAATAGAGCGAGTTGCCCAATAGAAAAAAGGTTTGCCATTTATTTCAATCAAAGGTTTTGGCATTACAAAACCATCCTTAAAAAATCTTGAACCTGCGCCACCCATTGGCATAATCAAATGTAGTTTTTTGCTCATTCTTTTTCACTTCTTTCTGAAAGCCAAATTTTTTGCTGTTCTTCTAAATCATGTAGCAATTTTTCAGCAACTGCATTACCATTAAATTTAGCCTTTACATATTCACAACCAGTTTTGGCTATTTGTTCAAGCTCTGCCTGATGCTCGTCCGCTTGATAATATTCAATCACATGTCTCAAGTCCTCAATAGTACCATCATAAGTGATATAATGAACTCCAGGTATCAAACCCCAATCACGATATGGAGGAATATCTAAGCCTATATAAGCGCAACCACAAGCCATGCCCTCAACAAAACCAATGCCAGGTATACCGAGAATCTCTTCGCCAACAATACACATCTTGTAATTATTGAAAGACTCGACCATATCAAACGAAAAATACTTTTTCTGTTTGCCGACATGAGTTCGGTTATAAACTTTTTTATAAAGTTTCACAAGGAAAAAGTCATTATCATTAATTTTTTTACCGGGTTCATCCTCTAGATAATCACTGCTTGTACAATAAATTGTATCTTTAAAATAATCAGGATTATCTTTTATTTGTTTTCGTGTTGGTTGATCGCAAGGATCACCATAAGTATCAACAAACTCTTTATGTAATTTATATGTAATTGTTCCTGTTGCAAAAGCCATATTTTTACGTTCTGAAAAAGGCTTTAGATTTTTGAATCTTTCAGCATACACAAAAGGATGTACTACCCATGGCTTATCGACATGATAATAATTTTGATATAATTCACAGTTGTTTTGAAGATTAACTTCACCAAACAAGCAGCTTACATTCGCCTCGTTGATAATCTTGTCCTCTTCCGCCTTACCGTGAAAATGAAGCATACTAAGCGCCTTAAAAGCATCAACTCCCGAAATTCCGCAAAAATTATCTTGTTGAACATTATAAATTATTACAAGATCGTCAGGTCTAATATCAGAGATATTTTTTAAAACAATAATTTTATTTTTAGGGATGTTATTAACCTTTAGCGTTTTTCTATGCTCTGCAAAACGAAACATACTTAAAAAGCGTAATATTATTGGATTTTCTGACCTTAACCACGAAAAACCTTTTTCGTTGATATAACTGCAAATTTCATATTCTGGATGTTCCATTAAATATTTAAATAAATACCCATGTTTAACTGCAGCAGAATATTTAAAAATATATACCGAAGCCGCTTTTAATAGCATCCAATCCGAATGCAAATTTACAAAAACTATTCGTTTTTTATCTGACATTACTCAAATACCTCTTCCATTTCTTTAACCATGTACACAATAGAATACTCATTAAGTTTGGATTTATTTATATTAAAACTGTTTTTACCATCAAGCACATTGCTAATTTGGTTTGCCCAATACTCAGCAGATTGATTAAGTGAAACAGATAAACAAAGTCCACAGTCCACTTCTGATGGAATAATATCTGACATTACGCAAGGCAAATTAGCAGCCTGTGCTTCTACCAAAACTATTCCTAAACCCTCAAATCTACTAGGTAACAAAAAAGCATCACAACAACCAAGAATTTCTGGAACATCATCTCTTGCACCTAATAAATGTACTCTATTATTTAATTTAAAATCATTTATTCGGTTTTGAATTTCATTTTCTAAATCGCCTTTTCCACACCAAACCAAATCAACATCGTCTCTAATTTTTGACAATTCAAAAAATATTTCCAACAAAAATTCAGGATTTTTTTGAAAAGAAATACGTCCTACCGTAACAATATTATATGCATTACTAAGACCTATTTCACATTTTTTATTTTCAACATCGAATTCCTTACTGTATTTCAAAAGATCAATGCCGTTATGAATAACTTTTGATTTGCTAAAATTCTCCCATTTACTACCGAACAAAAAATTTAATGCCGCTTTCGAACAGCCACAATATCTATTTGAGAAAGTACTACAAAGCCAACGCATTATAAATTGATAAATTCTTACTTGTAAAGTTCGACCATCACGTAATTCTCGTCCCTGTTGTGAGTTATGCGAATGACACACTCTTATAGGTATTTTTGCCAACCATGCAACTAACATTTGTGGTCCATTAAACAAATCAATATTACTTTGAAAAACATCATACTTTCCTTTTTTAAGTTCTTTATAAAGCAAAACTAAATGTCTTAACTTACTTTTAAACCCATTTTGAAGTGATGATGTTTTAATAATCTTTGCACCAGTAGCTTCTAATTCATCTTCTCTTAATGCTTTTTTTGATTGATCTATTGATAACACTACCGTTACATCATATTTATCTTCAACAAGACCCTTACATAAATTTAAAACAAATGTATCAGTACCACCAAAAGCTAAATCGTTTTGTAAAATACAAATTTTTTTCATTATGACTCCTCTAAATTACAAATGAATAAGGCACAATACTTGACTGATCTAAAACTAAATATTGTAAAACAAACATAGCAACCTGAAAAACAACAATTAATATCCATGCTAATTTACGGCTTTTTTTAGAAAATACACACAACAGCTGTGGTAACAATATAGTTTGCGAAATCAGGAAATACTCACCTATTCGCTTTGAAAAAGCATCTGTAAAGCCCAGAATTTGGAAAATTGTTCCTATTACAAAAAGAATAATCAATAAATCGTTTTTGTGATTGGAAGCAATTAATTGTTTTCTAAATACTAGAAAAATAACACACCAGAATAAATACATCCAAAATATTAAATTTCTGCCTTTAACCTCAGAATCCAAATATGTTAAATACCGTCCACCTACACTTTGAATTATAAAATCTATTTCATATATAGCAATAAATGCAACTGATATAACAGCGATTTTTTTCCAAGGGGTAACTATACCTGTTTTGCTACATAAAAAGTATATCGGAATAAAAACAAGAGCAGAAGAATGGAACGATGCTGCAACTAATATGCATATAATAAATTTAACAAATTTCCTATTATATACATAGCTTAACGATAATAAACAAAAGCTCATTGCGATACCTTGCTTAATAGCAGCAAATCCAAATGGATAAAATGAAAATAAATATGTAAATAATGAATATGCTAACAGCTTGCTTCCGTTTTCACTATCATCCCAATCTCTGCATAAATAAATAACGACAGGTACATAATTAAGCGCTGAAGTTATAGCAAAAAACAAAAAACTGGAATTAAATATAGCAGCAAATTTTTGTACTAAAAACAGACCAATAGGGTCATTGATTAAATCATATGTTTTTAGATAAGAAGCGATAGATATGTTTGAAGAAACAACATCTCGAAATTGTAATAAATAACCACCATAATCTGCGCCAACATAATGACGCAATCCACCTAATAATACCGGAAAAAATGAAAGCAATAAAATACGTAACCACTTTATATCGCATTTTATACGCCACGCCATATTAGATGAAACAAAAAACACAAGAAAGTAAAACAATATACTTCCCCATCTTGAAAGAGTAAAAACCATAAACTTTTCCTTTTAATCCTAAAATTAATATTTTTTAATAAAATGTGCTGGAATTCCACCCCATAATGAATATGATTGCTCTATATCTGAATTAACCAACGACATACTACTTACACAAACATTATCGGCTATCTTAATTTTGCCTATAACCTTACTACCTACACCAATAGAAACATTATTTCCTACTATAGGCGCATCTAATAATGTTGCACCTGAGCCTTTGTTACCTATGCAATTGTTACCATAAAGTTCGCAATCATCTCCGATTATAGCACCTTCATTGACAACAATATTTGAATGATATATTTTAAGTCTTCTTCCAAACTCACACGGACCAAATTCAATATTTAGTTTTTCTCCTAAAATATTCTTTTTTCTTGTGTAATAAACAAGTAGAATCTTATCAAAGATTGTTTTTGAATGCAAGCGATAATAACCTGCTTTTCTACACACAACAATATATTTCCCCATACGATATACAGGATTATATGTTATAAATCTTACTAAACGCTTTTTTAAATTGCCAAAATAGAATAGCTTATCTTCTTTAATTATTTCTTTTAATTCTCTATCCATAAATACACTCTTTTCAGTTATTATCGCAATTTAGATAAAATATAAATAGGAAAAATAAATTTATATTTTAAACAAAGATAAAAAATATTAACAGGTGATAAAAATAAAAAACGACAATTACTTATAGCTTTGGAATAAACAGTATTATCAAGCTTTTGCTTTATTTCTCTAATAATTTCTCTATAATTTTTATGCATATAAAACTGTGTTTTTACAACATTTATAAGTGCATGAACAGTACGCCGACTGATTTGTAAATCGAAATCACAACATGTCGTATCTAACCTATTTCTAAGATGAGTGTCAATATACTCTGGCACATCCCATAAAAATGGTTTTTTGTTTTTTGTCATCGAAATATTATTTCTTCTATAATAATACAGCGATTTATCTAGCACATAAATACTATCTGCTCTAAAAAGACAAGGAATTGTACACGCAACATCTTCTCCTATTTTAATTCGATCATCAACACACAATTGTTCATTTTTATACAAATCTAATTTGTACGCTTTACCCCAGATACACGGCGGAAAACATTTACCATTATCTGTTTCAATTAGACTAGGAAAAATCTCTTTGATCATTTGTTCTTTACTATAAAATCCTTTTCTAAAAGGATTTTTTTTCACAAACGTTGAGTTCTCATATACCTCAAAATAATCAAAACATATAATTTCTGGTGAATATTCTGTTATTACATTATAAAGAGATAAAAGATGATCTTTATGAATCCAATCATCACTATCTACACATAGTGCGTAATCACCTTTTGCAATTTCTACCCCTGCTTTACGTGCACTCACCAAACCACCATTCGATTTATGAATAACTTTTATTCTTGAATCTAAATCTTTATAATAATCGCAAATATTTGGTGATTTATCTGTTGAACCATCGTCTACTAATATTAATTCAAAAGATGTATACGACTGATTTAAAATACTTTCTATACAATCTTTTAAATATATATCGACATTATAAATCGGCACTATTATGCTAAATAACAAATTTATCATCCTTTAACAAATTAAAATCATATATTAATTTTTCTAATATAGTGATGTTCGCGTTCTTCTTCATTTGGAATTTTCATATAATCACCATATGATTTTTTCAAATACTCTTCATAATCTACGGGAATTGGTAGCATATACCCCTCAAATGGTACTCTAACCACCGATGAAAAAATAGTCTTTGGGAAAACCTCTCCAAAATAATGCCTTCTATCAGTTGGAAAGCCACAGTTTTTTGAATTACTCTCATTACACTGAACAATTTTGTCTATCATATTATTGTATTTTGAAATACTAATTAACGAAAATAATTTACCTATTAAACATCTAATATAATAACTAATCGCATCATATCTTTTATGTATTTTTCTTTCTTGCTTTGTTGATGTCTTAATGAAGTGAACTTGTCCTGCAATAAATTCAAGCAAATTACATATTATACCTTTAAATAATTTCCTTATTTTATTATCAGGAATATTTTCAGCTAAAAAAATATCTACATATAATTTACATAGATTTGGATTAGTTGTATCATTTGTTATATATAAACTATCTTTTTTTAATACTTTTGGAAAACGTGCAATTGATTCATCAGAATAATTAGGAGCATTCAAAATATACTTATCACTCAGATGTTTCTCAAATGCAGTAATAAATTTTTTATATTCATCTCTTTTCATAGATATATCAATATCATCATCCCACGGTATAAAACCTTTATGCCTTACAGCACCTAAACATGAACCACCATTTAAAAAATACTCAATATTATTTTGTGTGCACACTCTATCAATATCCAATAGCATTTCAAGTAGAGCGGCTTGTATTTTAGATCTTAATTCGTCGTCGACTTTAATATAACCACATTCATCGCCAATTGTATTCATAACATTTTTTCGGCTGGATAAATTTTTAAAAAAGCCCATAATCAGTCTACCCCTTACATTTTAAAAATATAATTTGATATTAATAAAATCTAGAAATTTCTTCACAAACATGGTTTGTAGAATACATTTTAGTAATATCAAAATTTTTTATTGCAAAATCATCAGCAATATATGGATTTGTATATATCTTATGGATACACTCTGCCAAATAATCAGCATTGTCGTGTGGTACTAAATATCCATTAATACCGTCTTGAATTAACTCTTTATGACCACGATTGTAAGTTGCTACCACAGCCTTTTGACACATCATTCCTTCAATAACATTTAGACCCAAACCTTCACGAATACTACATGAAACAATTAAATCCGTTGCAGGAATAATTTTTTCTAGATCGCTACGATATCCTAATAAATTGACAAAATTTTGCAGATTTAACTTTTTAATATATTCAGATAAAATTTCGCGATTGGGTCCATTGCCTGCAAGTAAAACTTTTATATTTGGTATTCTACGTTTTAATATATCTGTAGCGTCAATCAATAATTTTTGATTCTTGTTATCATTCAACTCTCCTGTGCAAATGATAACAAAATCTTCTTTACTCAAACCACAATACTCTCGTAATTCTTGCTTTTTTATCTCATTTGCCGGATAAAATCTTTCAGGATCTACACCAATACCATGAATACGTTTTATCTCGGTTTTAAAATGTTTTTTTGCGCACTCGTAATCTTCCTTATTTATGGTAATAACCATATCACACAATCTTGAGAAAAACTTTTCAATAGGATAATACATTAGCCAATTTTTTAACGGTGCACCTTTGTAAAAATGAAAACCATGCGCAGTATATAGCACTTTTGTTCCTTTTTTACGTGTTTTTATACAAGCAAGACGTGTAACGATTCCACCAATCGGTGAATGACAATGAACCAAAGTATATTTTTTAGTAGTTACAAGTTTTTTCAACGCTTTATATGCTGAATAATTATTTGAAAAACTAAAAATATTTCTATCAAAATTCAAATGATGATATTCAACTTTTAAATCATCAAGTCTTTGTTTCAACTCAACAATACGTTCAGCGCTACAAGTGCTACCATTTTCAAAATTACAGGCCACTGTTACCTCGTAATTCATATCCTGTAATAATTGAATGCTCGAAAGCAAAAATTGATCAACCATAGATGCAACAGATGTAACAATCAATGCTGATTTCATATCATTTCTCCGTCCTATCAATACTTTCTTCTAAAGAAAAAATTCTGTACTCAGTTTTGTATTCACTAATACTTTTTTCATAACACATACTACCAAATGCTTTATTTACTAATCCAGTTAGATGACTCATAATCTTTAAAACAAATGAAAAGCCTTTAACTAAAACTATCCTTTTTCCATTAGCATTTGCTATAAGCCCTACTAAATTTGAAGTGTTACTATATTCAGAATTTTGAGGAAAGAATGTTCCAAATTCTTCATTTTCTATTATTAAACGAATAAACTCACAAAGATTTTCAATGTAAAGCATTGATCTTTCGTTTTTAACATAAGGAAAAATCGGCAGTTTTTTTGCTAATTTAGAAAGCAAAGGATAATTACCCTTACTGCCTTTTCCGTAAATCATTGGCGGCCTAAGTATTACAACATTAAAACTTTTATCATTAAGTAAATTAATTCCGTTTTCAGCCTGAACCTTGCTATCGCCGTAACAATTTGCTGGTGAAAGCTCAGTATCTTTTGTAATTACCTTTATTTTACCAATAGGAGCACTTTCACCGTAAACAATAGCACTACTCATAAATACAAATTGTTTTACACCATCTAATTTAGCCTTTTTAGCTGTTTCGATTGTTAAATCTGTATTAACTGAATAATATAATTTTTCTTTTTCTTCACTAATTTTACCATTATCTGAATGAGCAATTCCTGCAACATGAAAAACACAATCATATTCACCAAAGTTTTGATTACGCCAATCATTATCAATCATATCAATTGTGTCAATTTCAAAATCATTAGGATAATTTTTTTTTATATAATTTTCAAAAGAAGTACCAATATAGCTATTTGCACCGGTAATCAATACCTTTTTCATTTTAAAAACTCCCTACTTAGTGCCAACTTTGTTTTGTTCTTTTTTATGTAATTCTCCAGTTCCACCCTCTACAACACCATCGTGTTTTAAAACACTAAATATTGTTCCTAAAAAGCACTTACAATCAAATGCAAAACTTATATTTTTTACATATTCGCCATCTAATTTTGCTTTAACTGGTATTTCAAGTTCGTCGCGTCCATTTATTTGTGCCCAACCGGTAAGTCCTGGACAAACATCATTAGCGCCGTATTTATCACGTTCAGCAACTAAATCATCTTGATTCCATAAAGCGGGACGTGGACCTATAATACTCATATTACCTATAAAAATATCCCAAACTTGTGGTAACTCATCAAGACTTGACTTGCGCAAAAATTTCCCCATTTTTGTTATGTACTGTTCAGGATTTTCAAGCATATGAGTTGGAATATCATGCGGTGTTGACATTTTCATACTTCTAAACTTGTGTAATTTGAAAAAAGTTTTATTAATACCAACTCGTTTTTGGGTAAAAAATACTGGGCCAGGATCATCAACAAAAATAAGCAAAGATAGTATCAAAAATATAGGAGAAAGTATAATCAAACCTAATAAAGAAAGTACAAAATCGATAGTTCTTTTTATAAATTTAGAATACATAAATAAGTTTCCTTTCAAACAGATACAATACACCCAATCATACAGTGTATATTATACACCTTGAGGCAAAAAAAAGCAATGATTTTATGACAAATAGTTGTTTTGAAAACAAAAAAACAGCGTTCCGTTTGGAACGCTGTAAATATATGGTTTATTAAATTATTTAACCATGCTTGCAACTTCTGCTGCGAAGTCATCAACGCGCTTTTCAATGCCCTCGCCTTTTTCCATACGAACAAAGTCAACTAGCTTGATATCAGCACCGATTTCTTTAGCGCAGTTTGCAATATACTTGCCAACGGTAATGTCGCCATCCATAACGAAAGCCTGTTCAATAAGACAGTTTTCTTTATAGTATTTGCCGATTTTACCTTCAACAATTTTACCAAGAACCATATCTGGCTTGTTAGCCATTTTTGGATCTTCTTTCATCTGAGCGATGAGGATTTCTTTTTCTTTCTCGATAACCTCTGCAGGAACAGAAGCTTCATCAAGATAGCTTGGGTTCATAGCAGCAATCTGCATTGCAACATTTTTACCCATAGTGATGAAATCAGCATTGTCAGCTGCAACTTCACCATCAAATTTAACAAGAACACCAATTTTGCCGCCAGCGTGAACGTAGTTAACTACGTTGCCTTCAAAGCGAACAAAACGACGAATTTTGATGTTTTCACGAACTTTAAGGAAGAGTTCCTGAACCATTTCTTCAACGGTCTGACCGTTATCTACACAAGCGTTAAGAGCATCAACATCTGCAGGATTTTGTGCTGCGATAACCTTGGCAACCTTAAGTGCCAATTCCTTGAACTCGTCGCCACCTGCAACGAAGTCGGTTTCCGCGTTAAGCTCAACAGCAACGCCTACGCCATTTTCGCAAATAGCACATACAGTACCTTCAGCAGCAATACGACTTGCCTTTTTAGCTTGAGATGCAAGACCCTTTTCACGAAGATAGTCTACAGCTGCATCCATATCGCCGTTGCACTCAACAAGTGCCTTTTTGCAGTCCATCATACCGCAACCGGTTTTTTCTCTTAAAGCCTGAACGTCTTTAGCAGTAAAAGCCATAGTATTATATCTCCTTTAGAGTAGTATTTTATTTAATTATTCAGCAGCTTCTTCAGCTACTTCTTCTACTGTTTCTTCAACAGCTGCTGTGCCCATTTCTTCACCCTGTCTGCCTTCGATAACAGCAGCAGCGATAGTTTCAGCAATGAGTTTTACAGCGCGGATAGCATCATCGTTACCAGGAATAACTGCATCAATTTCATCTGGATCACAGTTAGTGTCTACGATAGCGATAATCGGAATACCGAGTTTCTTAGCTTCAGCAACAGCAATTCTCTCTTTACGTGGGTCAACGATGAAGAGTGCGCCAGGGATCTTGTTCATGTTCTGGATACCACCGATGAACTTTTCAAGTTTTTCGATTTCGAGAGTAAGGTTTGCAACTTCTTTCTTAGGAAGAAGTTCAAATGTACCATCATCACGCATAGCGCGGAGCTGCTCAAGACGAGCAATACGTGTACGAATAGTGCTGAAGTTTGTGAGCATACCACCGAGCCAACGAGCGTTTACGTAAGGCATACCGCAATGCTCTGCTTCTTCTTTAACAGAATCTTGAGCCTGTTTCTTGGTACCTACGAAAAGAATGTCGCCGCCTGCTGCTGCGATGTCACGAGCGAAAAGATAAGCTTCGTTAAGCTTCTTAACGGTTTTCTGAAGATCGATAATGTAGATACCGTTACGCTCTGTGAAAATGTACTCTGCCATTTTTGGGTTCCAACGTCTTGTCTGGTGACCGAAGTGTACACCTGCTTCAAGAAGTTGTTTCATTGATACAACTGCCATAATTTTTTCCTCCTGAGGTTTTTCCTCCATCATGTCACGCACCAGGTATTGACCTTTGTATCAGCAGTCACACCTCTACCTGCATAAGACATAATGTGTGTAATATATTTTGCCACCTTTACAGTAGCCGATAAATTATAGCACAACACTTTCAAAAAATCAAGTGCTTTTTAAAAATTCTTTATTAAATGCACAATCAATTTATTCTTAACCTTAAAATTAAAAAAAGACTCCCGATGGGAGTCTTTTTTTAATTTTACAATATATCTTTTAGGTAGATGTTATACATAATCTGCGCAACTTGACAACGAAGAGCGTTACCACCAGGTGATATAGTAGTATCACTTGTACCACTGATTATACCCTTTTCTATCGCCCATAGTACACAATCTTGTGCCCAGTCAGATACATACTTGTAATCTTTATATTTATTCTTAACCTCTGTTTTGGTACTTGGTTTATAACTTGTATCAATTCCCTTATAATTTGCATAGTTATATAAAAATCTTACAAGCTGTTCACGAGTTACATTATCCCCTACGCCAAACTTACCATTTGCATAACCTGATACTATGTTATTTTCTGCGCCCCAGTTTATTGCGGCTTCGTAATAACTGCCTTCTGGTACATCCGAGAATGCACTCTTTTTCTTACCATAAGCCTCAAGGTCTACGCCCTCAAGCTTTGCAAGTATTACCAAAAAGTCTTGACGTTGAATGTTATTTCCAGGACCAAATGTACCATCACCATAACCATTAATTATACCTGCGCCAACTGCATAAGTTACTGCGTTGTTATACCATTCGCCTGATGAAGTATCCGGGAAGATAGTTGTCGATTTTTTAGTTAACTTCCAGCTCAAATCACCAACAGCACCAAATTCCTCACTTAGTTCTATTGCGTATATTTGACCTTCTACTAATGGCCAACCCTTTTTAGTTTCGTTATATTTAACTTCTTTATAGTTCTTATCTAATACAGTTATACTATCCTTTGTAAAGCCATTAAGTGTTTTACTTGGTTTTATATTATATACACCGGTAGAAGTCGGTTTTACTTCACAAATATCAAAATGCCAATTTGCCGCTTCTAAAGTAGAATTTTCAATTCCTAATACAATATTTTCGCGATCCACTTGACTACCACTATACCAAATATCTTTGACATCACAGCTATAAAAAGCATAGTCTTCTATTGTTGTAACGCTGCTGGATAAAGCTACATCAACGAGGCCAACACAGTTAAAAAATAGACCCTCGTTTAAAACAGCAATACCACTACCCAATGTTACTGCTCTTAATTTATCACACCAACCAAAAGCATAATCGCCTATCTGGTTTACGTTGTCACCTATTGATATACTATTAATAGCACTACAATAGCTAAATGCTGCTTCACCAATTTTTGAAACACTATTAGGTAAACTAATGCCAGCAAGGCTAGTACAATTTGCAAATGCGTAGTCACCTATTTCAGTGATTTTATCATTAAGCACTATACTTTCAAGTTTAACACAATCAGAAAAAGCACCCTTACTTATAACATTAATACCATTTCCTAATGTTATGCTACTTAGGTTGTCACAAAATCCAAATGCTACCTCGCCTATACTTGTAATACTATCAGGTATAGTTATGCTAGTAACGCTATCACAGTTATAAAAAGCGTAATCATCAATTTTTACAATATCACGCTGACCTAACTTTGATGGTACGGCAATGCTACCAGTAGCATCTTTACTAACCTCTGTAATAATTACGCCATCTTGCTCTATTTTGTATTTGTAAAGACCTTCTGCCTTTGTTGTTAATTCGAACGAACCCAACGGGAAGATTAATACAACAAGTATTATCGCTAATAAAATAGATAGTGTTTTTTTCATAATAACTCCTAAATTTAAAAATCTTTCGGCATTTCAAGACTGTCAAAGTTTTCAAAAAATGCTCGTAACTCATTTTTCATAATTTGTATGCCACCTTGACAATTACTTTCAAAATTCATTGGCATTACAGGATCATGAACACTAAGTCTTAACAAAAACCAGCCATTAGGTGTTGATACTCTTATTCCCTCGCGATTATCATCAGCAATCACATACCCACACTTGCTTTGCGCAAATTTTTCTAATTCGTTAATAACCTTTTCTCCATAAAGTTTAAAGTCATCAACTTTAATATTAAAACGATGTTCTTCTTCCTCAGATGGCATTTCCAATGTGGAAAGCAATTTTTTGATGTCGGTACCCTTTGCAAGTTCGATTATAATCTTAGTAGCAAGATAAGCACCATCATCAAGGAAATAGTTTTCTTTTAATGCCGCATGACCCGAAGTTTCAATAGCAAGAGGACAATCAATTCCTTGTTCACAAAGTTCAATCGCCTTGTTTATAACATTTTTATATCCACGGCGATATCGATAGTGAACGCCACCTAAATCCTCTTGTATGTATTTTTTAAGTCCATCAGATGTAACAGAGTCTGTAACTATTGTTCCACCCTTTTTACCACCTAACGCAATATGAGCCGCAAGTGCGATAAGTCGATTGCGATTAATTTCGTTTCCATCACCATCAACACAACCAGCGCGATCCACATCGGTATCAAAAATTACACCAAAATCAGCATTACTGTTTTTAACAGCCTGACAAATACTTTCAATAGCCCCTTTGTTTTCAGGGTTTGGTATATGATTAGGGAACATACCATCTGGATCCAAAAATTGACTACCTGTTATATCAGCGCCTAAAGGTGCCAATACTTCATTTGCATAAAAGCCACCAACACCATTACCAGCATCAACAACAATATGATAATTTTCAAGTGGCTTGTCACCATTACCAACCTCGCGAATAATCATATCACGAAGACGTTTTGCATAATCTGTCATATAATCGGTTGTATGTATTTCGCCTTTGGTTTCACATATACATTCTTCACCTGATGAAGCAAGTGATAAAATTTCAGAAATATCACTACCTTCAAGGCCACCCGTACCAACAAAGAACTTAAGACCATTTCGGTCAAACGGATGATGACTTGCAGTAATTTGAATTGCAGCATCGGTAAGTAAATCAACAGTAGTCATAAACATAGCAGGTGTTGATGCCAAACCACAATCTAAAACCTTAACTCCTGCATTTGATAAAGCTGATTTTACTTGTTCGCTTATTCTATCAGCTGTAATTCTAGAATCATGGCCAAGAGCTATACATAACTCGTTTGCTGGTTTTGAAAACTTATTTACACACCATACCGCAAATGCAGCTGAAATATCATAAACAGCCTCGTTAGTAAGTTCTACCTCCTTACCACCCAAGTCAGATGCAATACCACGTACATCGGTACCGCTTTTTAAAAACATGTAATCCATTATAAACCTCCCGACAAAAAACCTGCCGTAAAATATCCAATTAAAATAAGCGCTATCGCAGAAATTGTAATAATCATAGATTTAACGAATACGCCCATAGATTGATTTTTTCTTTTCTCGGTCATACGATCACTATCCCTTTTTTAAAAAAGTATTAGTAATATATGTCCAAATATACAAAATTAAAGTGCCTTAATCTCTTTTACTTTCGCACCCATATCATCAGCTGAGAAAAGGAAATTACCTGCTACAAGCACATTAGCTCCAGCTGCAATCGCCTGTGGTGCTGTTTCGGCGTTAATACCGCCATCAACCTCAATATCAATTTCAAGTCCCTGACGTTCACACTCTTCTTTTATTGCTTTAATTTTTTCAAGTGCCATAGGCATAAACTTTTGTCCACCAAAACCTGGTTCAACAGACATTACAAGTACCATATCACAAAGTGGTAACAATGGGAATATCTCTTCCGCTGCTGTGGCAGGCTTTATTGTAATACACGATTTACATCCAAGTTCACGAATTTTTTTAAGTGTTTCTACATTATCAGAACCAGCTTCATAATGAAAACCTAAAAGATCGGCATATTTAGCAAATTCTTCTATGTATCTGTGTGGACGATCTATCATAAGATGAACATCAAGTGGCAAATCGGTGTGAGATTTTATAGATTTAATAACAGGTACACCAAATGAAATGTTAGGTACAAATATACCATCCATAACATCAAGGTGTAGCATATCTACACCTGCTGTTTCTAACTCTTTTATGCTATCTTTTAGTGTTAAAAAATCCGAAATTAAAATTGACGGAGAAATCTTTACCATACTATCACCCATTGTAAATATTATTAATATAATTTTAATATTTATTGACTAAAAAGTCAAGGCGTTATTTCCCAAAAATATCTACGATTACTTGGCGGAAAATCGCTAAGCACCCCATATTCAGGATCGTAAAACACTCCGTTAAAAAAAAGTGACCAATGCCAACACTTAGGAGTTTCCAAGCTTAGCAATGCTATATGAGGCAAATCGCATATATTTTTCACCTCTACTCTAGTTTCGTTTAAAGAAATCCCAAGAGCTTTTAACGCAGTTTTCATATCTTTTAGAGTAGTCTCTTTTTCGGTTTTAACTAATGTAAAAATATCATTAACATCACTACCTGATAACATCGCAAGTACCGCTTGACCACAAGCTAAAGGATTCGGTTCGTAAATGTGTTCTACTTTTTCAACTAACGGCATACTAACCTCTTTATTACTACAATTATTTTATTTATTGTAACATAAAGCTAGGTATTTGTAAATTTAAAATAAAATGGCGCAAAGTAACTTGCGCCATTTTTTTAAAAACAATATTTTCTTTTTTATTTTACTAATGTTCCACCATCACTTTTTAGCAGTATATAAATTTGTTCTTCTTCCAAAGTCAAGACATTAATATATACCAAAATTTCCTGAGTTTCCTGAACTTCACATAAAAATTCATAACATCTTACCTCTCCTCCCGAATCGGTAGGAATAAGGGCTATTGAGCTGCTTTCAACCTCAAGATCGCTGCTAATTTTTTGCGCCGCCTCATCCGAAGTGAACTTTGGTGTTTGAAATGCTCGTTCAGTATGATTAGTAAGATATCCTACTGTTTCAATAAGCATTATCTCACCATTATCCATAGCTACTCCAACCTTTATAAGATCAGTGTAACATATTGTTTGTCCATCAAGATACGCGAAATTTATGACACAAATACCATTGTCAGTATAAAAATAGGTGTCAATCATATTAGATATTTGCATATCTTGCAAATATTCTTTTGCCTTTGAAAGCGCCTGTTCATACGAAATCACACTTTCGTTTACACTCCTATTTTTTCGCATATAAACCACATATCCGCCAAAACGACTCACTGCTATATTTGTATTATTATCGGCAAATCTAAAACACTCAATTTTTCCGCCTTGCATTTCTTCATACTTAAGTTTATTACCTTCACCACTATACTTTTTCGCCACCTTCAAAGCCTCGGTTTCGGTAAATTCTTTAGCTACTTGGGTCATAAGCGGCATTTTTTGCAAAATATGGTCTGAATATGGTCCATCATATATCAAGGTTGGATAATCGGATAAATCCTCCTCTAATTCAGTTAATGATGCCGCAAGTCCTTCATCACTTACAATATTATTAAGTTTGTTTTCTACCTCTGTTGCCCACATATCAGGATTATTATAATTTATGCCGGAATCATTTATAACCTGCGTTACAATTTGCGCAGTATTGGAAAGCAATTTTAAACTTTCGCGTTGTTTGCTATTTACTGTATTTTCGCTAGTTATATTTTTAGAAACGCTCAAAGCAAAATTTCCAACCTGTGATAAAAATCTATATATAGTTGAGTTATTACTTTCGCCGATTGGCAGCTCCGCCAACGCTAATTTTGCAATTTCGGCCTCGCTAAAAATATCCGCCGCTAATGAACTCATCTTTTTAGCTGAAGACACATAAATAGTTTTTTGCATCGATATATAAATATTGTTAAGACTGCTATTAAGCTGTTCAAACGCTCTTGAGTACTGATTTTTAATCATTTCAAGATAATAGTTACTTTTAGTCTTTTCTTTAATTACCATACCGCAAACCACTAAAATAATTGCCGACAAAAATGATACAACTCTAACAAAAGTTCGTTTTTTTACCACAATACCACTTCCTCTTTATATATTTTTATCTATAATGTTATTTTTAATCAGTTTACTATTGATTTTTTTAAAACTTTGTGTTAATATTATGCTCGGTAAAGGCTGTGACGAAGACAGTAATGTATTTTATGTTATATCCTTAGCGAGTCGGTGATGGTGTAAGACCGATGATATAAAAATGCACGAAAATCACTTCCGAGCTTCTGCGTGAAATTTTAGTAGCGTAAGACGGTCATCTCCACCGTTATATGGGGTGCGGATATTTCAGTCCGTTCAAATAGGTGGTATAAACTTGTGATGTGTATTTTTCATCCTCGTCCTATTTAGGACGGGGATTTTATTTTTGAAAGGAATGTTGTTTAAATGTACGACAATATCTCTCCAAATCTTAATTTTGTAGAGCAAGAAAAGAAAATCAAACAATTTTGGGATGACAACAAAATTTTTGAAAAAAGTATTGAAACAAAGGCAAAAGGTACACCTTATGTGTTCTACGATGGTCCTCCTACCGCAAATGGTAAACCTCATATAGGCCACGTTCTTACCCGCGTTATCAAGGATATGATTCCTCGCTATCGCACAATGAAGGGTTGTATGGTTCCTCGTAAAGCCGGTTGGGACACACATGGCCTTCCTGTTGAACTTGAAGTTGAAAAACTTTTAGGCCTTGATGGAAAAGAACAAATCGAAGAATACGGCCTTGATCCATTTATCGGTCACTGTAAAGAAAGCGTTTGGAAATACAAAGGCATGTGGGAAGATTTCTCAAAAACCGTTGGTTTCTGGGCTGATATGGATAACCCTTATGTTACCTATGACAACAATTTTATAGAATCAGAATGGTGGGCTCTTAAACAAATATTTGATAAAGGTCTACTTTACAAAGGTTTCAAAATTGTTCCTTATTGCCCACGTTGTGGAACACCACTTTCTTCTCACGAAGTGGCACAAGGTTATAAAAACGTAAAAGAACGCAGTGCTGTTGTTCGCTTTAAAGTTGTTGGTGAAGATGCTTACTTCCTCGCTTGGACAACAACCCCATGGACACTTCCATCAAACGTTGCTCTTTGCGTAAATCCAGATGAAACATACTGTAAAGTAAAAGCTGCTGACAATTACACCTACTATATGGCAGAGGCTTTGCTTGATAAGGTTCTTGGAAAACTCGCAACCGAAGATGCTCCTGCTTATGAAATCCTCGAAAGTTATAAAGGTGCAGAACTCGAATATAAAGAATATGAACCACTTTTTGACTATGTAAAACCTGTTTGTGAAAAGCAAAACAAAAAAGGTCATTTCATCACCTGTGACAGTTATGTTACAATGACTGATGGTACAGGTATTGTTCATATCGCTCCTGCATTCGGTGAAGATGACGCAAAGGTTGGCAGAACATACGACTTACCATTTGTTCAGTTTGTTGATGGTCAAGGCAACCTTACTGCTGAAACTCCTTATGCCGGTACTTTTGTTAAAAAGGCTGACCCTATGGTTCTTGTTGACCTTGAAAAAATGGGACTCCTCTTTGATGCTCCAAAATTTGAGCACGACTATCCACACTGCTGGCGTTGTGACACACCACTTATTTACTACGCTCGTGAATCTTGGTTTATCAAGATGACCGCTGTTAAGGATGACCTTATTCGCAACAACGATACTGTTAACTGGATTCCTGAAAGCATTGGTAAAGGTCGATTTGGCGATTGGCTTAAAAATGTTCAGGACTGGGGTATTTCTCGTAATCGCTATTGGGGTACTCCACTTAATATATGGACTTGTGATTGTGGCCACATGCACTCAATAGGCAGCATTGAAGAACTTAAATCAATGTCTGATAACTGCCCTGATGATATTGAACTTCATCGTCCTTATATTGATGATGTTACAATTAAGTGCCCACACTGTGGAAAAGCAATGCATCGTGTACCTGAAGTTATCGACTGTTGGTTTGACTCGGGTGCTATGCCATTTGCTCAACATCACTATCCTTTTGAAAACAAAGATTTATTTGAGTCACAATTCCCTGCTGACTTTATTTCAGAAGCTGTTGACCAAACTCGTGGTTGGTTCTACTCACTTATGGCAATTTCAACCCTTATTTTCAATAAGGCACCTTACAAAAACGTAATCGTCCTTGGCCACGTACAGGATGAAAACGGTCAAAAGATGTCTAAATCAAAGGGTAATGCAGTTGACCCATTTGATGCACTTGAAAGTTATGGTGCAGATGCTATTCGTTGGTATTTCTATACTAACTCTGCTCCTTGGCTTCCAAACAGATTCCACGGTAAAGCCGTAGTTGAAGGTCAGCGCAAATTTATGGGCACCCTTTGGAACACTTATGCTTTCTATGTGCTTTACGCAAATATTGATAAATTTGACCCAACAGCTCATACCCTTAACCCAGAAAACCTTACCGTTATGGATAAATGGCTTATTTCAAAGCTTAATTCAATGGTAAAGGCTGTTGATGAAAATCTTTCAAATTATCGTATTCCTGAAGCTGCACGTGCGCTTCAAGATTTCGTTGATGAAATGAGTAACTGGTATGTTCGCCGCGGTCGTGAACGTTACTGGGTACAAGGAATGACTCCCGACAAAGAAACTGCTTATTTGGTGCTTTACAATGCACTTGTAACAACAGCTAAAGCGGCTGCTCCAATGATACCATTTATGTCAGAAAGCATTTATCAAAACCTTGTTAGAAATGTTGATAAAACAGCTCCAGAAAGCATACATCTTTGTGACTTCCCTGCTGTTGATGAAAATGCTATTGATGCTAAGCTTGAAGAAAACATGGAAAATGTTCTTCAAATCGTAGTTCTTGGTCGTAGCGCTCGTAACGGTTCTGCTATTAAGAATCGTCAGCCACTTAACACAATGTATGTTAAATGTGATACACCACTTGATAATTTCTATGCCGACATTATCAAGGATGAGCTTAATATCAAATCGGTTGACTTTACTAATGAAGTTGATAACCTTGTTTCATACAGCTTTAAACCACAACTTAAAACAGTTGGTCCAAAATATGGCAAACAACTAGGCGAAATCCGCACCGCACTTTCTGAACTTGACGGTAATGCTGCAAAAACCGAACTTGACCAAAACGGCGAATTAGTATTTAATTTTGCTTCTGGTGAAGTACGCCTTGGCGTAGATGATCTCCTTATAGAAGCAAAACAAAAAGAGGGATTCTTTACCGTTAGTGATCATGGTGTAACTGTTGCTCTTGATACAGCGCTCACTGAGGAGTTAGTTGAAGAAGGTTTTGTACGTGAAATCGTTAGCAAAATCCAAACCATGCGTAAAGAAGCTAACTTCAACGTAACAGACCACATTGCTATTACATTAAATGGTAGTGAAAAAGTTATCGCAATTGTGAACAAACTTTCAAACGATATTGCGGGTGACACTCTTGCAGACTCAATCACAGTTAGCGAAGCAACTGGCTTTGTAAAAGATTGGGATATCAATGGTGAAAAGCTTACAATCGGTGTTGTTTGCATATAATTAAGTTATAAATTAAAAGGGAGGATATTCTATGTCCGACAACAAAAACTTACCCGAAATGGAAGATATAAGTTCCACATCTGATAAGTATCGCGCAATGAAAAATCAAATTGATGCATACTCAAACGGAATATATTCAAATCTCGGAAATGTTATTAAAATAATTTCATTCATACTAGGTTTTGGTGTAATAATTTTGTCACTATTAGTTGCTTTTTTCCTATTCAGCAAAACATCGTTCGGCATAGTGCTAAGCCTTGCAGCAATAATTTTTGGTGCTCTTATGGCTGCTTGTGTTTTCTTTCCTTTGTTCGGATTAGGGCATCTAATTTGTCAAAATGATGAAATTTTAAAAAAACTTAACGATTAATTAATCATAAAAACAGGCTTTGTTTTTCAAAAGCCTGTTTTTTTATGCATTTGCAACAATTTATATAATATATGTTAAAGATTTCTTAATATAAAAATTCTTGTTTTTTTTAATATAAAGTGATATAATATATGCTGTTATAAAATGAGTTTTTATGTCTTGTTTAATACGTATCAATAAATATTTTGTTAGAAAGGACTGCCTTAAAATGAAAATCGATATAAAAGTAGTATCAAATACTATTTATGAATTTTTTATTACTGTGGTTCCGAAAATCTTAAATATCATAAAAAACTTTTTCTTAAACAATTTTGAAATTAAGTATTCTAAAAAATCAAAAATAACTGGTACAATAGTTGCCAGTATACTTTTGTTATGTACAGTATTTCTGAATTCTCAATTCACAAAATTGGATTTTAAAGCAAAATGGTTATTGTTTGCATTTGCACTTATAGCACCATTGATAATCGGTATGTATATAGCATTTACTATAAAAATTAAAAATCATATTTTTGATAAAACTTGGCATTTTGTTTTTTTTATGCTAATGCCTATTGTCACTATGACTATGACAGAATGTCTAAACAACATTTTTATATACGATATGACCTATTTAGGTTTCATAGCTAACTACTTAGTCATTTTGTTATTCCAGTTTATAATTTTTGCAATTTGTGGCAGTTTTAGAATTTCTTTATTGCTAGTTAATGCGCTTTGTTATGGTTTTGCACTTGCAAACTGCTATGTAATGCAATTTAGAGGTACTCCATTTATTCCAATGGACTTTTTCGCAATTACAACCGCTGCTAATGTTGCAAACACCTATAATTACACCCCTACTCATACAATAATTATTGGTACAGAACTTTTTGTGTTTATTATTGCGTTAAGTTTAAAACTTAACACTCCTAAATACAACACTTTGGTAAAAATAGCATCTCGCACTTTTATGGGTACATTTTTCACCTGTCTTATGTGCTTATTCTATTTTACTTCTATCTTTGCAAATGCAGGCGTAAAACCAGACTTCTGGAACCAAGCGCGTGGATATCGCAACTACGGTTTTGTATTTAGCTTTTTCTGTAACACTAAATACCTATATATGTCAGAGCCTAGTGGTTATGATGCCAATACTGTTGGCGACTATGTATCAAGCACAGTTGATACACCTGAAAACACTAACACCATAAAACCAACTGGTAACGAGCCTAACATTATTTGTATTATGAACGAGTCACTATCCGATTTACGTGTGTTAGGCGATTTTACCACAAATCAAGATTTTATGCCATTTATGGATAGTCTTACCGAAAACATAGTTAAAGGAAACCTTTATGTTCCTGTTATCGGTGCAGGTACATCAAATACTGAATTTGAATTTTTAACAGGCCACACTACCGCATTTTTACCATCAGGTAGTAATGCCTATATGCTTTATATTAAAAACCCTCTTGCTTCACTTGTATCAACACTTGAAGGCCAAGGATATTCTTCATGGGCGTTCCATCCATATTATTCAAGCGGATGGAATCGCGTAAGTGTTTACGAAAACTTAGGCTTTAATTCGTTTGCTTTTCTTGAAAATCTTATAGATGTATCTATACTTAACGATTATGTACAAAACGGTAGTGATGCTGATTATTTGCAATCCCTTATCGACACACATTATCCAGATAGACAACACATGCTTACAAGACAATATGTAAGTGATAGTTACAACTATGATGTTATTATCGAAAACTATGAAAACCGCGATAAATCACAACCTTATTTTGCTTTTAATGTAACCATGCAAAATCATGGTGGTTATTCAAAAGGCGCACAAAACTTTGATGAATGCATACAAATAACATCAACTCAAAATTATTATAACAAGGCTAACAAATATCTTTCTCTCGTAAAGGCAAGTGATGATGCGTTTAAAGGTCTTGTTGAATATTTCCAAAACGTGGATGAACCAACCATAATTTGTATGTTTGGTGACCATCAGCCTTCTATTGAAACCGAATTTATTGCCTCCTTGCTTGGCGTTGATAATATCAACAATCTTACCATCGAACAAGAACAAGCTCGTCACGCAACACCATTCTACATTTGGGCGAATTATGATATTGAAGAAAAATACATCGATAAATTAAGTTCAAACTATCTTTCTTCTTATGTTCTTGACATTGCAAATGTTAAACTTACCGAATACAATAAATACCTACTCAAACTTTCGGAAACCCTTCCTGTAATTGATACAGTAGGATATATTGATTCAAATGATAATTATTTTAGATGGAGCGACAAAAGTGAATACTCAGGGCTTATAAGCGAATACGAAAAAGTTCAGTACAACAATATTTTCGACTCCAAACACAAAAACAACAACATCTTCTTCCTTGAAGGCTATACGATGCCCGAAGCACTAGAAGAATCAAGTAGTGATAGCGAATAATGAAAAACACAACACTTTGCCACATCGAAAAAGATGGAAAATATTTGATGCTACACCGCATCAAAAAACAAAACGATCTTAATCAGGATAAATGGATAGGCATAGGCGGTAAATTTGAAGACAAAGAAAGCCCAGAGCAATGCAATCGCCGTGAAGCTTTTGAAGAAACGGGTTTAACTTTAGGAAAATGTGAATACCGTGGTATCGTAACATTCGTATCTGATAAATGGGAAACCGAATATATGCACATTTTTACCTGCAGTGATTTTAGCGGTGAGATAAAAGAATGTGATGAAGGTGTGCTTGAATGGGTTGATAAACAACAAATATACAACCTACCTTTATGGGAAGGCGATAAAATATTTTTAAAACTTATTGAAAACCCACTAACACCATTCTTTTCATTACGACTTGAATATGTAGGCGAAACTCTTACAAGCGCTATTTTAGATGATAAGGTGATTATATGAAAATTTGTATTTATGGTGCATCTTCAAATGCTATCGATAAATCTTTTCTTAACGCTGGTGAAATTTTAGGCGAAAAACTAGCCGAAAATAATCATTCGGTTATTTTCGGTGGAGGAGCTGCCGGTCTTATGGGCGCGGTAGCACGAGGAGCAAACAGACAAAACGGTGAAATTATTGGTATATGCCCATCTTTTTTCAACGTTGATGGCGCACTTTTTGAGAATTGTAGTGAAATGATTTACACCGAAACAATGCGCGAACGCAAAAAGCTTCTCGAAGAAATGTCAGATGCATTTATCATCACCCCAGGTGGTATTGGCACCTTTGATGAATTTTTCGAAATCTATACCTTACGTCAATTAGGAGTTCACCAAAAACCAATTGCTATCTACAATACTAATGGTTATTATAATTCTCTTATTGATATGCTAAACAATGCAATAAATAAAGATTTTATGCCAAATACAAATATGGATTTACTTTTTATTTCAGATAATCCTCAAGAGATTATTAACCATATCGAAAATTATAATCCCGCTGATTATGAAGCGGCACAATTCAAATTTATAAAATAATTAAAAGACTTGAAGAAAATCTTCAAGTCTTTTTTATTAACAACAAAGATTAAAAATATCTTTTATTTCTTTTTCTGAAAGTTCAATAACGCTATTTATCTTTCGAGTGTTTCCAAATGTACACAAATTAGCAAGTCGCTCTATTGCGTCAGCGTTTACATTAAGTTCACTTAAAGTCGTAGGCATACCAATGCATTTAAAGAACTCTGTCATAGCCTCAATTCCAGCCTCTGCAGCCTTTTTATCATCAAGTTCTACAACACCCCAAACATTGCGCGCAAATTGCGCAAATCGCGAAATATTGTGCATATAAACATATCTTGCCCATGCAGGAAAAAGCATTGCCAATCCCGCGCCATGCGCTACATGGTCATATTCACCACTTAATGCATGTTCAAGCTGATGCACAGGCAATGCATTTATTCTACCACAGCCTGTAAGATTATTATGTGAAAGGCTTGATGCCCACATAATATTTGCCCTTGCCTCATAATCACAAGGATTTTTCATAACAGTCTTCGCAGCATTTATAACACTTCGTAAAATGCTTTCAGCAATTTGGTCGGTAATATCCACACCATCGCAAGGAGTAAAATAACGCTCTATTGTATGCGACATTATATCACTAACACCACACGCAGTCTGATATGGGCTGACAGTATAGGTAAGTTCCGGATTACATATTGCAAAAAGCGGTCTTATCAATTCGCTTGTAAAGCCGCGTTTCATATTGATTGACAAATCAGTTACAACCGCTGATGCGCTCATTTCGCTGCCTGCTGCCGCAAGTGTTAGCACACAACCAACAGGCAACGCGCTAACAGCCTTTTGCTTTCCTGTTACAAAATCCCAAACATCATATTCACTTACAGCGCCTAATGCTGTATATTTTGATGCATCTATAACGCTTCCGCCACCGACCGCCAAAACAAGCTCAACCTTCTCATTTTTCGCGATACTTATAGCTTGGCGGACAAACTCTATCTTAGGATTTGGTTCTACTCCACCTATTTCAACCACATCAATACCGTTCTTGCTTAATGAATTTATAATTTCATCGTAAAGACCTGTTGTTTTTATACTACCTTTACCATATATCATCATTATTTTTTTATATCCATATCCAGATATAATCTCGCCGATTTGTGATTGTCTGTCTTTTCCAAAAAACACCTTGGTAGGTGCATAATACTCAAAGTTAAGCATTACTCTTTCCCTTTCATAAAAAAACACGCCCAAAGCAACCTTTGGGCGTGAAATCTTTTATTATTCAGCAGCCTCTTCTACAGGTGCTTCTACTACTGCATCTTCAGTTGATGCTACTACTTCGTCTTCTTTTATTTCTTCTTTAACTTCTGGTTCAAGAAGAACACGAATAGAAAGACTTACGCGCTTTTTGTCAAGGTCGATTGCGGTAATCTTTGCATCGATTTCCTGACCTACTGTAAGTTCATCCTGTGGCTTAGCAACGTGCTTATTAGCAATCTGTGAAATGTGAATAAGACCATCAATGCCTGGGATGATTCTTGCAAATGCGCCGTATGTAGTCATGCTAACTATCTTAACTGTAACAACATCATCAACATTATAATTGTTTTGGAATATTGTCCAAGGATTGTCCTCTGCCTTTTTATAACCCAAAGAAATCTTTTTCTTTTCGGTATCAAGCGCTTTGATATAAACTTCTATCTCATCACCAACTGATACAACTTCAGCAGGATTTTTGATACGGTTCCAAGAAAGTTCAGAAATGTGAACCATTCCATCTACGCCGCCGATATCAACAAATGCGCCATAGCTTGTGAGTGATTTAACTGTACCAGTAATACGATCACCAACAGCAATTGATGCCCATACTTTTTCTTCAGCCTCTTTACGAGCCTCACGAAGAACGCTACGGATAGAGCCAATTGCTCTACGACCACGACCGATTTCAATAATTCTGAAATCAACATCAGTACCCTTTAAATCTTCAAGAACATCATTTCTTGAAACAGTAGCCTGAGATGCTGGGATAAATACGCGAACATTGTTTGAGTACACTACAACGCCACCCTTGATTACATCGCGAACTGTACCGTGAAGTACTTCACCTGAATCCTTGGCAGCAACTATATTGTCCCAACCTGCAATAGCATCGTAACGACGCTTTGAAAGCATTGCGGTTCCTTCCTGATCGCTGATTTTCATAATGATAAGATTGAGCTTATCATCAACTTTTACTTCGCTTAACAGATCAACAGGCTCTGATGAGTACTCTTCTGCGCTAATGTAGCCAGTTACTCCTCTGCCTATATCTACAGTGATTTCAGATGCGTTAACTGCAACTACAGTGCCGCATACTTTCTGCTCGCCTGTAAGGCTGTTGAGCGAAGCCTCAAATGCTTCCTCATCTGTCATTTCCTCGAAGCTTTTTTGAACAGTTTCTTCTACCTCCATCTGTTCATCAACAGGTTGTAAAATTTCCGACATGGTTTTAATAACCTCCTTTATAATACCCGCAGGTGTGGATGCACCCGCGACAACGCCAACATTATTTGCTTTTAAAAACCATTCTGATTTAAGTTCAGTATCAGTTTCTATCAAATGGGTATTTTGACAAAGCGATGCGCACACATCATATAATTTAACTGTGTTTGAACTGTGTCTTCCCCCGATTACAACCATTACATCGTGAGTACTCGCAAGTTCTTGCGCCTCCATCTGTCTTGTTGACGTAGCACTACATATTGTATCAAATATTTTCGCATTTGTACATACCTTTTTTAAAAAAAGTTGCGCATTTTCCCACTTTTTTGCGTTAAAAGTTGTTTGTGATACAACAGAAATGCTGTTTTCCTTAATTTCAGGGTGAGTTTCCATCAAATTTTGAAGTTCTTCAATAGATGAAAACACAAAGTGTTGCGACACACAATGCCCGACTATACCTATAACCTCGTGGTGTTTTTCATCACCGGCGATTAAAATAATATCACCATTCGATGATTGTTCAGCCACAATTTTATGTATCTTTGCTACAAATGGGCAGGTGGCATCGCACACCTTTACCCCCACTTTTTCTGCCGAATCATAAACATCCTTACCAACGCCATGCGAACGGATAACTAACGTTTCATCCTGCATTGCATCGATAGGCTCTTTTACAACTCGAACACCTTTGTTGGTTAATTCCTCAACCATTTGACTGTTATGAATTATTGGACCTAAGGTACAAACCTTTTCTCCACTATCCACCAAATCATATACCATTTGTACCGCACGATTTACTCCAAAACAAAATCCGGCGGTTTTAGCAAGTGTTATCTTCAATTTAATTTTTCCTTTATGATTTTAATAAGATTATCAATAGACTCTTGAAGAGTATTTCCTGTTGTATCAAACATTATAGAGTCTTCAGCAGGTTTGAGTGGTGCTATTTCACGATGAGAATCATTGTAATCGCGTGTTTCAATATCCTTGTAAATATCTTCGTATTTAACATCCATGCCCTTTTCAATAAGTTCCTTATATCTGCGGTTAGCTCTTTCTTCGACCGATGCTGTAACAAAAAATTTGATTGTAGCATTTGGCAATACAACCGTACCGATATCTCTACCATCCATAAGCACATTATTTTCACGTGCAAGTTTACGTTGCATTTCAAGCAAAAAGGCACGTACTGGTGGTTTGGCTGATACAGCCGAAGCCATCATAGAAGCATCCGGTGTACGAATATCATCAGATACATCCTCACCATTTAAAAACACATGCTGTGTACCATCAATAAACTTAATATCTACCTCTATGGTTTTTAAAATAGACTCAATATCACAATCAAGATTTGTATCGTAACCTTCGCGCATAAACTTAAGACCTACTGTGCGATAAAGCGCACCAGTATCAACATATATAAATCCAAGTTCTTTCGCAGCACCTTTAGCAACAGTACTTTTACCCGCTCCTGCAGGACCATCTAATGCAATAGAAATCATAATTAATTATTCCTTTCATATTTTGCTGCATTTTCACCAGCTAAAACTCCTGTTGAAAACGCTATTTGTAAATTAAATCCGCCAGTATAAGCATCAACATCGATTACTTCACCTGCGAAGAAAAGACCTTCAATCAACTTTGACATCATCGTAGCAGGGTTAATTTCTTTTACTGTAATACCCCCGCTTGTTATGATTGCTTCTTCAATAGGTCTAAAACCTGTGATATTCAATTTAAAATGTTTAATAGCATTTATAAGTGATAATCTTTCCTCACGGCTGATTTGATTAACCTTTGTATGAGGTGCTATACCCGACATATTTATTATAACCGGAATTATGCTTTTCGGTAATAATTTATCTAAAGAATTTGCAAAATCACGATTAAGCGACTCCTCAAAATCACGAAGCAAACGTTTATCAAGCTGTGCCTCATCAAGTGCAGGTTTTAGATCAATTTCAGCAAAATACTTCTTTTTATCCATATATCTCAAATGTGCTGAGGCAGAAAGTGTCAACGGACCAGATATACCAGTATGGGTAAAAAGCATTTCGCCCATCTCTTTATATAATGGCTTCTTTTTACCATCTTCAAAAACCGAAAGCATTACATTTTTTAGCGAAAGACCTGCAAGTCTAGTGCAAAATCCCTCATGACATTCAAGTCCTACAAGAGAAGGTGTTAGCGTAGTAACCGTATGTCCTAAAGCTTTTGCCATTTTATAACCATCACCGGTAGATCCAGTGCCGGGATACGACATACCACCGGTTGCTACAACAACACAATCAGCATCAAGTATTTTTCCATCAGATAATTTTACTGCAGTAACATACCCTTGAGGCGCAAGTATAGCTACTACCTCACCCTCTATGATATCAGCTTTTTTTTGTGCCTCTTTTACTAACGCATCAACAATATCTACCGCTTTGTCAGAATGTGGGAATACTCGATTTCCTCGTTCGGTTTTTAACTCAACGCCACATCCTTCAAAAAAGCGAATTGTATCTTGAGAATTAAAATTGCTAAAAGCTGAATATAAAAATTTACCGTTTTTTGGAGTGTTTGCAATTAGTGTATTTTCGTCACAATTATTTGTAACATTACATCTTCCCTTGCCTGTTATCATAACCTTGCGTGCTGGTCGGGAATTTTTTTCAACAATTGTTATACTAAACGGCTCATTGTTAATTTCTTTTGCTGCCGAAATAGCCGCCATAAGTCCAGCAGCACCACCGCCAATTATTACTATCTTTTTCATTCCCTCACCCTCTTTCGCATAATATAATATTTTACACCAATTTTCAAAAAAAGTAAATATAAAAAACAGAGGATGATAACCACATCCTCTATTTTATTTAATTATTTTTCTAACTTTATCATGTAAATTTATCATATAATAAGATGCCATACGCGACACACCTATATCATATATTACAAACACAACATTACAAAGTGCTAAAAACAAAATTGCTCCGTATTTTCCCCACTGACCGAAATCGTCAAACGATACAGCAAATAACACAGTTGACACATAATAAAAAGCAATTGCTGCTATATTAAAGCACAATAGTTTCAAAACCCATTCTATGAATTGTTTGCCTATTCTTTCAATAATTGATTTTAAAATAGGATAGTATCCTAAAAGCATTATATAAAGAATTTTTGATTCCATTTCACCTGTTATAAATATTATAACTGCACTTGCAATATATGTTCCAAACCCCCATGACACACCACATTCGATAACAGGTATCATCATCAAAAGTCCGGCAAGAGCAGGAATCGCATAAGTAAGATACGGAAAATAGCTTGTCAACATTATCACTACCGACAATGCTGCCACTAATCCGCAAAGTGTAATTTTTTTCGTATTTTTCATATCAGCAACAAGGTATTAGGTCGCCACCCATACATTCACAACAACAATCGGCGCAAATAAGACTGTTACAAATATCACAAGTGTTGCATCCACCTGTTGTACCATAAGAACGATACGGATTATACTGCTGACCACTTTGGCGTTGAGCATTGTTCATAGCGTTTCGGTATTCAGGGTTTTGAGGATTCATTCTTACAGCGGTTGCAAAACTTGTATAAGCTTGGTCAAACCAGCCACGGCGATAAAGCACAGTACCATTAAGGAAATACCACTCGGCATCACGATTTTGTGGTGGTACTCCATCAAGAATTTCTTGCGCCTGTTCAAGTCTGCCTTGATTTATAAGTGAGCGAACTTCTGGAAAACCGGTGCTGCTACTATACGAACTATTATACGCGCCACTGCCTGTATTTTTTGATGAACCTGTTCTACGCATATTTACGATAGCATCGTACGCATCATTGATCTCTTTCATCTTTTCTGCCGCTAAATCCGAGAGCGGATTATCAATATAATTGTCTGGATGATATTTACGCGCAAGTTCGCGATATGCATTTTTAATTTGATCGTCAGTCGCGTTCTTAGAAACGCCTAATACCTCATACGGATCTCTCATTGTTTAACTCCTTTAAAAAAGTTTCTTCTAAACCTAAATATACTATATTTCCTAGTATGGTTTTATATTTTTTTATATCAAGCAACTCGAATGCTTTGGCCGCCTCATTTGAACAAAAATATAACTGTTGTTTAATGCGCTCTTTAACTTCATTTATCTCGATATTTTTAAGTACATTGTAACGACCTGTTTTTATATCCTCAGATAAATCAACAGCCGCATCAAGCAAATAAATATATCTACCTAAGCAATATCCCATTCGGGTTAATACTCGTTTTTGAAGTTCTTCCTTACTACAAAGAGAAAGTATTTTTTCCATGGCTTTTGCTGTCGGGTCTGCCGCTTCATCAATAGATGTACAATTTGATTTTTCAAGTACATTTTGCTTTTTAATATATTCAGCTACAATACTTTCTATTTCAGGATATTGTTTAGCTGCTTTCTTATGCGCTGAAGCAAAAATTGGTTTCAAGCACCAATAACCTGCCTTTTTAAAGCCTTTCTCATCAGCTATATTATCTAGTATTTTATAATACAACATTATCATAGCTGCAGCGGCAGGCATATCAATAGCCTCATCATTTTTACAATAATTGCACTTTTTAAGCGGATTAAAAGCGCACCGTTTTTGATAAAAACCATCGCACCCATCTTGTAACGACATATTAAGAAGCGCCAAAAAAGTAAAATCATAACTTAAAGTGAAGCGAGAAAGTATGCCATAACTTTTACCAAGTTTCTTACAGAGCGAACAATAAACTGCCTTATAGGTTTCATACTCTTTAATTTTAAGCTCACTCTTACAAGCCTTAACATAGCCAAACAACGCTTTCACCTCACGATAACATAATAAATCGCCAAACACAAAATTTGGTTAATAATGTGTAAATAATTAAGGATTTAACACCTTTTTCAAAAATTGTCCTGTGTATGAATTTTTGCACTCAGCAACTTTTTCAGGTGTACCCGACACTACAACAGCTCCTCCACCATTACCACCTTCAGGACCCAAATCTATAATATGGTCTGCTACCTTAATCACATCAAGATTGTGCTCTATAACAAGAACCGTATTACCGGCATCCACCAGTCTTTGTAATACTTCAATAAGTCTATGAACATCGGCAGTATGCAATCCTGTTGTAGGCTCATCAAGTATATAAATAGTTTTACCAGTGCTTTTTTTAGAAAGCTCGGTAGCAAGTTTAACTCGCTGCGCTTCGCCACCTGAAAGGGTTGTTGCGCTTTGACCTATTTTTATATACCCCAATCCAACATCAAATAATGTTTTAAGTTTTCGATAAATACGTGGATGACTCTCAAAAAAGTACATACCTTCTTCAACAGTCATTTCAAGCACATCATAAATGCTTTTACCTTTATAATGAACACTTAACGTTTCCTTATTATAGCGAGTACCGCCACAAACCTCACAAGGAACATAAATATCCGGAAGAAAGTGCATCTCAATCTTCTTTATGCCATCGCCCCAACAAGCCTCGCATCGACCGCCTTTTACGTTAAAGGAAAATCTGCCAGCTGAATAGCCTTTTGCTTTGGCTTCTTTTGTACTAGCATATAACTCGCGAATATCGGTGAAAACACCCGTATACGTTGCTGGATTGCTTCGTGGTGTTCTTCCAATCGGCGATTGGTCAATATCTATAACCTTATCAAGATTTTCTATGCCTTCTATTGTTTTGTGATCACCCGCAATGGTTTTTGCATGGTTTAGTTTATTTGCCAAAACTTTATATAAAATATCATTTACAAGCGATGATTTACCACTACCAGAAACACCTGTAACACAAACAAATTCACCTAAAGGAATTTTAACATTTATATTCTTAAGATTGTTTTCAGCAGCTCCCTTTACGGTAACAAATTTACCATTGCCTTTTCTTCGTTCTTGAGGTACAGGAATACTTTTTCTGCCTGATAAATAGTCAGATGTTACCGAAGATTTACAATCAAGCAATTCTTGTGGTGTACCGCTAAATACCAATTCACCACCGTGAATACCTGCGCCCGGACCTATATCTATTATATAATCCGCTTCACGAATTGTGTCCTCATCATGCTCTACTACAATAAGTGTATTTCCCAAATCGCGTAAATGTTTAAGTGTACCAAGCAAACGCTCGTTATCGCGCTGATGAAGTCCAATACTAGGCTCATCCAAAACATAAAGCACACCCATAAGCGAAGAACCTATCTGTGTTGCAAGTCTTATACGCTGACTCTCACCACCCGAAAGTGTACCCGAAGAACGTGACATAGAAAGATACTGAAGTCCAACACTAGATAAAAAGTTTAATCGTTCTTTTATCTCTTTTAAAATAGGTTCTGCTATCATTTGATGCATCGAACTAAACTTTAAATTATTTATAAACTGGAGCGCATCACCAATAGACATATCGCAAAGCTCATTTATATTTTTGCCGCCTACCGTTACTGCAAGATATTCAGGCTTAAGTCGTGCACCTTTACAATCAGGACATGCACTTTCGTTCATATAACTTTCGTACTCAGCACGTGCATAGTCACTTTTTGTATTTTCGTAACGACGTTGTATATTATTTATAACACCCTCAAAAGGTGCGTGGTAGGCTCCACTTCCGTATTCTGAAATGCGATGTAACTCTAACTTTTCATCACCAGTACCATAAAGAACTGCATTTTTAGCCTCATCGCTTAAATCTTTCCAAGGAGTATTTATATCAAACCCATATTTTCTAGCAACACCATCATAATACATAAGGGCTAGCGTGCTACCATCTGGATTAAAATACGAATTCACACCCCATCCTGCCGCTTTAATACAACCATCTTTAAGTGATAAATTTTCATCACTTATTACAAGGCGTGGATCAATCTTCATAAATACACCAATACCTGTACATGTTGGACACGCACCCATTGGATTATTAAACGAAAACATTGTAGGAGTAAGTTCCGGTATACTAATTCCATGTTCTTCACAAGCATAGCTTTGCGAAAATTGCAATTCTTCTCCACCGATAACATCTACCGAAACCAGCCCTCCTGAAAGTGATACTGCTGTTTCTACGCTATCAGCAAGACGAGAACGAATATCCGATTTAATTACAAGACGGTCAACAACAACCTCTATCGCATGTTTTTTATTCTTATCAAGTTTTATTTCTTCAGAAAGGTCGTAAATATTACCATCAATACGAACACGAACATAGCCAGACTTACGAACACGGTCAAGTTCTTTTGCGTGCTCACCTTTTCTTGCTCTTACAAGTGGTGATAAAATTTGTATTTTACTACCCTCATCAAGTGACATAACTGTATCTACTATTTGATCGGTTGTTTGCTGACTGATTTCTTTACCGCAAATAGGACAATGTGGAATACCAACACGCGCGTACAAAAGGCGTAAATAATCGTAAATTTCAGTAACAGTACCAACTGTTGAACGTGGATTTTTAGAGGTGGTTTTTTGGTCGATAGATATTGCAGGAGAAAGTCCATCAATACTGTCAACATTTGGTTTTTCCATTTGACCTAAAAATTGACGCGCATAACTTGAAAGCGACTCTACATAGCGCCGCTGACCTTCTGCATATATTGTATCAAATGCAAGAGAACTTTTACCACTACCCGATAGTCCTGTAAACACGACAAGTTTATCTCGTGGTATTACAACATCCATATTTTTAAGGTTGTTTTCTCTAGCACCCTTTATAACAATTTTATCGTTAGCCAAAATTTTTCCTCCAAAAGTAATTTTATCTATTTTCGTACCACTCTTTTGCCTCTCGTATCATATCAACCGAATGATTAATTTGCGACATCCATTGTTCAGTTATTCTTTCCCAAGCGGTTTGCATCATACCCAATTGTAAATCGGGATTAAATTTTTCAGTACAATACTTAGTAAGCTTTACAAAATTATCTCTAGCACCCCAGTTGCTACCGGTTGGAACTTGGTCAAAACCATATTTATCCAAAATTTCAAAACCTTTTAACCGCACAGCATCCTCACCCTGTGGATTTTGAAATTCACCATTATAGTACCAACAACTACAAAGCACACTCTTAGGCATTTTATTTACAAATTCATCAGGATGACTCCAAATTTTGTCAGCCCATATCCAAGCACGAACATTATTCTTTTCAACACAATTCACAAGATAATACAAATCATGCCACCAAAGTTCGCCCTGTCTTATTGCCGCAAAATAAAAATTCCTTTGCAAATCTGCATTTTCCTCATCCATACCAATATGAAAATATTTAGGTTTAAACACATCGCAAACTTCATCAATAAGGTCTTTACACACCTGATAATAAATAGGTGTAGAAAGCATACGAGAATAATCTTTAAGCCATATATCATGTGTTGCTGAAAAATTAAGTTTTGGCACAACTTCAAAGCCCATTGCCTTGAGTTTTGCTACCTCGGCACGCATTTGCTCATGAGTAAACGAACCCTCCACAGCAAGTTCTGGATGTGATTCATAAAACATTGCTTCGCCAATATCAATAATAATAGTATTTACACCATTAATTCGCTGATATTCCATATATTTATCCCATGTGTCGCGTTCAAAACGAAGAACTGGAGAAGCACAACTATTTGAGCGATGTTCGCGGCCTGTGGTATTGCCCTCTTCAGTCCACATATTAGAGCCTAACAATACTAAGTTTGCCCACATGAAATCTTTTCTTGCCATGATTTAAACCTCCATATATCGTTGTTGATATTTTACAATATTTATTTTTTAAAGTAAATAGAAAAATAAAATAAATATATAATCGTTATTTATAAAAACAAAATTTATATTTTTCAAAAAAACATCCTAACAACAGTTATGTCGTTAGGATGTTAAAATTTTAGTACATACCGCCCCCAGCTGCTGCGGCTGCAGCTGCTGCATTTGCTGCGGCTACATCTTCAGGTTTATCAGCTACAAGACTTTCGGTAGTAAGGACCATAGCAGCAACACTTGCTGCATTTTCAAGCGCTGAACGTGTAACCTTTGTTGGGTCAACAATACCGGCATCAATCATATCTGTATAGGTTTCATTGTAAGCGTCAAAACCATAATTAACTTTACCGCTATTTACAATTTTATCAATAATAACAGAACCTTCAATGCCTGCATTATAAGCAATCTGTCGAATAGGTGCTTCCAAAGATTTAAGAACAATGCTCACGCCTGTTTTTTCATCGCCCTCAGTTTTAGTCGCAAGTTCAGAAACCGCAGGAATAGCGTTAAGAAGCGCTACACCACCACCTGCAACTATACCTTCTTCAACAGCGGCTTTAGTAGCAGCAAGAGCATCTTCAATACGAAGCTTTTTATCCTTCATT
>JAZRKK010000067.1:0-31856 GCA_045646305.1 Acutalibacteraceae bacterium
GCAAGTTCGTCTTGCGATAATCCTTTTTTAGTCCTGAGTTCTAAAATAATATCTTTTGTTTCCATATGCAAAACCGCCTTTTATCATTGTAATAGTATTATATCATCCTTGACAGTTAATCACAAGCAACACGCTGTTGCTGTTTTGGTCGATAAAGCATCACCACATAACTGTACCACCGTTGAGGAGGGGTGCGTGTCTGGGGTTGAACATAAGGTTTAAAGAGAGAGCAATTAGGAATACGAGTGCGATAAAGCAACCATTGACGATGAGTATTTTTGACATTTTATCCTTTGTTGCTTTATCGGTGAATATTACATAGTAGATAAAACCGACAATAGCACAAAAAATAAGAGAAAATCCGAAAGGTCGGCGCCAATAGATAGCGTAAAACACGCCCCACAGGCAGACAGCGGTCAGTATAAGGTAGACAAGAAAGCGCACCGCTTTTGATTTTGCATCTACAAGGACGAGAACTGCGGGGATATACAACATTGAAAGTGCAAATCTCATCACTATAGCATCATCAAGATATATAAATATGTAACCGGTCATTATTCCTGCTACAAGTTCGATTAGATATGTACAAACCATACAACTATTACTGCGGGACACGGTAGATTACCTCACTTTCGATTAAATTTCTGCAGGTTTTATCAGGGAAATACGGTATGTATTTAGTGATTTGCCTTTGGGTGATTCGGTTTTCTGCGATATAGTCGCTTATGAGTTTGCGTTTATACTCGTCAAGGGTTTCTACATCAATACCGTTCATCAGTTCCAAGAAGCATAGAACAGATACGTTAAACTTATCAATTTTCGTTCTTGGTTTGCGGAGAGCGATTTGATAATTACCTAACTTGACCTTGTGTAAATCTCGGCTCTCCACATTGGTATATATTTCGATGGTGGCGGGTTTGAGTTTTGATATGCCGAGTTCGTATTGCAGATAACTACCTGAATAGAATCCGAAAACATTTTCGCCTTCTCTTATAAACTTCTTATCAATTACTTTTTTAGGATTAAAGTGTGCAACCCCAAACGGAGTTGTTTTTGGTATGTAGTAAATACCTGAATCAAATTTAACAACCTTTCCGTCCTGACATAACTTTTGCAAATCTCTGCTGATTTGTTGTGGACACCAATTATTAAATTTAATTTCTGAAAATAATATCGGCTTGTTATAACCAAACTCCGATAACAGTGATTCGTATAGATTCATATAATTCCTCCTTTTTGTGTTAATGAAATGAAGATTAACACCTAATTTCATTAACAGATTTTTCGACATTTTTTTGCGTTGTAAAATCCTTAAAAAGTGCTCGGAACCCCCTTAAATACTGGATTTGTGTGTAGAAAAAGACCATACCCTCGTTTGTTGGGTATGGTCTTATTTTAACATCATCAGGTGCCATAGCCGCACCCATATTATTTGTATCAGTAATTCCCAAATCCTCAATTTCGCCAAAGCACACAGCGTTTATATATGGTTTACCCTCTTGTTTTATATTTGACAATACTGTCGCGCCAGAACCTGTCACAGTCCACTGAGCAGTTTGTGGGCGCACAGCGCCATATTCAAGCGGAAATCGATATTGACGCTCTGCTGAGCAAAAATGTGATGAAGTAACAGCAGCCGCAATATCAGCTGCCTTACTATCCACCATAATCGATGCAAGCGAAAGACCCAAGGTCATTGTCGAACATGCGCCATATAATCCAATAAGAGGAATTCCCTTTTCTCTAAGTCCAAAATATGAACCTATACACTGATTTAACAAATCACCAGCAAAAATCATTTTTATATCATTTTCGTTAACGTTTGCCTTTCGCATTGCAGTTTCAAGCGCAATTTTTTGGAGCAAACTTTCCGCCTTCTCGTAAGAATCTTCTCCAAAACGGCTGTCATCATCATGTGCATCAAACTCGTGACCTAGTGGACCTTCAAATTCTTTTTTCCCAACTACCGAACCATAACCAATAATATATGGTTTGTTTTCTAAAATTATTGTTCTTTTTCCTATTCTTTTTGCCATAGCACTAACCTCTCTTTTTCTGTTAGTGTTTGCCAAAAGAAAATAAATATTTATACAACTAAAAATCTTTGCGTATAAAAAACTCCTCACTAAATACACATGAGGAGTTTTTAATATTAGTAAAATTGTTTTTATTTAATCAACATTAAAGCTTCTTTAATATTTTTAACACCAATCAATTCGATAGTGTCTGGTATTTTGGTAATTTGCTTTATACAACTTTTAGGCAAAACACACTGTGTAAAACCTAATCTTGCGGCTTCATTAACTCGCGATTGAACACGTGATACATTTCTTATCTCACCCGACAGACCTACCTCACCAAATGCAATCATTTTTTCATCAAGAGGAACATCTCTCAGTCCAGATACAAGTGCCATACAAATTGCCAAATCACACGCAGGTTCATCCAAATGCATACCACCTACAACATTTAAGTATGTATCGAGATTTGAAAAATAAAGTCCCTGACGTTTTTCAAGAATAGCGAGTAACAAATTAAGTCTGTTATAGTCAAAACCGTTAGACATGCGGCGTGGATTACCAAATCCAGTAGTTGTAACCAGTGCTTGAACTTCTGATAATATCGGTCTTGTTCCTTCAATAACACATGTAATACACGCGCCTGAAACGTTGCTCATTCTACCTGAAAGCAACATAGCCGAAGGATTTTCAACCTCACTTAGTCCTGTATCACGCATTTCAAAAACACCAATCTCGTTGGTAGATCCAAAACGATTTTTTATAGCGCGTAAAATCCTATAGGATTGATTTCGTTCGCCCTCAAAATAAAGCACAGTATCAACTATATGCTCAAGCACCTTTGGGCCAGCTATATCGCCACCTTTATTAACATGGCCGACAATGAACACCGGTATACCAAGCGATTTACCTGTACGAAGCAACATATTTGTAGACTCACGAACCTGAACAACGCTACCAGCAGATGAAGATAATTCACTTATTTGCAAAGTTTGAATTGAATCTATCATAACAAGATCTGGCTTTTGCGCCATAATATACTCACAAATCGCCTGCGTATCAGTTTCAGTCATTATAGTAACATTATCTCCGGTTACTCCCAAACGCTTTGCGCGAAGTTTAATTTGAACCTGAGACTCCTCGCCTGATACATAAAGCACATTCAATTTATTTTGTATACTCTCACACATTTGAAGAAGAATGGTTGATTTACCAATACCCGGATCACCACTAAGCAAAACCACCGAGCCCTTAACAATTCCACCACCAAGTACTCGGTCAAGCTCGCCTATTTCAGTAATATATCTTTCTTCATCAGTTATATTAATATCAGCCAAAGTCTTAGCACTTGAAACAACCTTTTTAATCGCAGTTGATGTCATTGTGCCAACCGCTAACTTTTTATCGGCTAAAATTTCCTCTTCCAAGGTATTCCATTCATTACAACCTGGACACTGTCCCATCCATTTGGGTGATTCATAACCACATTCAGTACAGACATAAACTGTTTTAATTTTTCCTGCCATATTAACTCCTTTATTTATAAAAATCCATTATTCCGCTAGTAATAGCAAATGCCATTTTTGACTGATATTCTTCAGTCTTCAATTTTTCAAGTTCTTGTTTATTGCTTAAAAAGCCACACTCTACAATTATTGCAGGAACAGCCGCATTTTTAAGCAGATATGTACTGCTAGTTCCCTGCTTTACAACTCGTGTGTTTTCGGGTTGTATAAGTGTTTTTATACTAGATTGTATACAGTTTGCCAAGTCGTATGCCTGAGTATAATTTTTTGTGTAAAAAACCTGAGCTCCATTTGCTGCTGAAGTCGTAAATTTATTAAGGTGAATACTAACAAATATTGCTTCAGGGTTATCTTTCATAAGTTGTAGTCTATTAGAAAGATCGCTCTTTTTTCGTTTAGCAATAGCTGCTGATTCATCATCTTCCGTTCCAGTATCACTGTTTCGAGTCATTATAACCTCATATCCATTAAACCGAAGCATCGAACACACTATTTGTGAAATTTGCAAATTTATATCTTTTTCAACTGTACCATCATCCGCCGATGCTCCACCATCAAAACCACCATGACCCGCATCAAGAATTATCGTTTTAGAAATATCAGCAATAGTATTTACACCTACTATCTCAGTTTTGATATAACCCAAAGTAGCTATTAAGCATACAACTGCCAATAATATTAGTCGTGGCATAAATCTTTTAAGCATATTAAAAGAACACCCCTTAAAAAAGCATCTTTTAATAAATATGCTGTATAACAATATTTTATAATACAATTATACATAAATCACTGTACTAAAATATGTACTTTAATATATTTTATCACAATATAAATGTTTTTTCAACGCTGTTAAACAATTATATTTAATAAAACACTTGCAACTTTTATATTTACAAATTATAATATGTTTGATATTTAAAGGAGTTATATTCTATGGAAAAAAACGCATCTGGTGCTGGAGTTGCGCGTGGCGGACTTTTTAGTACATCTGAAATAAAAATATTAATATGTTATATACTTAGCGCTATTGACGAGCCTGTTCCTGTTGATATGCTTGCTAACGTGCTTCATTATGAAGGTCTTGCAAATGCTTTTGAAGTTAGTGATGCGGTAGTGTCCTTATCGCAAAGTGGTCAAATAATTGCTACTGACTCATCAGAACAAGTATATCGTATAACCAATAATGGTCGCAATACAGCGACAACGCTAAAATCATCGCTCTCTTCTGTTGTAAAAGAACGCGCTTATTTAGCGGTTATGAAAATGTTTGCCAAATTCAAAAATGCCAAGGATAACACTTTTGAAATAACCCATGAAAATGGTGCAACTTACCTAAGCTGTTCTGCGATTGATAACGGCAAAGCATTTTTGACAGTAAAATTGCTTATTACTGATGAAGATCAAGCCGGTTTTATTCGTGAAAAGTTTTTAGAAAATCCATCAGCAATTTACTCAAAAATAATAGAAATGCTAACACAATAATTTAAAGGAGGGTAAAAACACCCTCCTTTTTTATATATACTTTTTATGCGATTTTCTATTCACTCCGGTTATACCGCCCACCATTGATGAAAGCAATATTATTATAAAATGGAACAGTGTATTTAGTGACATACTATTCCCCAACGCCAATGATAAAACAGTAATTACAACAAAAACCATTAGTCCAATAATAAGACCAATTATATAACCTTTATCCCCTATTTTTTTAGCAGCAAATCGACTGGCAATGTAACCACCTAACGCAATACTTATAGTAGCAAATGGAACTGCGTATGTGCGATCAATATTAAAAAATAATAAAACTGCCGAAAATAGTAGCATCGCAATAAGCGTAATCAAAATTCCGACTAATCCGCCCTTTATATAAGCCGATTTTTTATTCACGTTATCTTTTTTAGAAAATCCATCAGACATAAAAATCCCTCCGCTTAAATTTTATTCAAGCAGAGGGTGTTTTTATTACTTAATTATTTGCTTGGTGTGTCATCGTGAACAGTAAGATTTTGCTGCATAGCCCAACGAGCAATAGTCATTTTGCTGTGATCACTCTTTGACTCGATAACGATTGTATCCTCTTTAAGAGAAATTACTCTACCATAAATACCACCAATTGTAAGAATTTCATCACCGATTTGTAGATTTTCACGCATTAACTTTTCAGCTTTTTCCTTCTTTTTCTGAGGACGAATGATGAAAAGATACATAGCACCGATCATCAAAACAAGTGGTAAAACCATTGTAAGCATACTGCCTGCTCCACTTGCAGCAGTATCAGTAGCAGCAGTATCTAAAGTTAGCCAATTAAAATTCATAATTTTAAACCTCCAAAAATATTAACAAAAATTATTATACATAATACTTATTATAAAAGCAAGAATAATTTTACAAATTAGATGCGCTTTCCAAGTATAACTTCTTGCTCAGCTTTAAATTCGGCAAAACGACCTTCATCAAGTGCTTTGCGAATATCGGACATAAGATTATTATAAAACCAAAGATTGTGCATAACAAGTAGTCTTTGAGAAAGCATTTCAGTACTTTTAAGCAAATGACGTATATAAGCTTTACTATAACGCTGACAAACAGGACAGCCACAATTTTCATCAATCGGGCCCATGTCATATTCATACTTTTTATTATTTATGTTGATTATTCCTTTTGAGGTAAACAAGTGACCATGTCGCGCGTTTCTGCTAGGCATTACGCAGTCAAAAAGGTCAACTCCGCGTTCAACAGCATTAAGTATATTTACAGGTGTACCAACACCCATTAAATAACGAATTTTATTTTGTGGCATATATGGGGTTACATGCTCGATAACATCATACATAACCTCTGCCGGTTCACCAACAGCAAGGCCACCAATTGCATATCCATCTAAATCAAGATCAGCAATTTCTTTCATATGATTTATACGTAAATCATTGTAAGTACATCCCTGATTTATACCAAAAAGCATCTGTTCACGATTGATAGTATTTTCAAGTGAATTAAGTTCAGTCATTTTATTCTTACAACGCTTTAACCAACGTGTTGTGCGTTCGCATGAAGCTTTTGAATAACTGTACTGTGCGGGATTTTCAACACACTCGTCAAACGCCATCGCAATAGTAGAACCAAGGTTTGACTGAATTTGCATACTTTCTTCAGGACCCATAAAAATACGCTTACCATCAACATGACTCGCAAAAGTTACTCCCTCTTCTTCAATCTTTCGTAAGGAAGCAAGTGAAAAAACCTGAAAACCACCACTATCGGTAAGAATTGGGCCATCCCATGTTGTAAATTTATGAAGACCACCACAATCACGTATAACCTCGTCACCTGGACGAACATGTAAATGATATGTGTTGCTAAGCATAACCTGACAGCCTATATTTTTTAAATCCTCAGCTGACACAGCGCCTTTTATAGCACCAGCAGTTGCAACATTCATAAAAGCTGGCGTTTGAACAGTACCACGGTTTGTAACAAATTCGCCGCGTCTAGCGCCATTTTTATCACTAATTAGTTTATACATAAATTCTCCTTACAATATAAGCATTGCATCGCCAAAACTAAAGAAACGATACTTTTCATCGACTGCAATTTTATACGCGTTCATTGTATTTTCATACCCCGCAAATGCCGAAACCAACATAATTAGCGTACTTTCAGGCAAATGAAAATTAGTAACAAGTCCATCCATACACTTAAACTCATAACCAGGGTAAATGAAAATTCCGGTATCATCACTACACTCGCACATAATTCCATGCTTTTGTGCTACACTTTCAACAGTTCGACAACTTGTAGTACCAACGCAGATAACTCTACCACCATTTTCTTTTGTCTGATTTATTACTTGAGCTGTTTCTTTTGGCATATAATAATGCTCTGTATGCATGTGATGGTCACGAATATCATCAACCTTAACCGGTCTAAAAGTGCCTAGACCTACATGCAAGGTAACATAAACCACCTTAATTCCTTTTGCTTTTATTTCATCCAACAATTCTGGTGTAAAGTGTAATCCTGCTGTTGGCGCCGCTGCAGAACCAAGCTCTTTAGAATAAACAGTTTGATAACGCTCTTTATCTTTGAGTTTTTCGGTTATATATGGTGGCAATGGCATTTGACCAACCTTGTCAAGTGTAGCAAAAAACTCACCATCACATTTAAACTCTATTACACGATTTCCATCAGGCAAAACATCTTTTACAATCGCTGATAATTCATCACTAAAAATAAACTCACGATCAATTTTCGCCTTTTTCCCAGGTCCTGCTAAACACTCCCACGTATAAAGGTCATATTGCTTTAGCAATACAAACTCAACTACTGCGCCTGTATCACTTGCTGTTCCATAAAGTCGGGCAGGAAGAACACGAGTATTATTAAGCACCAAACAGTCGCCTGGCTTTAAAAAATCAGGAAGATTACTAAAGGTATCGTGATTTATTTCACCCGTACTTTTTCCAAGTCGCAACATTCTTGAAGAATCACGTGGAAAAATTGGTGTTTGCGCTATTAAGTTTTCGGGTAAATCGTAATAAAAATCGCTTTTTTTCATATATTTTTACCAATAACTTTCTTGTTTTGTATGTATATTTTGGTTTGACAAATTACTACTATAATGTTATTATTTAATTAAATTATATTATATTGCAAAATTTTGTCAATATCAACAAAAAGTTTTGCTTTTTTCAGGAGGTCCCTAAAATGAAAAATTACAATGTAGGTATTATCGGCGCTACCGGTATGGTAGGTCAGCGATTTGCTTTACTTCTTGCAGATCATCCTTGGTTTAATGTTACATGCCTTGCTGCAAGTCCTAGAAGCGCAGGAAAAAGTTATACCGAGGCTGTAGGCAGCCGTTGGGCAATGACTTCTCCAATGCCTGAAAACTTAAAAGATATGATGGTTTATGATGCAGTAGCAGATATTGAAACAATTGTATCAAAAGTTGATTTTGTTTTCTGCGCTGTTGATATGAAAAAGGATGAAATAAAAGCATTTGAAGAAATGTACGCTAAACACGAATGCCCTGTAGTTTCTAATAACTCGGCTCATCGTTTTACTCCAGATGTTCCTATGGTTATTCCTGAACTTAACCCAGAACATCTTGATGTAATTGAAGCACAGCGTAAACGCCTTGGTACAAAGCGTGGTTTTGTTGCGGTTAAATCTAACTGTTCACTTCAAAGCTATGTTCCCGCTCTTCATCCGCTTGATAAAAAATTCGGTGTAGAAAAATGTCTTGTGTGTACTTATCAGGCAATTTCAGGCGCTGGTAAAACATTTGAAAGATGGCCAGAAATGGTTGATAATGTTATTCCATACATTGGCGGCGAAGAAGAAAAGAGTGAAAAAGAACCATTAAAAATTTGGGGTAAAGTTCAAGATGGTGAAATCAAACTTGCTGATGCTCCAAAGTTTACTGCACAATGCTTACGTGTTCCTGTATCTGATGGTCACATGGCAGCTGTTTTCGTATCATTTAAAAACAAACCTTCTAAGGAAGAAATTCTTAGCGTTTGGGAAAACTTCTCAGGTGTTCCTCAAGAATTAGAGCTTCCACATGCACCTAAACAGTTCCTAAACTACTTCACTGAAGATAACATGCCTCAAACCAAGATGCATCGTGACCTTGAAGGCGGTATGGCAGTTTCAGTTGGTCGTTTGCGTGAAGACAGCCAGTATGACTACAAATTTGTTTGTCTTTCACACAATACTTTACGTGGTGCAGCAGGTGGCGCTGTACTACTTGCTGAACTTTTAGCAGCAAAAGGTTATATGGACTAATTTAAAACATAAAATATTTTAATGAGGTGTTTTTATGAAAAAAAGAATTTTTACAGGCGCGGCAACAGCATTGGTAACCCCTATGAACGCTGACGGTAGCGTAAATTTCGGACGTTTAAAAACACTTGTTAATGAGCAAATTGATGGTGGTATCGATGCACTTGTTATATGCGGCACAACAGGTGAAAAATCAACTTTACGCTATGATGAGCATCTTCGTGTTATTGAAGAATCGGTAAAAGCAGCAAATGGCAGAGTTCCGATTATTGCAGGTACAGGCAGCAATGACACCGTTTATTCGGTAGAACTTTGCGATGATGCTGAAAGTGTTGGAGCTGATGCCTTTTTGATGGTAACACCTTATTACAACAAAACCTCTCAAGCAGGTCTTGTAGCGCATTATAACTATATCGCAGATCGAGTAAATAAACCAATTATTCTTTACAACGTTCCTTCAAGAACTGGCGTAAACATCAAAGCCGAAACATATAAAGAGCTTTCAAAACATCAAAATATTGTTGCAACAAAGGAAGCAAGTGGTGATTTGTCACTTGTTGCAGAAATTAAATATCTATGTGGTGATGATTTAGATATTTATTCAGGTAATGATGACCAAACTGTTCCGATTATGTCACTTGGTGGTATTGGTATTATTTCTGTACTTTCAAATATAGCTCCAAAGGTTATGCACGATATTTGCGACCTTTATCTAAACGGATATACACAAGCTGCCGCAGAACTACATTTAAAACATATTGGTCTTATGAATGCTATGTTCTGTGACGTAAATCCAATCCCTGTCAAAGAGGCAATGAATATGTTAGGACTCCAAGTAGGACCTTGTAGAATGCCTCTATACCCTACAACTCAAGCAAATAAAGAATTGCTTAAGTCTAAACTTTCAGAATGTGGGTTTATGATTTAAAATAAATACGGATGTGAAACATAAATGATAAATATTTTACTTTCAGGCGCTTGCGGAAAAATGGGTAACGCCGTAGCAAGATGTTGCAAAGAAGATGAAAACATAAAAATTATTGCAGGTGTTGACCGAGCAGAAATGCTTTGTGACTTCCCTGTTTATAAATCTTTTGATGATGTTAAAGTTGTTCCAGATGTTATAATAGACTTTTCGCACATTTCAGTTCTTGATGGACTGCTCGAATACGCAGTTAAAAACAATGTCGCTGTAATTCTTGCAACAACTGGTTACAGTGTAGAACAAATCACTAAAATCAAAGAAACAGCAAATAAAATACCTGTTTTCTTTACCGCTAATATGTCACTTGGTGTAAATCTTTTATGCAGCCTCGCAAAAAGCGCAGCAAAGATTTTAGACAGCAATTTTGATATTGAAATTATAGAAAAACATCATAACCAAAAACTTGATGCACCATCAGGCACCGCTTTAATGCTTGCAAATGCTGTAAATGAAGTTTTTGATGATAAATATGTATACGAATACGATCGACACTCAAAACGCCAAAAACGTTCTAAAACCGAAATTGGCATTCACGCTATACGCGGAGGTACTATTGTTGGTGAACATGATGTTATTTTCGCAGGACATGATGAAGTTATTACCCTATCACATTCTGCGCAAAGCAAAGAGGTTTTCGCCTCGGGCGCTGTAAAAGCCGCAAAATTTATCGTTGGTAAACCAAACGGTTTATACGATATGGGAGATATTTTAAAGTTAAATTAAAATAAAAAAACGCAAGAACAAATTTGTTCTTGCGTTTTAGTTTTATTAAGGATTAATTAAGCTTTACCAACTGAACCGAAAAGTTCCATCTTTTCTTTAACAGTAGCTTTTATAGCCTCAAAACCAGGTGCTAAAAGCTTACGTGGGTCAAAGCCCTTGCCCTGAAGGTCTTTACCTTCTTCAATGTATTTACGTGTAGCTTCGGCAAAGCTAAGCTGACATTCAGTGTTTACATTGATTTTTGAAACACCAAGTGAAATTGCCTTTTGAATCATTTCAGCTGGGATACCTGTACCACCGTGAAGAACAAGTGGCATATCTCCTGTAAGCTGTTGAATAGCATCAAGTGTATCAAAGCTAAGACCAGCCCAATTTTCAGGATATTTACCATGAATGTTACCAATACCTGCAGCGAGCATTGTGATGCCAAGGTCAGCAATCATCTTGCATTCGTTTGGATCAGCACATTCACCTGCACCAACAACACCATCTTCTTCACCACCGATAGAACCAACTTCTGCCTCAAGTGAAAGGCCAAGTTCGTTACAAGTAGCAACGAGTTCTTTTGTTTTTTCAATGTTTTCTTCGATTGGATAGTGTGAACCATCAAACATTACTGATGAAAAACCTGCTTCGATGCACTTTTTAGCGCCTTCGTAGCTACCGTGGTCAAGGTGAAGAGCAACAGGAACTGTAATACCAAGTTCATCAATCATTGCTTTAACCATATCTGCAACGGTTTTATAACCGCACATATATTTACCTGCACCTTCAGATACACCCAAAATTACAGGTGAATTCTGCTCCTGTGCGGTAAGAAGAATTGCCTTTGTCCATTCAAGATTGTTAATATTGAATTGACCTACGGCATATTTGCCTGCTTTTGCTTTTGTAAGCATTTCTTTTGCTGATACTAACATTTTAATATCCTCCGTATGTTAATTTTTTACCAAATTATTTTATACTAAACGTATAGTAAAATCAAGTATAATTTTATGAATTTAAAACTTATTTTATTCGTTTTCTTCAGGTGGAGTTTCAAGCAACTTAGGATTTCGCAAATATGTACGCATTTTGCGGAATGCAAGTGCAAAATAACTACCCGAAGCAATACGCTCATCCATAACAACGCCTATTGGCATACATTTTTCAAAAATAATTTCATCGCCCTTACGTTTTGGTACCTCACGTGTATTTCCCATAGCAAAAAACACGCTTGTTGTACCAAATTCATAGCAGTGATGATATATGTGATTTGTTCTAATTGAAGCAAGGTTAGTAATACCAAGACTCATATGGAATGGTGACATATCAATAACTGCTTTAGGAAGCAAATTGTGTTTATCTAACCATTTAATAATACTTACCCCAATAGGTAAAACGCCCGGTACACTAAGCAAAAATTTAATTATTTTTTCTGTACCATTGTTTTCAGGCGCCTCACGATTTTCGGTAACATATTTTTCAATAATATCGTTAACCTCAAAAATAGTATTGTTTTCATCGAAATACATTTTTGACATTGTGCCATGTCCCATTTCGCCTGGTTTTAACACAACCATACCAACAGCTATTTCATTACGCTGATATATCTTACGGTTAACAACAAAGCGATTAAGTTCAGGAAACTCTTTCATAGTGCGGATATATGCCGCAAGCACTACCGCCATATGACTAATGTTAACGCCCTGTTTACGCTTTTCATTTAAGTATTCTTTAATAGGGTCAACAGGAATATCAATAGTAATTGAATTCATAGCATCAACACGCTTATCCATAATGTATGATGCAACTGTATACATAGGGTCCGCATTTTTTATGCGTTTTCCGTCTGCTCTCATCATAGCCCACCTTTCATACTCATTTATTTTATCATATAAAAGGTTAAAATACAACCATTTTTTAACAAACTATGAACAATGTTCTTTTACAAAATGTGATATTTGATTTTGAATATTGTCGGTATCAACCAAAAAACTAATTCCGTGATCAGCGCCTTCAACCAAACAAATATATTTTTCTCCACGCGCCGCCTCATGCGAAATTTCACTCATTTCACAAGGCACAAAACCATCGTTTTTTCCATGAATTAAAAAGATTGGTATATCTGATTCTGATAGAGCCTTAACTGTTGTTGTCTCGTAAAGGCTAAATTTACCAAATGTTTTACACATAACATCTAGAACCGGCAAAATCGGTTCAGCGTTTATTTTAAATGCTTGTCGCGCAACCTTTTTGATAATATCAGGTGGTGCTGTAAAACCACAGTCAGCTATAATTCCCCTAACATTATTAGGCAACTCGAGATTAGCCGCCATCATAACTGTACTAGCGCCCATAGAAACACCACTTAAAAAAATATTTTTTGGTGAGTATTTTTCATTTATAAAATTAGTCCAACTAACAGCATCACGGCGTTCTTTTATTCCAAAAGTTATAAGTATACCTTCACTTTCACCATTTGAGCGCTGATCTACCACTAAAACATTAAGACCTAATTCGATGTAAAATCTTACAGCGCATGCAAAATCAAATCTACCATCTGAACGATAACCATGGAATAGTAAAATAGTGGTGTCTGAATTATTGTTATAATAACTTGCAGCAAGACTAAGACCATCAAAACTTTTTGTGTATACTCTTTCGCTGTCTAGTGAATCAATATATTTTAATCCCTTGTCAAAAATACTCCTGTATTCTGCAAGTGGTCCTGTTTCAAAACTAATAAGGCGTATATCACTACGCATGAACGCAGTTTTAAATGCCCAATACAATGCCAAGCCTATTAAAATTAAAAATACTGCAAAAAACACTGCAACCCAAATCATGCTATCACCTCTACGAAATATATAATACCACATTTTTCTAAAATAATGAATACCATTTTAAAGATATTTAATTGACACTGGATTTATTATATGATAAAATTCAGTAGAATAATAATGATAAGGAGAATTTTTTAAAATGAATAATGTATTTGTGTCGAATTCTCCGAACGAAACTAAAAAAATTGCTGCAGATCTTGCCGCAACATTGTGTGGTGGCGAAGTGATTGCTTTTTATGGCGATTTAGGACTCGGCAAAACCTGTTTTACCACAGGTTTAGCAGAAGGACTAGGTTTTACTGGTGAAGTTTCATCCCCTACTTTTGCCATTATAAACGAATACCTCGGTGGTCGACTTAACCTTTATCATTTTGATATGTATCGTGTAAGCGGTTGGGATGACTTATATTCTACCGGATATTTTGAATATATGGAATCAGGTGGCGTTTTAGCTGTCGAATGGAGTGAAAACATTGAAACAGCACTACCTGATGATACCATCAAAATTACTATTAAAAGAATTGATGAAACAAAACGCGAGATTACGATAAGCAGAGGTGAAAGTGAGTGAAAATTTTAAGCATCGAATGTTCGGCAGGACCTGCTTCATGCGCTGTGATTGATGATGGCAAACTACGAGCAAGTTCTTTTGTAAATGCTAAACTTACTCATTCGCAAACCTTAATGCAAATGATTATAAATACTCTTGATAACTCAGCGACTAAACTTACCGATATTGATAATATCGCCATAGCCGCAGGACCTGGTTCTTTTACAGGACTTCGTATAGGCATCAGCGCTGTTAAAGGACTTGCTGCTCCTACAAACATTTCCTGTATACCAGTATCAACTCTTGATGGAATTGCAGAGCAATTTTCGGATCGTGATTGCGTTATTTGCGCTGTTATGGATGCTCGTTGCAATCAATTTTATAACGCTTTGTTCGAAATAAACAATGGGATTGTAACTCGCCTGTGCGAAGACAGAGCTTTGCTAGGTGATGAACTAAAACAAGAAATTTTAAATATATCGCCCGATAAACAAATTATTATATGCGGCGATGGCGCAGACCTATTTTACAAAAATGTATGCGATATGCCAAATGTAAAACTTGCATCTGAAAATTTGAAATTTCAATCGGCTGTGGGAATTGGCTTGTTTGCATATAAAAATATTAATACGATTTCTGCAATATCGCACGAAGATTTATTACCAATATATCTTCGACTACCACAAGCAGAACGTGAATTAAAAGCAAAAACGGAGGCAAAAAAATGAAAATTGTAATTGGATGTGACCATGGCGGTTTTGAACACAAAAACGCTATTGTAGAGCACTTAACTGCACGTGGTTTTGAGGTAGTTGACTGTGGAATTTACGAAAACAAATCAGTAGATTATCCTGATATCGCAGTAAAAGTTTGCGAACAAATCACAAACGGTAACTGCGAACGTGGTATTTTAGTTTGCGGCACAGGTATAGGTATGTCACTTGCTGCAAACAAGGTTAAGGGCATTCGTGCTGCTTGTTGTAGCGAACATTTTTCAGCTAAATATACCCGACTTCATAATGATACAAACATTCTTTGCCTTGGTGGTAGAGTAATTGGCATTGGCACAGCAATCGAATTAGTTGATTTATTTATCGACACAGAGTTCGAAGGTGGCAGACACCAAACAAGAGTTGATAAAATTATGGCAATAGAAAACAATTAAAATAACGGAGGTTTTTTTATGAAAGACAATGTATTTGTAATGGATCATCCCCTTATTCAACACAAATTAACAATTTTACGTGATGAGACTACTGGTTCTAAACAGTTTAGAGAACTTATCAGTGAAGTTGCTATGCTTATGTGTTATGAATCAACCCGTGATTTACCTCTTAGAGAAGTAGAAACCAAAACTCCTATGATGACAGCAAAAACAAAAGTGCTCGATGGTAAGAAAATGGCATTTGTGCCTATTCTTCGTGCTGGTCTTGGCATGGTAGACGGCGTACTCAGCCTTATTCCTTCTGCAAAGGTTGGACATATCGGTATGTATCGTGATCCTGAAACTCATCAACCTATTGATTATTACTGCAAATTGCCTTCAGATTTAAATGAGCGTGATGTTTTTGTTCTTGATCCAATGCTCGCAACAGGTGGTAGCGCAATTGATGCTGTTGCTCGCATTAAAGAATTTAATCCAAAAAGAATTAAATTTATGTGTATAATTGCAGCACCAGAAGGCATTGAAGCTTTCACAAAAGCTCATCCTGATGTACCTGTATATTGCGCAGGTCTTGATGATTGTCTTAATGACCATGCATATATTTTACCTGGTCTTGGTGATGCTGGAGACCGTATTTTCGGTACAAAATAATATTGTCTTATAAGTTTTACAACTTAAATATTCCGAAAGGTTGTTTTTATGGCAAACAAAAAAGAAAGTGAAACCCTACGCCAACGAAAGTTTGCGCATGAAGAATTTTTGAAACTAAAGAAAATGCAACATGGCGAATTAGATGCAGGTCCAAAACCTAGCGAAATTTATGCCGAGCCACTTTCATTTAGCGAAAAAATTAAAAACATTTGGTATCACGATAAATGGGCTCTTTTAATTGTTGCAGCAATGGTTTTGTGTATTGCTTTACTTGTCGCGCAATGTGTAACAAGAAAAAATTATGATGCTACAATAGTTGTTTTCACCTATTCTATCACAGGCGATGTTAATTGTGAAAAAATGGGCGAATATTTAAAACCTTATTGTAAAGACATTGATGGTAATGGTGAAATAAACATAAATGTTATAAATTGCTCGATTGAAAATTCACAAGGCAATACGGACCATAGCTATACCTCAAGAGCAAAAGTATCTACACTTATTGCAAGTGAGCCAAGCGCTTTGCTGTTTATTACTGATGATGAATCTTATGAATATCTTTCAAGCGTTTCAAAAGAAATAGAATTGTTTGAAGATGCGCCGATAAAATTCGAACAAGATTTTTACGAATATTGCAAAGTTGCTGATAACTTGTTTGTAACACCTGAAGGATTGCAAATCTCTTGCCGCTCTATTGATGGCACTACTATTTCACGAGATAAAAATATTGACAAATATTATGATCAGGCACAAACCATACTAAAAGGTCTTGAAGAAAAATATAAATAATAAAAAAGAAGCTGTCTGATAATTCAGACAGCTTCTTTTTATAACATTGATAAAATATCTTCTTTTTGTCGATAACCTACTGCTCTTGAAACTTCCTTACCATCTTTAAAAACGATAAGTGTTGGTATGCTTGAAACATTATACTTTATTGCTATTTCTGCATCAAAATCAACATTTACTTTTCCAACGGTTATATCAGCACGTTCATTTGCGATTTGTTCAACGATAGGCGCAATCATCTTACAAGGCCCACACCAATCAGCATAAAAATCAACCAACGTTGTGTTTGCACTTATTTCAGCAGCAAAATTATTTGCATCTAGTTTTTTCAACATCCTAGTTCCCTCTCAATCTTTTGATTTATAATACAACATACAGTGACAATAGCCTTCAAAATCAGGGTCTGCTATTTGCGCTTTGAATTCATCACATATACATTTATACTCGGGTAATTTTTGCATTCGACAAGGACAATAACCATCTTTTTCCTTAAGACCTTGCTTTATGCTTTTTACCAACTCTTTATCCGAATTTAGTTTTACCGCCATAAAAGCCTCCCTATTTTACTGTAAATTTAAATTCATCATCAACAAAATTACAAATTACCATATCCCCATTTTTTATAGATGCATCTAGTATTTTTTCGCTAAGCGCATCTTCAATTCGATTTTGTATTTCACGGCGTAAAGGTCTTGCGCCATATACAGCATCAAATCCTTTTTGAGCAAGCGCTGTAATTACAGCATCAGTGAATTCTATTGTGATATTTAAATTCTTAAGTCTAATCATTAAATTGTCGAGCATTTTTTTCGCAATTTGCTTAATTTCATCCTGAGTTAATTTACTAAACACAATAATATCATCTATTCTGTTTAAAAACTCAGGTCTAAAAGCTCCTTTTAGTTCTTCTAAAACACGTGATTTAATATCTTTTTCGTTTTGGTCACTTTCGCTTGAACCAAAACCAAATGATACTTTTTTATCTGTAATAAGACGTGCACCTATATTAGAAGTCATTATAATTACAGTATTTTTAAAGTCTACTTTCCTACCTTGAGAATCGGTAAGAATTCCATCTTCAAGAATTTGAAGTAATATATTAAATACATCAGGATGTGCCTTTTCAATCTCATCAAAAAGAATTACCGAATAAGGATTTCTACGCACCTTTTCAGTAAGCTGTCCTCCCTCTTCAAATCCAACATATCCTGGTGGAGAACCTACAAGTCGTGACACAGTGTGCTTTTCCATATACTCAGACATATCAAGGCGTATCATCATATTTTCACTACCAAACATAGATTCAGCCAATGCCTTACATAGTTCGGTTTTACCTACACCGGTAGGACCTAAGAATATGAACGATCCTATTGGTCTTTTGGGATCTTTTAATCCAACTCTACCACGGCGAATAGCCTTTGATACAGCCGTTACAGCTTCGGATTGCCCTACTAAACGATTGTGTAAAACCTGCTCTAATTTTAACAAACGTGCGCTCTCTTCTTCTGTAAGCTGTACCACAGGTACCCCAGTCCAAAGCGAAACTATTTCTGCAATATTTTGTTCACTTACTTCACCCGAAGCATGTGCATTCTTCTGGCTTTTTTCTTGTTTCATTTTCTCAAGTTGTTGCTCAAACTGTCTTTCTTTATCTCGTAAATTAGCTGCACGTTCAAATTCTTGAGAATTTATTGCATCATCCTTTTCAGCCCTTATTTCAGACAGTTTTTGTTCTGTTTGCTTCAATTCATCTGATGGCGCAGTTGATGATAATCTAACTCGAGAAGCCGCCTCATCTATAAGATCAATAGCCTTGTCGGGCAAGAATCGATCATTTATATATCTTGAAGAAAGTTTTACAGCTGCCTCAATAGCCTCATCGGTGATAACTACTTTATGATGCGCCTCGTATTTATCCTTTAAACCTTTAAGTATAAGTATTGCATCATCCTCACTAGGTTCAGCAACAGTAACAGTTTGAAAACGGCGTTCTAGCGCTGAATCTTTTTCAATATTTTTACGATATTCACTAATGGTAGTCGCACCTATAAGTTGAAAATCTCCTCGAGCTAACGATGGTTTTAATATATTGGCAGCATCAGTAGAGCCTTCTGCCGAACCTGCTCCAATGATAGTATGAATTTCATCAATAAACAATATAATATCATTGGCATTTTTAACCTCATCTACTACTGATTTTATGCGTTCTTCAAAATCACCACGATATTTTGTTCCCGCAACCATGCCCGTAAGGTCAAGCGTAAAAACTTTTTTATCCAGCAATATATCAGGAACATTTCCTTGCGTAATACGTTGAGCTAATCCCTCTATTATCGCAGTTTTACCAACACCCGGTTCACCAATAAGACACGGGTTGTTTTTTGTGCGGCGACAAAGAATTTGAATAATTCTTTCAACCTCGGTCTCCCTACCAATTACGGGATCTATTTTACCTTTAACAGCCTCATCTGTTAAATCTCTACCATATTTTTTTAACGTATCAATTTTACTTTTACTTGGATTTGTAGAATTTGACTTAGTATTTACGTCTTGCTGTACACCAGTAGTTTCAAAAGTATTAGATGTAATATTTGAAACATCAGCACCAAGTTCCTTTAAAAATCTTATAGCGAAATTATCTTGTTCACTTAAAATTCCTATTAATATATGCTCAGTACCTACATACTTTTTGCCCATACCACCTGCCATCTGCATAGCTACCTCAATCACACGCTTAGCACGGGGTGTAAAATAATCGGGCGATAATTTTGTAGCAGTTCCTGTTCCTATATTTTTACGTATTAACTGCTCGACTTTATCTGCGGTAACATCATATTTAGCCAACGTACTTGCAGCAACACCACTACCAATACGCAAAAGTCCCAAAAGCAAATGTTCACTACCAACATAGGTATGACCCATCTGACTTGCGCTAATTATTGCCTGATTTAGGCTCTCATTCGCTTTTTCTGTAAAACCGCTAAAGTTATATTTCAATTTTAAAAAACTCCTTTAAAGTAAATTTCTGACCATATTTGCACGTTCTATATCTCGTGAATCAGGTGACATTTCACCCATTTTTCTCATAATCATATAAGGCTGACCTTCAACTATAATTTTCATAGGCCATACATCGCATTTAATAACACCTAATGATATTCCAAGCAAAATATCACTTACTCTTGAAAGCAATTCTCCACTTGTCAAAATACGTGCATTTTTTAGTATTCCGTAAGAGCGCATACAGCGATCCTCTATCTTTAATGTGTTTAAACTTTTTCTATATTCTCTTTCCTTATTGATAAGTTGATTTGCAATTGTTTTAAGATTATCAATTGCGTTTTCTTCACTTATACCAAGTGTTACTTGATTTGATATTTGATAAAAAGATGCTAACGGCTTTGTACCCTCGCCATACATTCCTCGTACAGTAAGACCTATTTTATTTATAGAATCAGCAAGTCCCTTTATTTCGCCTTTTCCTTCAATAAGCGGCAAATGCAACATAACTGATGCGCGAAGCCCGGTACCTAAATTTGTGGGGCATTCGGTTAAAAAACCTATGCGATTGTCAAATGCAATATCAACACCCTCGCAAATTATAGAGTCTATCGTATTAGCAAGTTCATAAGCAGCATCAAGCTGAAGGCCTGAAAGTAAAACCTGAATACGAATATGGTCTTCTTCGCCAAGCATTATACAAATACTTTCATCCTCCGAAAGAATTATTGCCCTATTTTTATAATTTAAAGCAAATCTTTCACTTATAATATGGCGTTCTACCATAGCAAACCGCTCTATTTCAGGAATATTGTCCATAGAAATAAATTTTAATTTAGATGATATCGGCAACTGACTTTCGTTAATCGCTTTACGAACTAATTCATTTACAGTATTAAATTGTTCTGGTGTCATTTTAGATGGAAAAGGAATACCTTTTATATTTCGAGCCAATCTAATACGTGTGCTTACCGCTATTGTATGTATCGGCTCAATTGGCTGAAACCAACAACTCACTTTGTATCCTCCTGCAATATTTTAATCTTGTCACGTATAACAGCCGCTTGTTCATATTTTTCTTCTTTTACAAGTTTTTCCAATAGTTTACGGAGATCATCAATTTTGTCAACAGACTGATCACTCATATCATTATTAAGAACTTTACCAACATGCTTTATGCTACCATGAACTCTTTTTAAATATGGTAAAAGTTGGTCATAAAATATTTCATAACATTCCGAACATCCGCATTTACCGTTTTGAGCAATATCATCAAACGTTGAACCACAACAACTACACTTTTCTATTTTATTTTTTGATTGTAACGAAACTGTATCGCCAAACATTGACATCAGCATTTGTTCAAAATCATTGCCTTTCGTATAACCGTAATCGTTATTGGCGGCACAATATTTACAAAGATGTTTCTCATGCACTTTACCATTCACAATTGTATGTATGTGTGTTGTGGCATTATTTGCACCACATTTTTCACAAATCATAAAATCAGTCCTCTCAAATTTGAACCAAAAGCATTTCTTTAAGTATCGCAGCTCTTAAACTGTCCTGTAAAATAACAGGTACACTTCTCATAACATTGTTTGATAGCGCAGCATACATAACTCTTGCAGTCTCTTTATTAATAAGTTCAGACTGTAAACAGTTTTCAATAACTATACGCGCACTCATCATATCAATGCTATCGCCTATCGAATTAATTATATGCATAAAAGCGGTAGATTTACGCATAACTACTCGACTTATTCTTATATATCCTCCGCCGCCACGCCTACTTTCAATAATATAACCGTGTTCCGGTGTGAAGCGTGATGACAAAACATAGTTGATTTGACTAGGCGCACAACCAATAAGACTTGCAAAATCATTACGCTGTATTTCAGCCATATTTTCTTCCGATTCATTAATCATTCTTAGTATTTCACTAGTAATTAAATCGCTTATCTTCATCTTAAAAGTCCCCTTTAGTTTTTCAGTTTGACCTTCTTTGACTTTATTGTAAATCAAAAGTCAGTAAAAGTCAATAATTATTTTTAACTAATATTTTTGTAACACACTTTTGTTTGTTAGCATAGTATGTGATGAAAGACAAAAAAGGAGGTCTTGATTATGTGTAATAATGGCTTTGGTGGTTGCGGTTGTACTTGGATTATCATCCTTATCCTCTTGTTCTGATGAGACGGTAATAACGGCGACAGCGGTTGCGGTTGCAACACCTGCACAACAAATGGTTGCGGTTGCTAATTTAAATCCATAAAGCACACAAAAAGGCGGCTAACATAGTCGCCTTTTTGCTATTTAATTTTAACTTGACAATTAAAATATATGATGGTAAAATATAAGTAACTATTTAGTTACTTAATGGAGGGTTTGCTATGTCATTACTTGAATTTTATAAAGATTTGCATCAAATGCCCGAAGTTTCTGAAAACGAATTTAAAACTTGTGATTACATATCAAGTCAACTAAAAAGTTTTGGATATGCACCAAAAACAATTGCTAAAACTGGTGTGTATGCTGATTTAGTTTGTGACTCAAGATTACCTTGGATTCTTTTTAGAGCTGATACCGATGCCCTACCAATAAAAGAAAACAGCGGCCTTTCATTTTCTTCACAAAATGATGGTGTTATGCACGCATGTGGACATGATGCACATTCAGCCATGCTTTTAGAAGCAGCAAAAATTTTAAGCAAAGAAAAATTGCCACATAATATACGTTTTTTATTTCAACCTGCCGAAGAAACCACAACAGGTGCTGCAAAATTAATTCATGAAATTATACCAAGCGGCTTAATCGCTTGTTTTGCTATGCACGTTTGGCCCCAATTACCCCTTGGTTTAGCTTTTACAAAAAGCGGCGCTTTGATGGCTTCAAGTGACTTTTTTAAAGTTAAATTTTTCGGTAAATCATCACATTGCTCCCAACAAGAAAAAGGAAATGATGCCCTACTTTCAGCCGTTGATATGGTTTCTGCATTACCTATGATTAAGCAAACTGTGGCTGATGATAACGCACTTTTATTTTGTGGTAGCATACATAGTGGCAAATTACATAACATTGTACCCGACTATTCCGAAATTTATGGTACTATACGAACTTATTCAACCGACCAACAAATTAGTATCAAAAACGAACTTCAAAAGACCGCTAATAGCATTGCAAGCAAATATGGAACTAACGCACAAATTACTTATGAAGGAGGCTGTCCTCCTGTATACAACAGTGAAGAATTAGTTGATATTTTAGTAAAAAATAACTTTAACGTATCTGATACTGCCATACAAACATTAGCTGGTGAAGACTTTTCTTATTATGGCGAGTATGCCCCATCATGTATGTTATGGCTAGGCATCGGCGATACCCCCCCTCTACATAACGAAAAGTTTTTTGTGCCAATCGAGGTTTTACCTAAAGGCGTTGACCTTTGGACTAATATCGCTAATTATAATTGGAAGGAAAATTTGTCTTGAAAGAGCGAAATCCACAAAAAAGCAAACTTGCAATTTTAACTGCCGCTGAATACGAATTTGCGCAAAAAGGTTTTTTTGGCGCACGAGTAGATGAAATAGCAACGAAAGCTAACATTAATAAACGTATGATATACGCTTATTTTGGTGATAAGGAAGAACTTTACCGTCAAGTTTTGCTACTTAATTATTCTAAAATGGAAGAAGTCGAAAACGATTTAGTTAAAGAAAATTCAACCGGAATTGAACTTATTGAAAACATTATATCCACATACTTTGATTTTTTATATAGCAATCCAAGCTTTGTAAACATTCTTATGTGGGAAAACCTCAATAAAGGTTATTATTTAAAACAATTAGAAAATTCAACCTTAGAGCGCAAATCTATACAACAATTTATTAACGTTATTGAAAAAGGAAAAAAAGATGGGATATTTAACTCAAATATTGATTCTTTTCAGATCGTTTTATCAATGATAACCACGTGTTTTGCAAATTTTTCGAATCAATATACCCTTTCAAAACTTTTTAATACCGACCTTACGCAAAAAGAAATTTTACAAATTAGAAAACAGCACACTATTCAACTTATTTTATCGTATTTAACAAAGGAGAATAAAAATGAGTAATATTAAGTGGAACAACAAAAAATTAAACGAATTATTAACCACCCCCTCTCAAGCGCTTATAGATGATATCGCTAAAATAGATGGTGATATTATGGTACTAGGAGCAGGTGGCAAAATGGGACCAGATATATGCACTCTTGCTTCAAAAGCAATAAAGGCAGCTGGTATAAATAAAAAAATTTATGCTGTTTCTCGTTTTTCAGATAAAGAACTTATCGCAAAATTAGAAAGCGAGGGCGTTACGGTTATTTGTGCTGATTTACTTAATGATGGTGCATTAGAATCACTACCCGACTGCGAAAATATTATATTCATGGCAGGTAGAAAATTTGGTACAGATGGTAGCGAATATCTTACTTGGGGCATGAACTCTTGGCTACCTTGCATGACTGCAAAAAGATTTTCAGAATCTAAAATCGTTGTTTTCTCAAGCGGCAATCTTTATCCTAAAGTTGCAACATGTAGTGGTGGTGTTACAGAGGATGTAAAACCCGAACCTGTTGGTGAATATCCAATGTCATGCCTTGCTCGAGAACGTGCTTTTGAATACGCTGCAAAGTCTCTTGGCACAAGCGTATGTATTATGCGCTTAAACTACGCAATTGATTTACAATATGGTGTTCTTCACGATATTGCTCAATCAATTCTTGCAAACAAGCCAATAAATCTTGCTGCTATGCCAAGTTTTAATTGTATTTGGCAAAAAGATGCAAATGAAGCCGCAATTAGACTTCTTTTACATACAAGTCCCGAAATGAATATTGTAAATGTTACAGGTCCAGAAACAGCTGGTGTAAAAGCAACTGCGCAAAAACTAGCTGCATACCTCGGCAAAGATGTAACTTTTGTCGGCGAAGAAGCGGATACTGCTTATCTTAATAATGCGGGTAAAATGTTTAGTATGTTTGGCTACCCAACTGTCTCACTTGACACACTCATCAAATGGCAAGCTGAGTGGCTATTACAAGGTGGTAAAAGTCTTGGCAAGCCAACACACTTTGAAGAAAGAGATGGTAAATACTGATGAATAGACACGAAAAAGCGTTAGAAATTTTACTGGGTGGTACTGTTATCCCTGCAATTCCTCTAGCATTAGATGAAAATCGCAAATTTGATTCTGCTACTCAAGCTAAACTTGTTCGTTACTATATGAACGCTGGTTCTGGTGGTGTTGCTGCCGCAGTGCACAGCACACAGTTTGAGATTCGTGATCCCAAGCACAATCTTTTCCATCCTGTACTTGAAACAGTTATTGCCGAGATGGAAAAATTCGAAGCAGAAACCGGTAAAATTTTAGTTCGTATATCAGGGGTTTGTGGCGGCATTGAACAAGCTTGTCGCGAAGCAGAACTTACAAAAAAACTAGGCTTTGACGCTGTGCTACTAAGCCCTGGCGGTCTTAACGATTGGACCGAAGAGCAATTACTGGAACGCACACGCGCAGTAGCTAAAATTATGCCTGTAATTGGTTTTTATCTACAAGAAGCCGTTGGTGGTCGTAAACTTTCAAAAGAATATTGGACACAACTTGCTGATATTCCAAATGTTGTTGCTATTAAATGTGCTTGTTTCGATCGTTATCGTACCCAAGACCTTGTAAAAGGCGTAATGCTCTCCAATCGTGCAGATGAAGTTGCACTATACACCGGCAACGATGATCACATAGTTATGGACCTTATTACACCATTCAATCACGAAGGTAAAACTAAATACTTTGTAGGTGGACTTTTAGGTCAATGGTCAGTTTGGACAAATCGCGCTGTAGAAATATTCAATCGTTGTCGTATGTGTCGCGAAAGCGGTAGTATTGACACAGAATTACTTACAATAGCAGAGCATCTTACCGAGGCAAATGGCGCTGTTTTTGATGTAGATAATCGTTTTGCTGGATGTATACCAGGTCTTCATTATGTACTACAAAAGCAAGGCCTTATGAAAAGTCTACATTGTCTTAATCCAAACGAGGTATTATCACCAGGTCAAGCAAAAGAAATTGATAGATTATGGACTGTATACCCCGAAATTGCCGATGATGATTTTGTAAAGGAATTCATAAAAAAAGATAATCAATAACAAAAAAAGGGCAACCAAACGGTTGTCCTTTTTCATACCATTTTTATATACTCACCCGCCGTAATTCCTGTTTGCTTTTTAAAAACACGACAAAAATATGCAGGATCATCAAAACCCGTATCAATAGCTACCTCAACCACAGTCATACTACCGGTTTCTAAAAGTTTTTTAGCATACTCGATACGTCTTTCCATCCTATATTCAACTGGGCTTTTACCTGTATATTGCTTAAATAATCGCCTAAAAGTACTCTCACTAACGTGGCAAATTTTTGCTATTTCTTTTACAGATGTTTCGTTTTTAAAATCGTTTTCTAAAAGTGATATACCCTTTGCAATAGTATTAAATCCGCGAGAATTAATACTCTTTTTTCTTTCGCTGTGAGTTATGTTAGATAAGAGATTATAAATAATAGATTTTATTTTAGATATTGATATTACTGCTGATGAATATATATCGGCAGCTTCATTAAATAATTTTTCTACTAAAGTATTACTTTTTTCTATTAAGACACACAGTTCATCCGATGATTTGAAAATTGTACTATCTGGTAAATAATAATTAAATTCAATAAGTATTGTTGAAATTGATGACTCATCGCAATCAAAAAATCGTGTTTCATAAACTGCGCCTTTTGGTATATAAATCACAGAACCACATTCAACCCAAAGTTCTTTATCATCAAATATATATTTAGCAGAACAACCACAAAAATAAAGCAAACAACTTGTTTTGCGTGGCTGCATCATTTTAAAACTTACGTTTTCTCTCCACACTTGGCGCACCGCAAACAAATCGTTTAAATTATAATCTAATTCATAAAGTTTTGAAAATTCTATTTTTTTCATACTATTCACCTAAGCTCATACTATCATACCAAAATACAATAATCAACCCTTTTTTAAACGAAAAGTACAATTGTTATATCGATATATCCATTGTTTTTGTGTTTTTGTTATTGTATAGTACAATTAGACAATTAACAAATCAATCTCGGAGGTACAATTATGAATATTAAAAAAATCGGTATCATAGGTCTTGGTATGATAGCTACTACTAGACATATACCCGAACTCAAAAATGTTGAAAATTGTAAAATATCTGCTATATGTGATATAGATGAACTCAAATTAAAAACTATTGGCGATGAATTAAATATTCCAAACGAATTGCGTTTTACCGACTATAACGATTTAATAAATTGTCTAGATGTTGATGCAATTGAAATTTGCACACCTAACCATCTACACGTTCCAATTGCTATCGCTGCTGTAAATGCAAAAAAACCTATTAATATTGAAAAACCTCTTTCTATTGATTTGCCAAGCTGTAAGCCTCTACAATCAGCTCTTAAAGAAAATAATATTCCTAATATGATGAGTTTCACATATCGTTTTATGCCAGCAATAAGATACGCTAAATGGATAATTGATAACGGATTTATTGGTAATGTATTAAATGTTGATGTTGAGTATTTTAAAGACAGTGGCTTTATTTCGGGCAGACGACTTGAGTGGCGTTTTCAAAAAGATAAAGCCGGCACAGGCGTTTTAGGCGATCTTGGAGTGCATTTAATCGATATGGCTGAACTTCTTGTAGGAAAAATCACATCTGTATGTGGAGTTGTTGATATTATTGTTAAAGAGCGTCAAAAACTTGATAGTGATGAATGGGCTAATGTTGAAACCGATGACTATTGTAGTTTTATCTGTAATATTGAAAACTCGATTAGGGGTAATTTCGTAATATCACGTTGCGCAAAAGGTAAACCTAACAGTGTAAAATTTGACATTTATGGAACAAAGGGATTAATTCGTTTTAACATGTCTAATCCAAATATTTTAGATATTTATTCCGAAGTTAGTGATATCGGAAATAAAAAATTACAAACAGTCGATGTGCCGCAAGAATTTCACACTACTCAAGAAGCTGAATTTATTAAAATGCTTTGTGGTGAAAAATGTGACATATTCCCCACTGTTATCGATGGACTTCGCAGCCAAAAAATACTTGATTCCATACTCAAATCTTCACAAAAAGGTTGTTGGGTTGATATAAAATGACAGGTTATATATTTTTATTCTTAACAGTATTAATTGGTGTTTCTAAAGGATACTGTGGAAAAAAGACAAGTGAATTTGTAAATGGCATTACAGATGGACTAATTTTACAAGCAACACGACTTGTATTATGTGTAATTATTGGTATTTGTTTATTTGCATTTTCTAACAATACATCACAAATAGATGCAACAATATTATTTATTTCATTACTAAATGGTATAGCAAACGCAACATTTTTGCTTAGTTGGCTATTTGCGGTAAAAAGCGGAGCTTATCTTTTTGTTGATATATGTCTTACTTCGGGTGGAATACTTATTCCGTGTGTATGTGGCGCATTGTTCTTTGAAGGAAAAATCACAGCTGTTCAATATATTGGAATTTTAATAATGATTATCGCAGTAATTACTATGAACAGTTATAACTCTACTATCACCAAAAAGAAATTATCGATTGGAAATTCGTTACTGCTCTTATGCGTTGCTGTCTCAAACGGACTAATGGGCGTATCTGAAAAGTTTTTTGCATACTATACTACAAACAATAATATTTTTTGTGGTTTGTCGACATTTAGTCTGCTTACATTTTTATTTGCATGTATTTTACTAGTTATTGCTTTGTTTTTTGTGTGTAAAAAACAAAAATCCAGTATGAAGAGCTGTTTAAAATTATTTCCATATAAAAAACTTTGGGTATATTTAATTTTAATTGCTACATTTTTATTCTTTAACACTTATTTAACAACATTAACCAACACGTATATAGACAATACCGTACTAATCTATCCTTTAAAATTTGGTAGTAATTTAATTCTTTCGGCTATAATGGCTGCTGTTGTTTTCAAGGAAAAGCCAAACATACGAAGTATAATAGGTATAATACTTATAACAATTTCAATTTTACTAATAAATGTTATATAAATAAAAATTGACACCTGTTTTATGGTGTCGATTTTTTATCATAATGTTTATAATAATAAAAAGCCTGATGGTAAAACCATCAGGCTTTATGTATAACAATTAGTTGTTATCAAAGAATTTTAAAACAGAACCGAAAGTATCTTCCTCGCCATCACCTGTGTCGCCAAGAAGAGCTGCAAGATCATTGCCTTTATCAGCTTTCTTTTCATCACCGAGACCTGTTGCTACAACAGTTACGCGGATAGTATCTTCGATGCTGTCATCAAGCTGAGCACCCCAAATAATTGTAGCATCTGGATGAGCCATTTCAGCGATGATAGTAGAAGCCTGTTCAACTTCTTCAAGACCGATATCATCAGAACCTGTAATGCTAATGATTACGCCACGAGCGTTATCCATTGATGTTTCGATAAGTGGGCTAGTGATAGCCATACGAGCAGCCTGTTCAGCCTTGTCGCGACCTGTTGCCACACCAACACCCATGTGTGCATAACCAGCATCCTGCATAATAGCCTTAACGTCAGCAAAGTCAAGGTTAACAAGAGCTGTAACATTAATAAGTTCAGAAATGCTTGAAACGCCCTGACGAAGAACATCATCAGCAATGTTAAACGCATTTTTAAATGTAATCTTCTGTTCTGAAACGAACTTAAGTCTTTCGTTAGGAATAACAATAAGGCTATCAACCTGTTCACCAAGAGCCGCAATACCAGCCTCAGCCTGAGCCATACGTTTTTTACCTTCGAAAGCAAATGGCTTTGTAACGATACCAACTGTAAGAATACCAAGTTCTTTTGCAATTGCTGCAACTACTGGAGCTGCACCTGTACCGGTACCGCCACCCATACCTGCGGTAATGAATATCATATCAGCGCTACGGATAGCTGCTGCGATTTCATCGCGTGATTCTTCAGCTGCTGTACGGCCATTATCTGGGTTACCACCTGCGCCCATACCTGCTGCTGACTTTTCACCAATCTGGATTTTTTGATCTGCTTTTGAAAGGAAGAGTGCTGCTTTATCAGTGTTGATTGCGATAAATTCAACACCACGAACACCAGCTGCAACCATGCGGTTAACTGCGTTACCGCCGCCACCGCCAACACCTACGACCTTAATCTGAACTACATTTTCCATTTCTTCTGCTACTTCAAATGGCATTTTAAAATTCCTCCATCTTTATACAAATATAGTGATACGCATTAATATACAAATACATATTATCACAAGTTAAAACAAATTTCAATAGTTTTTATTACAAAATTGTAATATTTTTTACTCTGTTTTTTCTACAAAAGAACCTTGGCTATGATCAGGTGTCCACATACTTAAATCAATGTCGCCTTTCCTATCGCCAATCTCCTCTATCATACCTAATAAATGAGCTGTTTTTTGCTCTAAATAATCATCATTACCAAAATTTACACAAAATCTATTTTCAACATCTACGGTTAAATTTAATAGATTTGTAACATCAATTTTATCAACATTTATTTTTTTGTTTTCAAGAAAAGTAACCATAGCTAATGCCATTTCCGATTCAGCAGAATTTTTATATTTTATCTGCTCTCCAACTTTACCGCTTACTCCACTTGTAACAATTTCAAAAATATTTTCTGGACATTCTTGCTGGCTTTTAAGCACATAGCCACTTTGACTTACAACAAGGTATTCTTTACCAACATTATAACAACACTGCTCTTTGGCATCAGTTACAGTAATTACCACAGCATCTGGCAAATTACGTTTTAATTCGATACTATCAATATATGGTAATTTTTTTCGTATATTATCTTCAATCTTTTCTTCCGATACCACAAACAAATTATCTTTTGTGGTAAGTCCTGAAGCTTTTATAATTTCTGCTTTACTATAATTTTGGCTTTCTGTAACACTTATTCTCTTTATAGGGAAAAACACAGTAAAACACATTATTCCAAGAGTAACAAATGCAGCAAACAAAAACAACACAAAACATATTTTTAGTCTTCTACGGCGTGCTTTTCTTTGACGTGCTTTTCTACGCTTTTCAACATCACTTTGTTGCATTTTTTCACTCCTCATATATTTCTGCGCCTAAAGCGCTTAAATTTCCAACCAAATTTTCATATCCGCGTTTAATATGATGTATTTCATCAATAACCGAAGTTCCTTTTGCCGCAAGTGAAGCCAAAACCAAAGCTGCTCCCCCACGTAAATCAGTACATTTACACGGCGCAGCCATCAAAGAATCAGTTCCCTCAACTACGGCGACTTTTCCTTCAACCTTTACCTTGGCTCCAAATCTTTTTAATTCATCAACATACCTAAAACGATTTTCAAAAATATTTTCAACTACTATTGATGTCCCCTGTGCCGCAGATAACATTGCAAGTACTAATGGTCCTGCATCGGTTGGAAATCCAGGGTATATCACTGTTCTTATTGTTGAAACACTATTTAATCTTTGTGGCGCAGCAATATTTAACACATTGTTACTATATTTAATTTTACAGCCTGCTTCTTCTAAAACTGAATTTACAGCTGTTAAATGCTGTGGATTTATATGTTTTAGTTGAACACTGCCCCCTGTTATTGCAGTAGCTGCCATATAGGTTGCCGCAACAATTCTGTCAGGAATAATCGTATGTGTAGATCCTGTCAAACTATCTACGCCATAAATAGTTATTG
>JAZRKK010000068.1:0-11341 GCA_045646305.1 Acutalibacteraceae bacterium
TCATTTCTATAACAATCAACGAATACAACTAAAAACAAAACTGACACCACTAGAAAAACGATGTCAGTATATTGCTTAAAATTAAATTTTAACTACCATAGGGGTTCTTTTTGTACTGTCTGCACAATTTGGGGCAGTACACATTGTTCGGGGGTCTATTTTATTTTTCATTAAATTTTCCATTTGATAACTGCAATATTTTATCACATACATTTAATGATGTATTGCGATGTGTTATAAATAAAATTGTTTTATCGGTAAGAGTTTTAAGATTATTAAGCAACAAAGTTTCGGTCGTTTCATCTAACGCAGATGTTGCTTCATCAAGTAATAGTATAGGAGCATCAAATAATAGTGCTCGAGCGATTGAAATTCGTTGTATCTGACCTTCCGATAAACCTTGTCCACGTTCAGTAATTACAGTATCAAGGCCGTTTGGAAGTGTTGAAATAAAATCGTATATTGCGGCAGTTTTTGCAGCACTTATAATACGTTCATCATCTATGGTTTTATCACACAAAGAAATATTATCACGAATTGTACCTGATATTAACATATTACCTTGTGGTACGTATGCAAACATTTGTCGAGTTTTTTCATCAATAGGGGTAGTGCCATCAAAAGTTAATAAACCATAAGTCGCAGGAAAAAGTCCTAGTAATAGCTTAAACAAAGTGCTTTTTCCACTACCAGAGCGACCTGTAATTGCAGTTATAGTACCTTTGTTTATAACAAAATCATTATCTCTTAATACTATCTCATTTGTATATGCAAAAGCAAGATTTTTTGCAACGATTTTTTCAAAATCAATATTTTTATTTTCGGTGTTTATAATCTCATCTTCTAAGTTTTCAATTTCAATTAATCGCTCAGCAGATGCAGTCATTGAGTAATAATGTGGAATGATACCCGAAATGTTTTGTAGTGGCAAACGCAATATAGAAACAAGTTGTAAGAAATAAATAAGAGTACCAATGGTCATTAATTCGTTTGCTATTTGAGTAGCGCCCCATACTAATATTCCATAATAACCAAAACTGAAAAACAAATATAATGAAGAAGAAATAATTGCTGAAAAGATACTTTTTTTCACTCTTAAACTTCTATTGTTTTCTAAAAATTCATTAAGTTTTAGTAAAAAAGGTTTTTCGCCACCAAGTGTTTTAACAATGACTATATTGGCAAAACTTTCTTGTAAAAATGATCGTGTGTGTCCTTCTGTTTGTTGAACATCTTTGTGAAAATGTTTATATCTTTTACTTAAAATTCTACCAATGAGAGGAAAAATAAAACCAATAGCCAGTACAGCAAACGCAAAATAATAATTTTGTATACATATAGCTGTAATACCCGCTATGATTTTTGTAAGCATAGAAACAAGCGAGGGGACAAGCATTATACTTCCATTAACTACAACATCTACATCAGAAGAAAAACGATTTAACAAATCACCAGAATGGTAATTTGCTATGTTTACATATTTCTTTTTCATTAAACTTGTAAACATATGATTTTTAAGACTAATGTTCATTTTTGTCGAGACGTTTGTAGAAATAATAGATACAGCAGCATCAATTACAATATGTAAAAGTATAAGTCCAAAAAGTAGTATACTTCCAATCATAAAAGTGTGTGTTGTATTATCACTAGCGTTATCTATAATTTGTTGTGATAGTTTTGCTAAAAAAATATATGCAAGAGAAGTAGCAATGTTAAGCGCTGATAAAAAAATAATCCACGGTACAAATGATTTAACTCTTGCATATATCCATTGGTTTGTATATTGTTTTTTCATTCTTCGATAATTCCGTTTTCCTTTAAAGTTCTTACAAATACATCGATATTGTTAAGTGCAAGTACAGTTGAAATATCAAATTCTTTAAGCAGCTCATTCAACATTTGTTCTTTTGAGCAATTACCGTTTTTAAGCAAATCCCATAAAAACACAGATGTTTCTGTTAATTGAATTGTGCTTGTGAAATCGCGATTTATGCTTTTATCACATACGATAACAGCTTCACCATTTTTTTGTTTTAAACTAAAACCTTGTTTAATTTTCACTTTAACACCTGAATTCGTATATTATTAAAAACCAATACTTGCATTTTTAATCATTATATACTAAAATAATTTATAATGCAAGAAAAGTCTTTGGAGGACATAAAATGGACACTTTTGTTGAGCAACTTATAACTATAAAAAAGGATACTAAAACTTATTTAGCATACATTGGTATAACAGTTGTAGCGTTAATGATAATGGCTGTTGCGTTATGGCGTTTAGGAAATCTTGCCATTGTAGTTGTTTTTTTAGTGGGATATGGTGCCTTAAAATTATATTCTATGTTAAATATAGAATATGAATATATTATCACCAATTCTACAATGGATATTGATAAAATTATAGCAAAAAGTTCACGTAAACGAATGGTAAGCTTTGATCTTACTTCTGTACAAAAAATCGAGAAGTTTTCAGGTACTGTACCTAGTAATATTTCAAATGATTGTTTCTTTGCATGTAACAAGAAAGATACTAATGCTTTTATATTGTATTATAAGCAAGAGGGTAAACCACAAAAAGCATTTGTTTTTGCGCCGAATGAAAAAATGATTGCCGGTATGAAAAATTTCTTACCACGTCATATATGTGAAAATTTATAACAAGGTGATTTTATGAAGGTTTTAACCGCCGCTCAAATTAAAAAAGCCGAGGATAATGCCGTGATAAACGGCAATTTTTCTTATGCCCAATTAATGAAAAAAGCAGGGGATACTGCATCAAAAGAGATACTTAGTCGTTATAATGTAATAGGTAAAAAAGTTTGCGTTCTTTGTGGTAGCGGTAATAACGGTGGAGATGGTTTAGTAATCGCAGCCAATCTTAAAAAACATGGCGCAGATGTAAAATTGCTTACACCGATTGGTTTTCCTTCAACAGATACATCAATGACATTTAAAAATGAAGTAAAAGATATTGAGATTATTACCGATTTTGTCGGGGAATTTGATTTTGTGATTGATGCGTTGTTCGGTATTGGGTTAAACAGATTTTTATCTGAAAGTATTGCAACTTTAATTGAAAAGATTAACTCATACAGTTGTGTCAAAATTTCAGTTGATATACCAAGTGGTGTTTTTTGTGATGGCGGTGAGGTCGCAAATGCTTTTTGCGCTGATTTAACACTTTCATTCACTTCGTACAAATTATGTCATTTGTTGCCTCAAACAAGTGAGTATTGTGGTGAAACAGTAGTGCTTGATATAGGTTTGCCGATAGATGACTATGCTTATCTCACTATAGATAATCCAAGAATAATCACTAGATCAAAAAATTCACATAAAGGTACTTTTGGTACAGCACTTTTAATATGTGGAAGTTACGGTATGTGTGGAGCGCAAATTTTGGCGGCGAAGGCTGCTTTGCGTTCAGGAGTTGGAATTGTAAAATCCATTGTGTGTGATAAAAATTATGCTGCTTTTACAAATGCTGTTCCAGAAGCTGTAACAATTCCGGTAGATACTCTACCAAGCGGTGTTTCTGAGATTTATGATAGAACAATTTTATCTTCAATTTCAAATAGTAGCGCATTGCTTATCGGTTGTGGTTTAGGAAGAAATGAGGATGCTAAAAACATTGTTTATCGCACTCTTGAAAAGGTAAATATTCCAACGGTCATCGATGCAGATGGCATAAACGCTATTGTAGGAGGCATAAATATTATTAGAAAAATTAATGCCCCGGTAATTCTTACACCACATCCTGCGGAAATGGCACGTCTTTGTGACACAACTACCGAAAATATTCAAAGTAATCGTGTTAAATTTGCCAAAAGATTTGCTGTTGAGAACAAAGTATATTTAGTACTTAAAGGTAGCAATACAATTGTTGCTACACCTAATGGTGAAATTTTCTTTAACACAACCGGCAATGACGGATTAGCTACCGGTGGTAGTGGTGATGTATTATCTGGTATGATTGTATCGCGATTAGCACAAGGATATGACCCGCTTACAGCAGTGTTAAATTCGGTTTGGATACATGGTGCTGTTGCTGATAGTCTTGCAAACAATATGCCAACTCGTGCTATTATACCGAGTGATATTATCGAGGGGTTAAAAACAATTTCTGATTAGGTGATTTTTTGAAAAAATTTGTTGTTTTACCACTCTTAACTGTATTTGTTTTATGTGGATGTGCGAAACCAAAGAATATAACTCCCGTACTTAATAATATTTCTTTTACATCTAATATATTGTATGAAGATCAAGAATTTTTATGTGATGTTAGTATTATAGAAAATAAAATTTCTTGTACCGTAAATAGTCCGGAGCAGCTTAAAGGATTGGCTTTTAATGTTGATCAAAATAATTTATCAGCTGAATTTATGGGGTTATCTTATGAATATGATTTAAATTCGTTGCCACACGGTTCGATTATAAAGATTTTATTTAAAATTTTAAATGATGTAACTGAGTTAGAAGTTTTAAGTACTGAAAAAAATTGTGAAATAAAAGGTAGTACTGATGGATATAAATATGAGTTTGTTTTTTCTCCATCAGGTTTACCAATAATTTTAAAATTTGAAAATTTAGATTTACAAATAAAGTTTAATAACGTTGTTATAAATTAGGAGGTATAATAATGATTAGGAAAAATGTAAAAAATATAATGGAAAAATTAGAATTTCCATCTGATGCTCAAAATGAATTTTTGCATATGCTTGATGTTTTTCTTAAAAAATATGATTTTTCTAGTATAGTAAATCGATATAAAAATGAAAATTTTAATATAGCAGAAATGGTAGAAGATACAAAAATTCTCGCTGAAAAAGAGGGGATTTGTGTTTATACGGCTCATATGTTATTGTTTGTTTGTATGGCAACTATATTACAAGAAAAGTATGAACAAAAAGGTATTTCCAACGATATCTTTTATGATACAATGCGTGATTTACGCTATAAACTTATTGAATGTAGTTTGGTTCACGGCAAATATGGTACGATGACTACCAAATGGTATGAACGCATTTTTGAAATGAAGATATTTGCTCTTGGTAGATTGCAATTTGAGATAAGTAACACATGGTTTGATTGTGATATAAACGGAGTACATATTCCTAAAGGTACAAATGTATTAAGTGTTCATATACCAAGAACAGGTGCACCTCTATATCATGAACTTGTAATTGAATCATATAACAAAGCTAAAGAATTTTTTAAAGATATGTTTAAAGACAATGTTATATTTATCTGTAATAGTTGGCTATTATATCCTTGGAATAGAACTGTCTACAAAGATGGATCAAATTTAGCACAGTTTTATGATGATTTTACAATTGTAAGTTCAGGCGAATATCAAAACTATGGGGAAATATGGAGATTGTTTGATTGCATATATGATGGAAATCCTGATAATTTACCAAATGATACTTCGCTTCGCCGTGAATTTATAAAACGTATAAAAAATAATGAACCAATAGGATATGGAACAGGAGTTATCTTATTTAAATAATAAAAATCTCGGTAGAATTTTCTACCGAGATTTTTTTATATGTTTACTATTTTAGCATCAAGTAATTCAGCATCCTCTTTAATATGTGTTATTAAAAGAACTGATTTGTTTTTATTTATAAATTCACGTTTTATTATATCAGCTGCGATTTGTTTGTTATAGGTATCAAGTCCGCTAAAAGCCTCATCTAGTATCAAAGCATCGCCACCGTAACAAATAGCACGAATAAGAGCTACTCGGCGTTTCATACCACCACTTAATTGTGAAATTTTCTTTTTACGAATGTTATATAAATCAAATTCTTTTAACAAACAATCTGCAATTTTGTATTGATCTTTTGAAAGAACTAAGCGAATGTTTTTTTGAATATCTAAATTTTCAAGTAATCTATTCTCTTGAAAAACAGTAGATATTTTATTAGGAGCAACAATGGTGCCACTTTGTGGTTGTTCAAGTGATAAAATTAGTCTTGCTACTGTTGTCTTACCACTACCTGAAATTCCGCACAATTGCACACATTCTCCGGAATTAATCGTAAGGTTAAAATCATTTAAAATTACTTGTTCACCATATTTAAAATTGATGTTTTTTAATTCAATCATTAGCAGCACCTCCGTTTAACAGATATTTATTACAGAGGAACTTAAGTAAAAATTCTATTATAATACTAAGGAAAATAACAGTGAGTGTTACAGCATATACCTCATCAAAATTTACACTGCCTTTTCCTTGCCAAAGTAAAGTACCAAGTGAAACAGATGGTAAACATATTACTTCAGCAGCAACGCCAGATTTCCATGCAAGACCTAAAGCATTAATAACTGTTGATAAAAGATTAGTTGTAATCAGCGGTAATTTCACATTTATGAGTGTTTTTATATATGATAATCTAAATACACTAGCCATTTCTAAAAGTGCTATATCGGTATTGTTAAGGCCATCATGCACTGTTTGCCAAATGATAGGTATTACCATAAGACTAACTATTAGTATAGGTAGGGTAGTGCTAGTAAAAAATAGGTACATTAAAATTATTATCGCAACAACAGGCACGGCACGTACTATTTTAAGTATAGGAGAAATTAATGAATAAATTGTATTTGATATGTGGGTTGCTATTCCTAGTAAAAAACCTAATATACTACCGATTGAAAAACCTAAAAATATCCGTAAAAGTGTTGAAAAAGTAGCATTTATAAATTTTGAAGTAACAACTATTTCACACCATTTTTTAAAAACAGTAAAAGGACTTGGTAATATTAGTACTAGTAATTCATTATTTCGACTTACAAGACGGGAAGAGGCCTCCCAAATAAGTATCCAGAAGGTCGCTACTAAAATAAATTTTATAATTTTTTTGAGTATTTGTTTGTTAATTAGCTTTGTAATATAAGTCATCAGCGGGTAATTTACCTCCGATTGATGTAGGATCGGCATTAAATAAAACATTTAAGTATCCATTTACATTATCTTTCATATCTTTGCCTGTAACAAAACAAAGATTACTGTTTGGAATTACTTTTTTTGCTATGGCAGCACTAGCCGCAATTGTATATGTTTCGCAGTATGTTGCAACTTCGTCAGCGTTAGTAGTAGCATATTTAATAGAAGCTTCATATTCTTCTAAGAATTTACTTACTGCTGAAGGATTAGCTTCGATATAACTATCAAGTGCAATAACACAACCCATCATGAGTTTTGTGTCAGATACTTTTGACCACTCATCATTTATGCTAAGAGCTCGGCGAAGGTTTTGATTTTTTACCATAACGGTAGTAGCTGCTGGTTCTGGAGCCATAGCTATTTCTGCTTCACCACTTATTAGTTTTGCAACTAAATCTTCGCTTGAAACAAAGTTGATTGTTAGATCAGTTGATGGATCAATACCATTTTGTGTAAGTATATAATTTAAAATGTATTCAGGATTTTGTCCTTTTCCTGTTGAATATATTGTTTTGCCTTTAAGATCTGCAACGGAATTAATAGTATCGCCTTTTTCCAAAATAGAAAGTACGCCATAAGTGTTTACAGCAAGCATTCTTACCTTACCGCTAATTTTTTCGTTATTAAAAAGGGTAGCTGCAACATTGGTTGGAACAGAAGCGATATTAATTTCATGATTAATAAATTTTGGAACAATATCCGTAGCAGCGCTAGCTACCGTAAAAGTGTAGTTGTTTGCTGTAAGTTTTGCATCAGAATCGGCGTTTAATTTTGCCATACCAATACCAGTAGGTCCAGTCATATATGCTATTGACATATCTACTGGAATATATGATTCTTCACTTAAAGTGCTTGGAGCAGATGATGTTGTGTCATTATTGATACTACAAGCTGTAAGTGAAAAGAGTAGTGCCATTGTTAAAAGAATTGAGATTATTTTTTACATTTTTATCACCTTATTTTTTGATTTTAAAGTTGTGACCTTCACGGCTTATAAGTCCTTTAGATTGAAGTGACTCGATATCACGGTAAATGCTAGTTCTGCCTACGTTTATTCGGCGCGCAAGTTCTGCCATGCCAAATCCTAAATCAACTAAACCTTTTTCATTAGATTGAGATAATAAGTATTCATACAATCTTTCTTCAGTTGATTTTGTTGTAAACGCATCAAGTTTTTGATTTAGAAAACGAATTTTTTCGCTTAGATATTTTATATAGTTAATTGAAATTTGTGGATATTTTTTTATTAATTGTACAAATTCTTCTTCACTTAAATATAAAATTTCACATTGTTCGTTAGCGATAATACAGCTTTTTCCGTTTTTCCAATCACCGAAAAGTGAAACAATACCAAAAAGCTCTCCACAAGACATATTACGTATAGTAATACTGTCACCAACATCATTGCAACGTTTAACAGTAGCTGTACCATTTAAAATAATACCAATCATGCCGTTAATATAAAGGTCTTTTCCTTTAGACGCTGAAATTGGCGATTTTAGTGTAGAAAACAATGTTGATAATTCATCTTCACTAAGCCCATTGAACAAAAAGCAGTTTATAAATCACACCTCCATTTTTGAAATGTGTTCCAAATAGAACACTATAATAGTATTATATACTGATAATATAAAAAAAGCAAGATGTATTTACATCTTGCTAAAAAATTATTAATTTATATCAACTAATAAACTTTCGAACTGTTCGGTAAGTTCTTGATTAATAATATTTTTTTGTGTTACTTGTTCACGAGCTGTTGCAAGAGAAGAAACAAGCGTATCCACACGATTTATGAAATCATTTGATGTTTGCATGATTTCTGCCTTTAAAGCAGCAAGCTGTTCATGCGCATTATCAATAGAATGAAGATTTTTTTCAACCTCGCGATTAGTAATATCTTGATTTTCGGTTGAATTTTGCATAATTGATTTAGCATTAGCTTGTGCAACTAGATAAAGTTTACCAATGTTTTGTGAAAGGCGTTCAATCTCATCTTGTTTGTCTGTATATTCTTTTAGTTGTGCTTCAACTGATGCTTTTGCTTCTTTAACAGAATCAAGCTGAGCGTTAACGGCAATTATTGTTTCATCAAGGCTGTTGATTTTTTTATTAAGTTCAGCCTCTTTTGCAGAGAATTTCTTGTGAGATTCTTCAATATAAGCAATTACATCATCAGAATTGAAACCAAATAGACTTTTTCTAAAACCTACTGACATTTTATTCATCCTTTATTTTATATTCCATACATACGAATTATAACAAACTTTTTTTAAATTTACAAGTAAAAAGTTTTTAGTTAAATTCCGGGTCGATATCAAGTGTCGCAAAATAGTCGCTCATACTTTGCGCACGGCGGATCATCTGCACATTTCCATCAGGTTTGAGCATCAATTCTGCGCATCGCAACTTTCCATTGTAATTATAACCCATTGAGTGACCATGTGCACCAGCATCATGTATTGTAAGATAATCGCCGATTTCTATCTGAGGTAATTCGCGTTCAACAGCAAACTTATCATTGTTTTCACAAAGTGAACCTACGACATCAAATTTACCAACAGGATTTTCGTTTTCTTTTCCTAAAACAGTTATGTGGTGATAAGCACCATAAATCGCAGGGCGCATTAGGTCACATGCGCTAGCATCAACACCGATGTACTCTTTATATATGTGTTTGTAGTGAAGTGCTTTGGTAACGAGGTAGCCATAAGGGCCAGTAATGTAACGACCCATTTCGGTAAATAGCGCGATTTCTAATCCTGAAGGGGTTACGTATTCTTCATAAACTTTACGAACACCTTCACCAATTGCGAATATATCTACTGGTTCTTCGGTTGGTTTATAAGGGATACCAATTCCGCCAGAAAGATCAATAAATTCAACATTAATATCAAGTTTTTCTTTAATTTCTAATGCAAATTTAAACAATTTTTTAGCAAGACGTGGATAGTATTCTTCAACAAGAGAACAACTAGCAAGCATCGAATGTATACCGAAATGTTTTACACCCTTTGATTTAAGGATTGCAAAGGCTTCTAGTATTTGCTCATGTGTCATACCAAATTTTGTGTCATGAAGGTGACCCATAATATCGTTGGTAATATTAAATTTACCTGGATTATATCTGCAACAAACAGTGTCTGGTAGTGGTGCGATTTTTTCGAAGAAGTCTATATGTGTTATATCGTCAAAGTTAATGATTGCACCAGCTTGAATAGCTGCTTCATATTCTTCCACAGTTGTTTCATTAGATGTAAAAATTATATTTTTTCCATTAATTCCACTTTTTTGTGATAAAACAAGTTCTGGGATTGATGCACAGTCTGTACCACAACCAAGCTCATTTAAAAGTCGCAAAATAGCTGGGGTAGGAGTTGCTTTTACAGCAAAGTATTCTCTAAAACCTTTGTTCCAAGAAAATGCCTTATACAAATCGGTAACGCATTTGCGAATTCCAGCCTCATCATATACGTAAAAAGGCGTAGGATAAATATTTGACCAATTTTCGACATTTTCCTTGGTAAATGGAACATATTTCATAAGGTAATACCACTTTCTTTATATAAATAATATTACGATTTTACACAAAATTTATCAAAGTGTCAAGTGTTGTTAATTTTTTTTTAAAAATTAAATATTTATATTGATTTTTTGACAAAATACTATTATAATATAAAAGCAAAAAAATGCATTATATTTTTAAGGAGAAAAAATCATGACCACTAACAAAACTGTATTAAAATGGCTTGATGAGATGAAAGAACTCCTCACACCAGACCAAGTTGTTTGGATCAATGGTAGTGAAGAGCAGATTGAAGAACTTCGCGCACAGGCTTGTGCTTCAGGTGAAATCTTCAAACTTAATCAGGAAAAACTTCCTGGCTGCTATTTACACCGTACCAATCCTAATGACGTTGCTCGTGTAGAAGATAGAACTTTTATCTGTACAACAACAAAAGAAGAAGCAGGTCCTACAAACAACTGGTGCGATCCTGCTGAAATGTATGCAAAACTTTATGACATTGCTCGTGGTAGCTATAAAGGCAGAACAATGTATGTTATCCCATATTCAATGGGTCCAATCGGTTCACCAATCGCTAAAGTTGGTATCGAAGTTACTGATTCAATCTACGTTGTTCTTAACATGGTTATCATGACTCGCGTTAGCCCTAAGGTTCTCGAAGTTTTAGGCGACAGCAATGACTGGGTACGTGGTCTCCACTCCAGATGCGACATCGATCCCGAAAACAGATACATCTGCCACTTCCCTGAGGATAACACAATCATCTCTGTTAACTCTGGTTACGGCGGAAACGTACTTCTCGGTAAAAAATGCTTCGCTCTCCGTATCGCTTCTTACCAGGGTTGGAAAGAAGGCTGGATGGCT